>JASJGS010000075.1:0-59774 GCA_033791445.1 Bacteroidales bacterium | reverse complement strand
AAATCAAATACACCCTGAGGGAGAGGAACAGGCGTATCGTCAAAAGTGGATAATTCTGCATCTGCATTTGCAAATTTGTCAAAAGGTGATTGATTTGGAGATAGCTTCCATGTTTTGCCATTTGCTGCTGTAGGACCTCCGGTAAGCAGTACATAAGGAGTAACTGCAACGGCAATATCTACTTCAGATGTTACTGAATTTCCATCACTACCAGTTGCTATTAAAATAACTGCGTAGTATCCGCCATCATTATAAACATGAACAGGGTCTTTTTCAAGACTCGTTTGACCATCGCCAAAATCCCATGACCAGCTAACGGCACTATGGGTTAAAGCAGTAAATGCTACCTGCTTATCAGCAATACTTTGAAATATACTTGCTGAAAGTGGGAATGTCCTTCGGATTTCCTCTTTAGCACAAGACGAAAATATCAATAACGTCATGGCAAAAAAGAAAAAACCGATCACATTACGATTTTGTTTCATAATTTATGTTTTAGGTTAATTAAATAGGTTAATGTATAGATTTAACTAAGTTTTTATCTAGTCCTAAAAATAAAATAATGATATAAAACATTGAACATTTATATCAACTAGGCTACAATTTGAGAATTCCAACTCTTAAAAGTAATTAAAATTAAACAATCTTATTAAATATACAATAGATTTATTTGTTATATCTTAACCTGGACATAAAGTATTTTAACCATTCTTGATTCAATTAAGAACCATACTGAATAAAAGGTTAATATCGCATAAAATAATACTCTTTTTTTGTGTGAAAAATGCTTCAATATTGCTACTTTTGCAATTATATTATAATAGGCCAATCTAGCTATTGTTTAGAATTTTAAGAAAATCAATTGTTGTTTTTGACTTAATTTAATCTATCACTAATGAAAAAACTATTATATATAATCTCCTTGCTAATTATTAGCAGTTCAATATCAGCCCAAACTTTTAAAGCAGGTGCTGCCTACCGAATAATAACTCCTGATCCCTTATTGCCAGTTTCTGGAGGTGTAGGAACCCCTAAACCTGTAACAGAGAAAAAAGGAGATTTGTTTGTTCGCGCATTGGTACTGGAAAAAGGGGATACCAGGGTGGCCATTGTAAATATTGACAATCTTGGCTGGCCAGCAGTGCTGGGAGACAAATCAAGAAAACTAATTAAGGGTATTCCCCCTGAAAATATTTTGATTGGCGTGAGTCATACTCATAGTGCACCAGATGCTTACGGATTCCCGGATGAGAATGGTAAAATCGGAGCAGATTTTGAATACCTTGATTGGTGTGTAAAACAAATTGCCGATGCCGTCAATGAAGCAACTCAAAAGCTTGAGGAAGCTTCTTTAAAAATTGCCGTTGATGAGGCAAAAGGCAAGATCGCATACAACTATTATGCACCCAGGTTATATGATCCGAGGTGCGGTGTTATTCAGGCTGTTTCCTCTGAAGGTAACGTTATTGCTACTCTTGTAAATTATGCCACACATCCAGAGATAATCGGCTCAAATCGTGGAATCCTAACTCCAGATATGGCTGGACCTTTATATGATAGAATTGAGGAAAAAGCTGGAGGTATAGCTTTATTCATGAATAGTGCCCAGGGAGGTATGGTAACCGCCGACAACCGACTTGAAGATGGCAAAGAAGCGAGTGATTGGGCAGAATGTGTCAGAAATGGAGAATTACTGGCAGATGAAGCTCTACGTATTATTGGTTCTGCAGAACTACAAAAGAATCCAGATCTTTTTTGCACCTCCAAGACAGTTGATTTTCCAGTTGATTCTGAATTGATGCTTTTTATCTTAAATAATTCACCATTGGGCTTCAAAACCAATGAAAATAACACTGTAAGTACAAATATTAATTTACTCAATATTGGAACCGCACAGGTTTTGACTATTCCTGGTGAAGCTCTTCCAAATATAGGTTTCTATTTGAAACGTAAAATGCCAACGAAACATCCATTTCTGTTTGGTTTAACCAATGATGCGATGGGTTATATTCTTACCAAAGAGGATTTTAATAGTTTTGAACGATATAATTATATCAGTAGGACAAGCCTTGGAGAAAGAACAGGTGAAATCTACGTAGATGAATCTATCAAATTGATTGAAAGTAGTCCGAAACCTTCTCAAGATATTACAAAATAAATAATCGATAATAATAATTCAGTAAAAAATGAAAAACAAAGTTTTAGTATTTGCATCAATTCTTACATTATCTCTACTATTCACATTCTGCTCAACAAAGCAGAAAAAAAGTGAAGAACCTCTTCCGGTTAGCCCTGAAACGGCTTTGCAAAGTTATTTAAATAATGATGATAACTCTTTTGCCTGGGAAATTGAGGATGAATATGAGCTTGAGGGAGTTAAGATTTATGATATTCTTCTTACTTCTCAGACATGGAGAGAACATGTATGGAAGCACCAGCTAACTATAGTTGTTCCTTCTGAAAACGAACATGACGGAGCACTTTTGTTTGTCACTGGTGGAAGTGTAAAAGACGGTATGCCCAAATGGAGTAATAAGGACGACGAAAGGATGCTTAGTCTCGCTCAACTGGCAGTTAAAAACAGCGCAATTGTGACCATATTACGCCAAACACCTAATCAGCCATTATATGACGACCTGGTTGAAGACGAACTGATATCTTTCACATTGCATAATTTTAAAAATGATGGAGATTACACCTGGCCACTATTGTTCCCTATGGTTAAAAGTGCTGTTCGCGCCATGGATGTAGTTCAGGCATTTTCAAAAGAATCACTAAAGCAGCCTGTAAATACATTTACTGTTTCAGGTGCTTCAAAACGTGGCTGGACTACATGGCTTACAGGAGCGAATGATCCAAGGGTGAAATCTATTGGACCTATGGTTATTGATGTACTAAATATGCCAGTTAGTCTTGATTATCAAATTGAGGTTTGGAAAGAGTATAGTGTTCAAATTGAAGACTATGTAAAGTTGGAAATCCCTCAAGAGGTTGGCACCGAAAGTGGTATTGCAATTTCAACCATGGTGGACCCTTATTCATACAGGAAAACATTGACTATGCCAAAAATGATATTTATTGGGACCAATGATGAATACTGGCCTGTGGATGCCATTAAAAACTACTATGATTCAATACCAGGACAAAATTATATTCATTATGTACCTAATGCTGGTCATGATTTAGATGGAGGAGAGCAGGCTCTAAGAGCACTCAGTGCGTTTTGGGCTCATACTTTAACTGATACTCCCTATCCTTCTTGTACATGGGACCTTGCAGTAGAAGGCAATATAGTGTCACTAAATGTTGCAGGATCAGAGGGAGAAGTAGTTGAAGCCTATCTTTGGATGACAGACTCAGAAGATCGTGATTTCAGGGATGAAGAATGGAAATCAGTAGACCTGAAAATAGATGGAGCAAATAATTTTACCAAAAATGTAAAATTCCCAAATAGCGGGTATAGAGCGTTTTATATCGACCTCAAGTATAATGATCCAAATGGCGGGGAATACACAAAAAGTACTCGTATGTTCGTTTTGGATAATGATGAGCTTCTTTAAAGTAAAGTAGCTGAGGATAATCATAATATGTTTTAACAGGCATGGTCAGACCTTTATTAATTCTGATTTTCATCTCATTATTACTTGCCAGCTCCTGTGGTGGTAAGAAGGAGATTCCGATTGAAGCCTATTATGATTATGACTTTAAATTACCCCTTTCTGATACTGTTCTTTTTGAGGCTGATTCAGTGAATTACACACTCAAAAAAGTTTCATACAACAGTATTCATGATCAAAAAGTTTACGGCTTATTGAGTATCCCAACAGATACTGAAAAACCTATGCCTGTTGTAATACTTTTACATGGTGTTGGCGACCGGAAAACAGTGGATTATATAGAGGGAGGTATCCCTTCTTTTACTGAGGCAGGGTATGCGGTATTAAGAATTGATGTAGCCAATCATGGCGAACGCAAAACACAGAATTATGAGGTGGATTTTACCGGGGATTATAAATACTGGACACGGGACCTCATCTCTCAAACCGTTTTTGATTTGAGGAGATCTATAGATTTCCTATCAACTTGTGCGGAAATTGATCCCAATCGAATTGGATTCCTTGGGATAAGCCTGGGAGGATTTATAGGGACAGTTTTTTGTGGTGTGGATGAACGAGTAAAAGTTCCCGCACTTGCGCTTACAGGAGGCGGTTTAAATGTAATGTTTGGGTTTGATGCCATGGATGCTGAAACCAGGAACTATCTTAGCATTATTGATCCAATTAACTTTGTAGACAAAATCTCACCAAGGCCTCTTTTAATGATTAATGCTGAAAACGATGAGATAGTGCCTCCCATAACCAGTAAAATGTTATTCAAAAAAGCTGGAGAACCTAAAAATATCATCTGGTATCCTGCGAAACACAGGAATATCCCCTTAGATAAGACATATAATGATGTCATCGAATGGTTTAATAATTATTTATAATGCCATTAACAAGGAAAATTATTCGAATAACTCTTACAGCTTTTTTAGGCCTCTTTATTCTTCTTATAGTTTTTCTCTTGGTGCTAACTGCTTCATCCTGGAAAAGGCATTTTATTACTTATCCCCGACTTGAAAAACTCAGGGCTGAGATCTGGTCAGAATATAAGGAGCCAGAAAAGCTTATCCAACTTACTGAATACAAAGGTATTTTACATGCACATACCTACTGGTCGCATGACAGCAGAGGTTCAATAAAAGAGATTTTACCTGCTGCAAAGAAGGCTAAACTCGACTTTTTGTTTTTCTCAGATCATGCCCATGGCAAATTGGACACCTT
The DNA here is from genome assembly GCA_033791445.1 of Bacteroidales bacterium. Lineage (GTDB taxonomy): Bacteria > Bacteroidota > Bacteroidia > Bacteroidales > VadinHA17 > JANTGF01. Next base: position 54,951 of record JASJGS010000075.1, on the reverse strand, counting down.
TCCCCGCAGTTACCATGGTATTTACGATGGCATCATCATTGAATCGGGTACTGAAAGTAGTGATGGCTTAATGGTTTGTCCAATGGACAGCGTAGTACTGGATTGGAATGAAGGCCAGGATTCGATTATTAAGGGAGTTGTTGAAGGTGGTGGTCTGGCACTTTATGTTCATACCGAAAAGCCTCATGATTGGGATAATCCGGATTACCAGGCTATGGAAATTTACAATATTCATACCGATATGCTGGATGGGGAAAAGTTAGTCCCATTGATTATCAATTTTGCAATAAATGGGGAGAAATACAGGCACTGGTGTTTCAGGGAACTCTATGATGACCAAACTGAGATCCTGGCCAATTGGGATAAACTAAATAAAAGCAGAAAAATTGTAGGTATGGCTGCTGTTGATGCCCATAATAATCAAAACATTCGTGCCAGATACCTGGATGACGGAAAAGTTGAATGGGTGGGACCAAATGCAGAAACTCTAGCGATTAAAGAACCAGGTTTGAAAGAGAAAATACTTTTGGGTGAACCTGATGAGGCGGGCTGGGCTTTCAATTTTGATGTAGACACCTATTTTGGATCATTCAATTATGTAAATACACATGTCTTCAGTGACACGCTTAGTAGTATTGACATTAAGAATCACCTGGTAGAAGGGAATGCATTTATTGCATTTGAAAATCTTGCAGAGGCAAATGGTTTTCAATTCTTTTCTACAGACAAGGAAAATAAGCTAAATGGTATACTTGGAGATTCTGTATTGGTTTCCACAACATCAAAACTTCAGGCCATCTCTCCCTACCCGGTCCAGTTTTCTCTTTTGAAGGATGGCAAAGTAATAGATACAAAGGATAATCTATATTCCTACGATTTCGACATTCATTCACAGCCTGGGAATTATCGGATAGTTGCAAGTCTGATGCTAAATAAAAAATGGACAGCATGGGTTATGACTAACCCAATATATGTGTATGAACAATAGATACTTGATATTTTTATAATTCCTATGCAATGATTCGGAATAAAAGAAATAAAAAGCTAATTAACTTTCTAGTAATTCCCCTTAGCACATTGCTTATATTATTTTATTTTTATCTGGCTCTACCTCTCTGGGGCGTTCCATTCAATGCTCAAAGACATGGGAATCCTCCACTTACACCTGCCTGGGCATTGGAATGCTGGCTATGGGAAGACGATGTAAATACAGCCGATAGAGTAGATGAACTACTTGCCGGATATGCAGAGTACGATATCCCTGTTAGAACAATTTTACTCGATAGTCCCTGGAGTTTGAGGTATAATGATTTCGAGGTAGATGAAGATTTATATCCAGAACCAGAAATTTGGTTTAATAAACTACAGGATAGTGGCTATAGGGTAGTCCTCTGGATGACACCCAATGTAAATAGTTACAGTAAAGACACAAAAATTCAGGAATCTGAGCCCTGGTATAATAGAGCCGTTGACAATGGCTATCTTACCGGAAATGGTACTCAGGTTAAATGGTGGAAAGGAAAAGGGGGGTACATAGATTACTCAAATCCTGATGCTACAAAATGGTGGCATGGATTGCAAAGTAAGGTATATGAATATGGAATAGATGGCTGGAAGCTTGACGGATCTGCAACAACCTTCACTAGTAAACTTGGGCCAATTCCACTTTTCTTTCAATCAACAAAAAGTGGTTTAATGTCAACCCGATCTTATATGGATCATTATTATCGTAACGAATTCCTGCATGGGAAAGAACAAAACCCTGAATTCATTACCCTGTCCCGAGCGATGGATAGAAGGTTTCACCCGGAAGGGTTTGCACCAATAGATGCTGCACCAGTTACCTGGGTAGGTGATCAGGAACACCATTGGTCAACATCTGCAAACCAGGAGGGGAAGGAAGGTGAGAAGAAAGATATTGCGCTTAAGGGGATTCAGGGATTTGAATCAGCCATTCAAAGTATTTTAAGAAGTGCTGAAAAAGGATACAATATTATTGGTTCCGATGTTGCAGGTTTCTCTGGTCGAGATATCCCACCCAGGTTATATATTAGATGGGCACAGTTCTCAACATTTTGTGGATTATTCCTAAACGGTGGCCATGGTGAAAGGGCTTTGTGGAAGAGGAGTCCGGAAGAACTGGAAATTATCAGAGAATATTCATGGCTCCATACCGAATTAATCCCTTATATGTATAGTTATGTTGTTGAAGGACATAAAGGAGGGAGAGTATTACAAAAACCGATTAAAGGGAAATACCATTACATGTTTGGAGATTACCTGCTCATTGCACCTATCTATAAAGATGATCTGAGTAATATAATTAATTTGCCTGAAGGAAAATGGAGATACTGGTTCGATGATAAAGAAATAATCGAGGGACCTGCAAGTTTTGAGAAAGAATTCCCATTAGATGAATACCCAGTTTACATAAAGGAAGGTGCAATAATACCAATGCATATCGAAAGAGAGTATACTAAAATAGGGGATGAAAGTTATGAGGGATATCTAACTATGAGAATATACCCGGAAAATAAAAGCAATTTAACGATATATGACACTGATACAATTGAAAGCACTAAAGTTGAATCTATCGAATCAGATAGTTCAATAGAGATAAATCTTAAGAGTATTAAGAAAAAGTATATCTTACAGGTAAAATTGCAATCAAAGCCGAAGAAAGTTAGCCTAAATGAAAAGGTCCTTGAAGATACAATTGATTATACATTTGATAAGAACCGAAGCAAATTAATTATTAAGTCAGAGACCAATAATACAGTTAAATACATCATAATTAAATAAAATTTTATACAACATGAAAAAGGAAGTAAAAACAAGACAACTATTTGGAGTTATTTTTTTAGCCCTATTTGTTATAACTATTGGTGCTTGCACAAATAACAAACCTGCTCAGGAAGAGGCCGCGGAACCACAAAACTGGGCGGAGAAGCTTGGCTATCCAGCAGGCAAAAAAGTTATAATGCTTCATGCCGATGATGCAGGTATGTGTGAAGAAGCCAATACTGCTACGGCTCATTTACTTGAAAACAATTATATTCAATCTGCTGCAATTATGGCACCTTGCCCTACTGCAGATGATTTCATAAACTGGGCAATTAAAAATCCAACTGAAGATGTTGGAATGCACCTAACCCTTACAAGTGAGTGGAAAAAATATAGATGGGCACCGCTTACTCCAGCTGAGGAAGTACCAGGGTTAATTGATCCAGAAGGCATGATGTGGCATGATGTTCCACAGGTGGTAATGAATGCCTCCCCTGAAGAGGTTGAGAAAGAAATTCGTGCCCAGATTGACAAAGCAATTGCAATGGGACATCAACCCACTCACATTGACACGCATATGGGTACCTTATACGGTTCACCAGCCTACGTGGAGGTATTCTTCAGGGTAGCCGAAGAATATGGCATACCTGCAAACGCCATAGATCTGTCAGACTCAGTGGTTGTTGCAAAATTCATTGAACAAGGCTATCCAATTGATGAAAATGTAATTGGAATTATTGGAGAATATTCTCTGCCAAAGCTTGATAACTTCACAAGTGCTCCCAATGGTGAAACCTATGAAGAAAAGATTGAAAACTTTAAAGCTTTGATCAAAGGCCTACCTTCCGGGTTGACTGAAATTATCTTCCATCCATCAGTGGGTTCAGATAATCTAAAAAGTATTACTGGCTCATGGCAACAGCGAATATGGGAGTCAGAAATGTTTGGTGACCCGGATCTAATCCAATTTTTTGAGGATGAAGGAATCATTTTTACGAACTGGATAGAAATAATGGACCGGTTTAAAAAGAATATATAGGCCTAATCACTAATGGTATTTAATAGAAATAGCAGGCATTTCTTTTCATTGCTAACAGTATTTATGAATCCCAAATTGATCAATATGAAAACAAATTCATTTTTCTTAGTTCTTGCTTTCCTGGGACTATTCCTTTCAAGTTGCCAATCCAATAACAAACAAGCTGAAAACACGGCTACAAAAGAAGAACCGCAAGAAACAGAGTGGGTATCATTTTTCAATGGCGAAAATCTTGATGGCTGGGTTGTCAGAGGAAAAGCAAATTGGGTAGTGGAAGATGGAGTTTTAATTGGAACTTCTGAAGATGGGACCGGCCATATCTATGCTGATCCAGAGCTTACTGACCTGGAAGTAAAAGGTATGTTCCGTTTAAGCGATCAGGGAGGCGGGTCAAACAGTGGGTTATACTTTCGATCTAATCCTCCTGCTGATAATATAGACGGATACCCCAGGGGTTATGAAGCACAAATATGCCACAACCAGGATGCTTATACAGGTTGGCTTTGGAAACCAGGAACCCCAACAGGTAAAGCTGACAAAATGATAACCAAAGATGATGAATGGTTCTCAATGAGGGTTAAGGCAGTAGGACCTGACCTTCAAATCTGGGTAAACGATGAGCTGGTTATGACCTACCAAGACGATGAATACAGTACAGGATATTTTTCTATCCAGTGTCATAATCCGGGAATGACAATAGAGGCCAAGGAATTATATTACAAGGACTTAAATCAGTAAGAACGGGATTAATGAAAAAGCTGAAAGTATTTTTCACTTTTTGCCTAATTTGTATAATACCAGATGTGGTACTTGCTGATGGTATCAAGGCAAGTGTTGCTGAAGTAATTTTAACTCCTCCCCTTGAGATTGGATATACCCTGGGAGGATATGGTGCAAGAATGAGCAAACCGGCAAAAGGTGTGCATGATGATATAAAAGCTAAGGCTCTTATCATGCAACAGGGAGATAAAAAGTACGCCCTTGTCACACTTGATATTTTGGGACTTCCACCTAATGTCAAACCTCAGGTTATAGAGCGATTAAACAATGACGAATGGACTGAAGAAAACATTATGTTTCTTCCCTCCCACTCACATACAAGCGTGGAAATGTTCGCATTAAATGATAAAAACATTTTCGGCATGCCCCAAATTGGAATATTTCAACCTGAGTTACTTGAATATGTGGTTAAAACTTTAAGCGAGCTGATTGCATTAGCAGACCAGGATCTACAAGAAGTAAAAATTGGTACCGAAAGAAAGATTATTGCAGGAATGAATCGGAATAGAAGAGGTGAGCCATTTTTAGATAGTTATTTAACAGTTACCCGAATTGATTATATAAATGGCAGTCCAATGACGGCATTGGTTAATTGGACCGGACATCCCACATTAATGGATGAAGACGATATGTGGGTATCAGGTGGCTGGCCTGGTTATTTACAGAGGGAGTTGGAAGCCTGGATCGGGCATGATGCCATCGCAATGTACTACAATGGAGCTGAAGGAGACCAGTCTGTAATAGCTAAAAATGCTGGTAGTCATTACGAAAAAGCAGAAAATTATGGTAGAGATCTGGCAGTAAAAGCATTGGACATTTATAATAATATTAGGCCTGAAAAAAGTGTTGAATTTGAGTACAATTATAAGATAATAGAATTGCCTGAACGGAAAGCCCACCCTGATTTTATGGAAACCGGAGGTGAGGAATACGGCTTGAATGAAGAAAATATCCAGGTATTGCTGAATCAAGTATTCCCAGAGAAAACATCCATTGGAGTCTGTAAAATTGGCGACCTCTTAATTATAGGAATCCCGGGGGAAATGACCGCGGAACTCGGATTGGAAATTAAAAACAACCTGAATGCACAAGGAGTAAAATACCCGGTGATTGGTGGCCTGGCAAACCAGTGGATAAGTTATATAATGAGCGAAGAGGCATATAACAAAAGTGGGTATGAGGCAAGTGTTAGTTTTTATGGTAAAGAGTTGGGAAACGTCATTGTAAAAGGAGCACTTAACGCAGCAAACCCATTAACCAAATAAAATAATAATATGCATAGGTTTCTGATTGCATTAGCTATTCTATCTCAGTTTTTTTGGGGTGGCTGCGCACAAAATACCGAAGGTGATCGAAGTGAACCTAAGGCCCCGAGAGGTTATGCAAATGAGACTTTCCTGAAAGTGGCATATGCTTTAAAATTTCTTGACCTTATTGATACTGAACCTGCTGTTCCAGGAAATATCGAAGTTTTTCAAGACCTAACCTACAAGCATGTCAACAGCCTTGATCTTAATTTGGATATCTACAAATCAAAAGAGCTAAAAGAGGCAGCTCCGGTTCTGATATTTATTCACGGAGGGAGCTGGTCAAAAGGAAAAAGATCAGATTACCTACCCTACTTATTGGATTATGCAAAAAAGAACTATATAACAGCAACCGTTTCTTACAGACTTTCGGGAGTAGCTCCATTTCCAGCGGCTCTAGAAGATGTAAAGTGTGCCGTTCGATGGATCAGAGCAAATGCATCGAAATATAATATTGACCCGGATAGGATTGCTGTAATTGGTGGATCTGCCGGAGGCCATCTTGCTATGATGCTGGGCTATACAGATGAAAATGAATATACTACGGAATGTCATGATTCGGTCAGTAGCCATGTGAATGCGATTGTAAACTTTTATGGGCCTGTAGATTTGACGACTCCTTACGCTCGGGAACAAGGTGCATGTACTTCCTTTTTAGGGTACAGCTATTCTGAGAATCCGGAAATTTTTAATAATGCATCACCCAGAAAATATATTAGTGCTAATGACCCTCCCACCATTACATTTCAAGGCACAATAGATTCCCTGGTTCCAGTAAGCCAAGCAGACTCTTTACATAAATGGTTGGATGAAGCCGGTGTTCAAAATGAGTATCATAGACTAAAAGGTTGGCCACATACGATGGATTTATCTAAAAAAGTAAATAATTATTGCCAATACTATATGGATGCTTTTTTTAAAAAACACTTATTTTAGCTATTGCCATTTTATTGCTTTGCATTTTAACTTGAAACTATACTAATACAAAAATTATGAAAAATACTTCTTTTGCAATCTTAACAGGTATTGCAGTAATTCTTATGAGTTGTACAAATAATAATCCTGGCAGCGAAAGTGCAAATACCTCAGATATTGTTATTATGGCCTACTATGTACCTGGAAATAACTTCCCTCCTGATAACTTACCTGTTGAGAAGCTAAGCCACATTATATTTTCTTTTACGGAGGTAATTGAAAACAAAATGGCATTTGTGAATGAAACATCCTCTGCAAAGCTTCATAAGTTAGTTGAACAAAAAGAAAAGAATCCGGACCTGAAGGTTATGATTGCCTGTGGTGGATGGGGGGGCTGTGCAGGCTTTTCCGATATGGCAGCCAGCTCAGAAACAAGAAAAATATTTGTGGAAAGTACCATTGAATTCATAAACGAGTATAAACTGGATGGAGTTGACATTGATTGGGAATATCCGGGTCTACCTGGTGCAGGAAACCCTTTCAGACCTGATGAGGATGAAGGAAATTTCACCTTATTGATGAAAGAATTACGTGAAGCAATGGATGCTACCGGTCAAAAGCTAACACTCACTTTTGCCTCGGCCGGATGGGAACATTATTATAATTTTGTAGATGAAAAAGAGGTTATGAAGTATGCCGATTACATAAACGTAATGACCTATGACCTTGTGGGTGGAAGTTCTCCCTATACCGGGCATCATACCAATTTAGGCAAAGTATCACTGGAAGATATTGAAGGTACTCCCATGTATGAATTCATGAAGGAAAGAGCTATGGAAATGGAACAAAAAGGCATTAAGTATTCAGCAAGGGGAGCCGATGCCATAGTTCCTTATTGTATGGAATTGGGAATAGATCCAAAACAAATAGTAATTGGTGCAGCCTTTTATGGAAGAGCATGGAGAGGTGTACCTCCAGAAAATAACGGTCTATACCAGGCCAACAAAGGAGTACATACCGGCTGGGCTGGTTACTCCAATTTAAGAAAAGAGTACGAAAATAAAAACGGATATACCCGATTTTGGGATCCAATCGCATCAGCACCATATTTATACAGCCAGACTGACAGCGTTTTTATATCATTTGATGATACTACTTCGGTAAAGCTAAAAACAAGGTATAGTATTGAAAATAATCTGGGTGGCATTATGTTCTGGCAACTGGGCAATGACACCAGGGAAAAAAATAGCCTACTGGATGCAATCTACGAGGAATCAATAAAGGACTAAGCATCTCTGCCTTGTCTACTTAAAAACTCAAAGTTTTCCTATGTAGCCCATATCAAGAAATATGTGCAACTTTCATACCAGGGAATCTCCAACTTAAAAAGTTCTGGATCCTTTATATACCCTTGACTCACCCAGAGGAACAAGAGTACCTGAATAAATAAGTTTTTGAGAAGTATTTCCGCTTATTGTAGCATCTGCTGCGCCTGTAGGTGAGACTGATAAAACAACAAATATGGTCCCAGCGGTGGCAGAAACCTGGAAATCAATGGTGTACATACCCTTTTTGTTCTGGGACATTTTGTAATTGTTAGCGCTGCCCTCCACTGTGATACCACCTACCCCATTGTATCCAATATCACTCCCATTTCCAAACTGGAAAGCACTTTTTTCAACATCAATTCCTACAAAATTTAGTGATGGATCAACAACAAGCCTCTGACCATATTTGTCAGAAAGAAAATTAGCCTCGAGAACAAATTGTTTGGCTTCAATACTTGCATGAATTACAGCAGCTTTTTCAACATCAGCCTGAGCTTGCTGGGCTTTTTTGGCCTCTTTAGCCGCTTTTCTTTCTTCTTTTGTTTGTTGGCCAAACACGGGAAGGGCCATGGAAACAACCAGTAATAAAATGATGTATTTTTTCATAATTTTAAATTTTGCAAATTAAGTAATCAAATAAATAAATCTTCCATAATAACGAGGTAAAATTAAAAATTATTTTTAATAATTCTAAATAGTATGTTTTTTACATCTTAAATATGAAGTCTTGAGTATATCCTTTCCAAAAGGGTTTCCATGTCCGGGATAGAAAACATTCGCTTCAGAATCGATTAAAGTCTGCCAGCTATGAAGCAAGGTTGGAACATCATTCGCAAACATCGGAAATACATTTTTCCTATTGTAAAGTGAGAAACAGGTATCCCCTACAAAGCTTTCTCCTGAACCAAATACTACACTTATTGATCCGCTGGTGTGGCCAGGGGTAGGAATCACAGTTGCTGAAAAACCAAATTCTCTTAAAGTAGAAATATCCTTTACCAGATAATCTGGTTTTACAGGTGTAAAATTTGGAAGAGGATTTACTAATTTTCCTAAACCTGAAAGAATTTTACCAATTCTGGTAGATCCATTTGGGATTAATTTCTGTCCCCTCTCAAGAACAGCTCCTTCATCCTCATGAACCATAACAGGGGCATTGCTGATTTTCTTTAACCAGGCAAGGTTACCAACATGATCGTAATGAACATGAGTAAGAATTATTAATGAAATTTCTTCCGGATTAATATTTGCTTTAACCAGTTTCCTTTTAAGCAATTTAGACCTGTTGGGTATACCCGCATCCACCACTAAATATTTCCCATCTTCACGAATAAAATAGATCGTACTGAAGCTTACATTAATTGTAGTAACCTGAATCATATTTCATTAGAGATCAAGGATCCTCAACAACAACTGTGTTGGTTAGTTTTGTATTATCGGGCTGAATAATATCAACAACATATGTCCCTGAGTTGGCAAAGTTAATATCATAATATGTTCCGTCAAGCTTAACAATTACATCAGGGCAATTATCTGAACCTGAATTCTTTCCCCAGAGTTTAATAGAAATATTATTCGCTTCAAAATTGGTTTCATCATGAGAGAAATCATAGCAGCCATTGTTTCCAATTGTCCCGAAAAATTCAATCCTCAGTGTTTCGGTGACTAAAATTGTATCGGCAATATGAATACTATCAACCTGGATAACAAATTGAGTCTCTTTGCTCTTATTACAATTAACCAATGACAAACTAATCAAAACTAATATTATTCCTGGTACTATAAACCTTTTTTTCATATGATTACAATCTTTTATTTAACAATTCGTTCAAATTCCAAGCTCGGTTCAATCCATTGATTTAGGATACATGCTTACCCTATCTAAAAAAGGGCCTAGTCTTCCAGTGTAGATAAATCGCCTTCGTCAGTACCCAGCGCCCTCGATTTCAATACCCGACGCATAATTTTGCCGCTTCTTGTTTTGGGCAGACCATCAGAAAAAATAATTTCAGACGGTTTTGCAATGGGCCCTATTTCCTTGGCCACATATTCTTTTAATTCTTCAGCTAAAGAATCACTAGAAGCAACTCCCTCCTTTAGAATTACAAAAGCATGAATAGCATTCCCCCTGAGTTCATCTGGCAATCCAACTGCTGCTGCCTCGGTAACCGATGAATGACTTACCAGGGCACTTTCAATTTCCGCTGATCCTAAACGATATCCACTAACCTTAAGAACATCATCCATTCTCCCAATTATCCAAAAATAGCCATCCTCATCTATTCTGGCAGAATCACCTGCCAGGTACCATCCCTGTTTTTCAAATTGCTTCCAATACTTTTCAATAAAACGATCGGGGTCATTCAATATTGTTCTTGCCATACCAGGCCAGGGGCTCTTAATAACAAGTGTTCCCTCTTCTCCAGCTGCCACATCTTTTCCCTTATCATCAACCACAGATATTTCATTTCCAAAAAATGGTTTGGTAGCAGAACCTGGTTTAAGTGGAGTAATGGGCAAAGGAGTAATCATAAACCCGCCTGTTTCGGTTTGCCACCAGGTATCCATTATGGGGCATTTTCCCTTTCCAACCACTTCATAATACCACTTCCAGGCTTCAGGATTGATTGGCTCACCCACAGATCCAAGCAAGCGAAGAGTGCTCAAATCATGTTTATCTACCCAGGAAGCACCAAACCTCATCAATCCACGGATAGCAGTTGGTGAGGTATAAAGTATGTTGATTCCGTATTTCTCTATAATAGACCACCACCTGTTCGGATAGGGGTGGTTAGGAGCACCTTCATAAAGTATTATTGTAGCTCCATTAATTAGCGGTCCATATACGATATAACTGTGTCCTGTAATCCAACCAGGATCAGCAGCACACCACCACCGGTCTTCTGGTTTAATGTCAAATACATAGTTGAATGTTGTGGAGGTATATACCTGATAACCTCCATGGGTATGAACCAGTCCCTTTGGTTTACCTGTAGTTCCAGATGTATATAGAATAAACAATGGATCCTCTGCATCAAGCACTTCTGTTTCGGCCCTGGGACTTGCAATAGGCATTCCCATCAGGTCATGCCAATAAAAATCACGATCATTTTCCATAAAACATTCTTCACCTGTCCTCTTCACTGTAATACATACTTCAATTGTTGGTGATCGTTTCATTGCTTCATTTGCAATACATTTAAGCTTGGTTGGCTTCCCTCTTCTATATCCGCCATCGGCTGTTACCAAAACCCGACTATTTGCATCTGCGATTCTTTCTGCCAGTGCTTCAACACTAAATCCTCCATATACAACACTATGAACGGAGCCTATCTTTGCGCAAGCCAACATGGCTATTACCAATTCAGGTATTTGGGGCATGTAGATGGTAACTATCTCGCCTTTTTTGACCCCCATAGCCAACAACACATTTGAGAATTTCGAAACTTCACGGTTTAAGGCATGATAAGAATAGGTTTTTACATCTCCTGGCTCTCCTTCCCATATCAGTGCCATCTTATTCCGTACTGATGTTTCTAGGTGCCTGTCAATGGCATTCGAAATAATATTTGTTTTACCGCCTACAAACCATTTATAGAATGGCTTATTGGAATCGTCTAGAACTATATCCCATTTCTTTTGCCATACAAGCTTTTTCGCTTCTTCAGACCAAAACGTCTCCCTATCTTCAATTGATTTTTTATACAAGGAGTCATATTCTTTTATATGGGCATTTTTAACTACCTCTTCAGACGGATAATAAAAGTCTTTCATCATTTTACTAAATTAAATATTAACAATTTCGTACGAATATCAGACTATATTGACAGTTTCATCAAACATTAAAGTTAGTACTTCTATTTAGAAAAACAATGCTGAAAAATTAGTCAGCACCCTTCATCCCAAATTATTATAAATACTTTTTGTCAATAAAAATAAGCCTTGCAGCAAGGTTTAGTAACCCAAATATAAATTAGAGGCTTGATTTTTGCTAATAATTCATTTTAGAAATAATATCGTATTTTTGTTAATCAAAAAAAGAGCATTATATGTACACATTCATAAAAAAATCAACAGGGCTAATGATATTCGGCCTTTTACTTTTGGGATTTTTAAATAGTGTATCAGCTCAACCTTTTTATTCCAGGCTTGCTGAATATACCTCAACAATTCCATCAGAATTCAATAAAATTCCTGGAGAAAGGAAAGAATTACTTGAAGAATTAGGAGAGTATATTCTTGAAAAAAGTACTCAAAAATCAGGTTCACAACTTTTGTTTATATGTACCTTAAACTCCAGAAGAAGCCAGTTTGCTCAGGTTTGGGCCCAGGCAGCCGCTTATCATTATAAATTGAAAAAAATTAACACTTTTTCAGGAGGTGAGAGTGAGACAGCTATCAATTTCCGGATATTGGAGGCTTTGCGAAAAGCTGGATTTGAAATTACTGCCTCTGAGGTGTATTCTCAAAACCCTGTATATTTGCTTAGTATGGGCCGGAGATACCCAGATGTATTTATATTTTCAAAAAAATATGATTACTGGAACAACCCGGATATGAATTATGCATCTATAATTTGCAGTAATGATTTGTACGAAATAAACTTACAGCCATCTGGAGCAGACGAAACAATCTATCTTCCTTATGAAGATATCCAAATCTTTGACAGTTCTTCCAATAGTTATCTTCGAAATGATGAAATTTGTCGGCAAATAGCCAGGGAGATGTTCTATTTAATGGATTATGTTAAAAATTCAAAAAATAATCAGAAGAAGAAAAAGACTAAGAACAAATCCAATAAAAATACATCCTGAATTTAAACTGAATCAATTGTAAGATTTGCCTATCAATGGCGCGATTTTTGTATACCAAATTTCATATACTAACAAATCAACTTATACAAACCAACACATGAAAACTTTAAAATACACTATTCTGCTTACAATAATACTGGGGCCAACTACTTTATTTGCCCAGGACTGGTCCCTTGAAGTTAATGATATCAGAGATTATCATAGAATGATAAACCATGGTTCAAAAGTAGCCGATACCTATTCTGACATTGAGGGAAACCCTTACTATTTTGAAGATTTTAGGGAAGGTTCAGTTATCACAAAGGATGCTAAGAAATATAATGGGGAATTCCGATATGATTTGTATTCAGACCAAATTGAATTTAAAATTGATGAAGATGCATACTGGATTGCAAATCCCGAATTGGTTGAGTACCTAAAAATTGATGATCGTGTATTTATGTTTTTTGATAAGGATCTGGTAGATTCTAAAAAAGGCTTCTATTATGAGATATTGGTCATGGGTGAATGTAAACTACTGAAGAGAAAAGGAGTAAACCTAAAACCGGCTGAACAAGCCAAACCCTATGTTGATGCCAAACCCGCAACATTCGTTGATCGTCAGCCTCAGTATTTCATCCAGATTGGAATAGCTCATCCGCAGAAAATAACCAATAAGAAAAGCCTTTTAGAACTTTTGTCAGACAAAGAATCTGAAATATCAAAGTTTATTAAAAAGAATAAAATTTCTGCCTCGAATGAAAATGAACTGATTGATCTGGTAGACTATTACAACAGTTTATAGATTCTGGCACTCTTATCTTTTAGCTTCAATAATAATCTCTATTTTTGTAGTCATTTTTGGACTAAAATTGTAAATGAGAATTAAAAATGAGATTGTTTGTTTTCCTTATTATTATTTTTGGGCTAACTGCCTGTAATATTAATCGTCCCTGTGATGAGCCTACAAAATTCCCGGTCAACACAGGTTTCTATAACTACAATGCGGAGATACTCTCAGATACTTTGATGGAGAATCTAACCCTCTATGGAATAGGCAAAGAAGACAGTTTATTGTACCAGGGTATTGATACAACTCAAGTAAATTACAGATTAAATCCTTTTGCAGATTCAACAAAAGTTGTGATTCTGGCTTTTTCAAAAGCTGACACGCTAACTTTTATCTATAACAGGCATTTAGAGCTGGTTTCCCCTGAATGTAGTTTTGCCATGTTTTTCGATATCCACACAATTCAGACAACATCAAACTTCATAGATTCGTTATCGTTACTCGATAATACACTTAATGCAGATACGAAAGAGCATTTACGGATTTTTGTGCGTTAGCCTCTTTTTTGGCAGTTTTCTGTCAAGTTATGCGCAAGCTGATTCGACAAAACGAGTTGGTGGTCTTACAGTTGGAATTGATGTTTCCAGGTTCTTCTTACCAATATGGAATCCAATCAGCGGAGCATATGAGGTATCATTGAGTTCTGATATATTGAAAAATTTCTCAATAATTGGAGAAATGGGTGCATTAAAAACAAACTTTGATGAGGAGACCTATCATTATGAATCTAAAGGCACCTACTTCCGCCTGGGTTTTCAGTATAACTTACTTAAAAGAAAGCCTAACGAGAATAATACATTGTATGTTGGTCTTTTATATGGACTTTCCTTATACGAGCATAAGGCTGATCAAATAAGCATTAATGATGGATACTGGGGATCTGGATCGGGCAGTCTTCCTACAAAAAAACTTACTGGAAACTGGGCAGAATTAAAAACTGGTATACGAGTTGAAGTTTTTCGCAACTGGTATATTGGTTGGTCTGTACGTGTGCGACTGTATTTATTTGGTCAGGAAGATCCGGTAATGTCTCCCTACCTAATTCCTGGATATGGTAAAGGTGCAAAAAAGATAACACTTGGCATGAGCTATTCTGTGTTTTTCAGGATTCCTTACGGAAAAAGGAAGTAGAGACTTAAGAATCTCATATACAATGCATTTACTTCTCCATTGAAGTTTCATAATAATCCATAACTTTGCTCTTGAGTAAATACTTTACCTGGTAACTTGATATTTATGAAATATAGAAAAATACTATTTCCCTTTTTAGGTTTTCTTTTTTTCTTTTTGGCAAAGTCAGTTAATGCGCAGGATGCTAGATTTGGTCTCATTGCCGGACCAAACTTTTCCACCCTGAATAGTAATTTCTTTGAAGGACAATATAGGATTGGTTTCCATGCTGGAGTTTTTGGACAAATAAAGTTTTCTGACAAATGGGCTTTTCGACCTGAACTTTTTTATTCGCAACAGGGAATGACCATGCGTGATGAACCTGGATCGTATACAAAGTTTAAAAATTACAATAACTATATCAGCCTGCCTATTCAGCTTGAATATTTCTTTAATGATAGGATTTCTGTCCAGTTTGGCCCCGGCCTTGGTTTTTTATTGAGGGCAAGAGAGATTCTTGAATATCCTGGAAATGATGGTACAGATGATGTAACAGATACCTACCACCGAGTAGATGTTGGTTTATATCTTGGCGTTGAATATAGCTTTAATGATCACTTTGGCCTTGGGCTGCGATTTTATACCGGATTCATGTACGTCGAGATTGGATCTAACCGGGCAAGAAATATATTCTTACAAGTCCCTGTTACTTACAAGTTTTAGTACACAATAACAGTTGTATTATTTTTTAAGGATAAAACCGCTTATCTACAATTCTCTTCATTTCTGCTGCCTGGCTCTAATCCTGTCCAGTCTACGTATGTTAAAAGAATTAACTGTATAAACAAAACGCTGAAGTAAATTATAATATAGCACCAGGTACGCAAATGAAGCCATTAGCCATATTACCAGCAAGTTAAACCAATATGTTTCAATTTCAAATACACCCAATCTTTTTATTGGAGCAAACATATGGGCAAGGCCTATTCTTGAATCAGGTTTATCAAAGATAGGGTCCATCCTCTGGATCAGGTGCTCATCGATCTCAATAATTTTTTGTAGATGATTCCGATTCAGTACAAGGTTCGAAATGCTATTATTCATATAATCATTCTGAAATTTCATTATACCATCTTTCCCTCCCAGTTCTTCCTCAAGTTGCACATAAACAGCATCTTTTTTTCTAGATGCGAGATTACCCTGCATTTGATAAATATAATGCAGTGAATCAAGGTATTGCTCAATATCTGCTTGCACAACTGTAGTAAAGTATTCCGGGTCTAACTGCCGAATAACATGCCCAGGATGTATCCCTGTTTCCTTAACCAGGTCATTCAATTCATTTTGAACCACTCTCAAATTATGGGCTACTCTGGTACTATCTTCATTTCCTCCTATTAATCTTTTAGACTCATCCATTAATCCTTTAATTTTTGGAAATAAGAATGCATTCTTAAACATGGCAGTACTCATTTGCATTTCAACATCAAAAAAGTTCTTTTCAAACTTATTGTTCTTAAACTGGTTTACTGATAATGCCTCAAATGCCCACCTCGAGGTCATCACATTTCCAATTAAGGGAACATTCTTAGAATGCTTTTTTAAGCTTCGCAATTTATCAAAGGGTACAACTGTTCCACTAAAGAGAATTTGAGGAACCAATAAGAGTGGAATTACTATGTAAATACTGGCCACAGATTTTAAAGCAGCAGAAATATTTAATCCTATCAAATTTGCCAGTGAGGCTGCGGAAAATAAGATCAACCAATATTTCAGATTCATTCCTCTTACCTCAAGCATATAGTTCGCAACAATAACAAAGCATATCATTTGGATGGCTGAAATGGTAAGGGATATAAATACTTTTGAATTAATATAACTGAAACGACTGAGATTAAGAAATGACTCTCTTTTCAATAGCCGGGCATCTTTAATAATCTCCTCAGCACTCACTATCATCCCCAGAAATAAGGCAACTATAACAGCCATGAACAAGTAAGAAACCAAATTATCATTCCCCATGAATGTATATATATCCGGATTATCTTCAGATCCACTAAAATACTTGGTAAAATATCCAATTATTATAGCCAGTAAAGGTGCTTCCAGGAAAGTGATAAGCAAGTATTGCTTATTTACTAACTTTGCTTTAACATCCCTGGCCACAAATATTTTAAACTGATTCCAAAGATCCGGTATCCTAAAACTAATCTCAGGCAATTTAATTCTGGTTGGCTTGTATGCAGCTTGTTCCTCAATATTATCCTTATATTTCACATACCACTCTTTGGGAGTATACCTCCTTATATCGGTAAATCTGCCATATTTATTAACAAAGGTTGATTCAACTATCCCCAATATCTGCTCCGGATTTACATTCCCACAAGTTGTACATTGACTTTCTTTTGCATCCAATTGGTTATTTTCCGTCTTAAAATATACCAGTGCATCAAGAGGATCTCCCTGAAAAACCATATGGCCCCCCTTGTCCATAACCATTATGCTGTTAAAAAGTTTAAAAATATCAGAAGAGGGCTGATGAATATTCACAAGAACAATTTTGCCTGCAAATGTCTGCCGCTTTAACAGCCGCATTACCTTTTCAGCATCCCTGGAAGACAAACCCGATGTAGGTTCGTCAACAAATAAGATGAGTGGCTCCCGAAGTAACTCTAATCCAATATTTAATCGCTTGCGTTGCCCTCCACTAATGTACTTTTCAAGGGGATTCCCTACTTGTAAATTCCTTATTTCATAGAGATCAAGGTTCTTTAAAAGTTTGATAACTGACTTCAGAATCTGTATTTCAGAGTATTCGCTAAAGCATAACTTCGCATTGTAATATAGGTTTTCAAAAACGGTCAAATCGTCTATCAGAAGATCATCTTGGGGAATGTACCCAATTATACCTTCAAGTCTTTCTTTGTTAGAGTAGAGATCGTAGCCATTAACATAAATGTTCCCTTTCTGCGGAATCAAGGATCCATTTAAAACATTTAATAAAGTGGACTTTCCTACTCCACTCCCACCAACAATTCCAACTAACTCCCCTGCACTACCTTTAAATGTAAACTCCTGGACACCATTTTCACTATTGTGAAAATGGTATTCTACATTATCAGCCAGGTACTCCAGGTTGCCCTTTATTGTCCCCTGGAAATATCGTGAAGTTAGAGTACTGAAATAAATGGGTGTAATGCTGGCTCCTTTAATAAAGGCGTCCAGGTCTAAAAATTCAACAACTCCGGGGTGTATTTTTAGTGCATTTTTATACAAAACCTCACTCCCATAATACTTAAACATGAAAAAGTTAGAACTCTCGATATACAATGCTATTAGCTGCCCCTCAAGCCCATTCCAAACCAGGTGCTTAACCTGCCCGCTTGCTTCCATTTCATTTTTATCAACCAGAATTAATTTATCTTTATGAATACCCTGTATCCAGGGACTTAAAATCATAAAATAAATATCATTGTATTCTTCGTCACTAATATTAAAAGAATCTTTAACCGTTTTTAAAAAGTCTTTTTCCTTCTTGGATATATAGCCATCTTCATTGGCAAATTCAAGCAATCGGCTAATTATCCTGATTTTTTCATGCTGTTCCAGGATACTGTTACTATATTCACAAATTACGAGCGCCTTAACCGATTGTGATGATCTTTTCTTCAAACCCTCTACATTTCCACCATCGGCAACATCAATTTTATGGTATTGTTTTAAATAGCCTCGGAACAGATTAAGGTATTCGGTAACCTTTTCGCTTACAGCAATTCTTTTAAGGGCATCTTGAAGAATTTCTTCAGCTTTTTCACTAATTCGCCCTTGATTTACATTGGCAACCAATGCAAATAACTGAACCAGTACCTTCAGTGTTGATTCTTTCACAAAAAAAATTTCAGTTAATAAAAATACCCATTATGTTTTTCAGAAATATATTGTCAGTATTTACAAAACTATAAATTAACATGGATTTTTCGTTTTAAAATACCAATTTGATGAGACCTTAATATTTAACATAAGTAAAAGGACATAGAAATTATCTTCCTAGATCGATTGGTCAACTTTTAAAAGTTTCTATAATTATGTACTTTTATTTAAAATTTTTAAAATGAGAACAAAAGCTTTCCAGGATTATTATCCTGATGATCTTGCACATTGTTATGGTTGTGGAAAACTCAATGATCACGGACATTCACTAAAAACATATTGGGATAAGGAAGAAACTGTAAGCATCTTTAAACCAGAGCCTTTTCATACAGCAGTACCTGGATATGTTTATGGTGGACTAATTGCTAGTTTAATCGACTGCCATTGCACCGGGACAGCTGCAGCGGCGAAGTATCGTGAAGAGAAAAGAACCATGGATACATTTCCTGCCATCCGATTCTTAACAGCCTCATTAAAAATCGATTATCTTAAACCAACTCCTATTGAGACTGAATTAGAGATACGAGCAACTATCAAAGAAATAAAAGGGCGGAAAGTTACTGTAAGTGCAAGATTATTAGCAAATAGAGAAATATGTGCACAGGGAGAAGTTATAACTGTGCAGATGCCCGAGGGAATGGTTTTAAGTAAAACCAAATAACTAATTTCCTATTCAGCTTAATACTCTTTCGATTGCAATTCCCCTTTCAACATCATTGTTCCATTCCATGCCAGGGCATCCAGATCATCATCACCTGGGTATATATGGATATCGCCAATTTTAGAGATCCTTTTAACGATCATATCTACCAAATTTTTGCTATTGGCCATGGCCCCGGTAATCAGAACAGCATCCACCTTCTCCGTTAAAGTCATGCACATAGAACCAATATGTTTTGATATCTGATAAGCCATAGCTTCAAAATAAAACCTGGCTTCTTCATCACCATTCTGAATTCTTTTATCAGCCTCGTATCCACTAGAAGTTCCAATGTAAGCAAAAAGCCCACCCTCTCCCCGGACTATCTTTAACATCTCACTTTCAGTGTATTCGCCACTATAACAAAGTCGGATCAAATCTCCTACAGGCAATGATCCTGAGGTTATAGGTGAAAATGGTCCATCACCATCAAATCCCTGGGTGGCATCAATTACTCTTCCATGATAGTGAACTCCGACTGTAATTGCACGGCCCAGATTGGCCACAATCAATTTCATGTCTTCATATTTTTTACCTACAGTTTGTGCATGTTTCCGTGCAACATATTTCTGGTTCAAAGCATGATAAATCGATTTTTTCTTAATAAGTGGATGGCCTGATACCCTTGCCAGGTCACAAAACTCATCAACAACAACAGGGTTTGCAATATATGCTTTTGCATCAGGTAATCGACTAGCAATATCATCAGCAATTAATCCTCCTAAGTTAATTATATCCTCTCCCAGCTTGCTTCCAATAAGGTCCTGTTTCATCTTCTCGTTCACCTGATAAATACCTGGTTCAACAGGATGTATCAATCCTCCTCTTCCCATAACCAATTTTATCTCATCGAAGGCAATCTCGTTATCGGCTAATGCGGCCAGAATAAGATCTGAACGGTATTTAGTCTGATCAATAATATTCTTGAAGCTGGCCAGGTCTTCTTCTTTATGAGCAATCCTTTTCAAAAAGATAGCTTTTCCAAGCCTGTATACTCCTACCTGGGTATATATAACTCGAGGATTTATCGCAACCAATAAAATGTTTGCCAGGTTAATCGACTTTACGTCCATGATTTAGGTATTTTAAGTTGTCCAAAGTTACAAATTCTAAAAAAAGTATTTACATATTCCTTCGATATTGTCCTCCCACTTCATACAAAGCCTGGGTGATCTGTCCGATACTACAAAACTTAGTGGCTTCCATTAAACTTTCAAAGACATTACCGTTTTTCAATGCTACCTCTTTCAATTTTCCCAAAGCACTTTTTGTTTTATCAGGGAAGCGCTTATGTAAATCTTTAACCATTTTTACCTGGAAATTCTTTTCGCTTAATGTTGCTCTTATCACCTGTTCAGGGACAATTGTAGGTGATCCTTCCTGAGAAAGGAATGTGTTCACGCCAACAAGAGGCAAACTTCCATCATTTTTCCTACTTTCATAGTAAAGCGATTCTGACTGTATCTGGCTTCTTTGATACATCATTTCCATTGCCCCAAGTACCCCACCCCGGGCAGTAAGCCTTTCAAATTCACTTAATACTGCTTCTTCAACCAATTCTGTAAGCTCATCAATAATAAATGATCCCTGTAATGGATTTTGACTTTTTGCCAGACCAAGTTCCTGGTTTATTATCAGCTGGATGGCCATTGCCCTTCTCACTGATTCTTCGGTAGGTGTGGTAATCGCTTCATCATAAGCATTTGTGTGCAGAGAGTTACAATTATCATATATGGCACTCAGGGCTTGCAAGCTTGTTCGTATATCGTTGAACTCTATTTCCTGAGCATGCAATGACCGCCCTGAGGTTTGAATGTGATATTTCAACTTCTGGGACCTCTCATTCCCACCATACTTATATTTCATTGCTTTTGACCAAATAATTCTTGCAACCCGGCCAATAACTGTATACTCTGGATCGAGACCATTTGAAAAGTAAAATGAAAAATTCGGTGCAAAGTCATCCACCTTCATTCCTCTAGATAAATAATACTCCACATATGTGAATCCATTGGCGAGGGTAAAAGCCAATTGTGTTATTGGGTTCGCTCCAGCTTCAGCTATATGATAACCAGACACAGATACAGAATAAAAATTCCTTATTTTATTTTCAATAAAGTATTCCTGAATATCACCCATCAACTTAAGGGCAAAATCAGTAGAAAAAATACAGGTATTTTGGGCCTGATCTTCCTTTAAGATATCCGCCTGTACAGTCCCTCTTACTTTGGAGATAGTATTCTTTTTGATTTTCGAATACACCTCTCCAGGCAACACCTGGTCACCCGTTACGCCCAGAAGGAATAGCCCCAGTCCATTATTCCCTTTTGGAAGTTTTCCATTGAATTTTGGAGGAATGGCACTAATCTTCTTATATAATGCATCGATCTTTTTCTGTACTTCTTTCTCCAGGCCATTTTTCCGAATATAAATTTCACATTGCTGATCAACTGCAGAATTCATGAAATATCCAACCATAATAGGTGCAGGACCATTTATAGTCATGGAAACAGAGGTCGAAATATCTAATAAATTAAAACCTGAATAGAGCTTCTTAGCATCGTCCAGGCAAGCAACTGAAACACCAGAGTTTCCAACTTTCCCAAAAATATCAAGCCGGACATCAGGGTCGGCCCCATATAATGTTACAGAATCAAATGCTGTGGACAATCTGTGTGCTGGTTGTCCATATGAAAGATAATGAAAACGTTTATTGGTTCTTTCCGGTCCCCCCTCTCCTGCAAACATTCTTGTGGGATCTTCATTCTCCCGTTTGTATGGATAGACCCCAGCGGCAAATGGAAAAATGCCTGGAAAATTTTCTTTTAGCATCCATAACAATCGATCTCCCCATGAGCGGTAACGTGGAGTAGCAATTTTCGGAATTTTAAGATGGGATAAGGACTCAGAATAAGTATCCACACTTATTTCACTCCCTCTTACCTCATAAATGAATTTGCTTTTTTTGTATGATTTTTGAATGGAAGACCAATCTTTCAATTTCCTGAGATTCTCTGGGTCCAGCTTTTGTTCTTTTGCCTTGTATATTTTTTGCAGCTGTTTAATTACCTGCAAATCTTTTTCCGGATGTAATAATTCGATGCTTTGTTTCAAACCGTATAAACGATCTGCTATATCTGCCTGCATAGCAGCATCTTCGTTATACTTACTAACAACCTCACCAATTTCAGACAAATAACGAACTCTGTTTTCAGGGATAACATTTATGGTTTTTGAATATGCCGCACTTTTCTGAAGTGATGTAATATCAAAATCCTTCTCTAATCTGTTGTGAATTTTTTCCAGTAAAGCAAAATAAAAATGATCTGTCCCAGCATCCCTGGAATTTGAAGCTACAGTACCATACACTGGCATCTCATCAGGATCCATATGGAAAAGACCCTTATTCCTTTGAACCTGCTTTTTCACGTCCCTTAAAGCATCAAGAGCCCCTCTTTTATCAAACTTATTAATGGCCACAATATCTGCGAAATCTAGCATATCAATCTTCTCCAGCTGGGTAGCCGATCCATATTCAGGAGTCATCACATAAACTGAAAGGTCACTAAAATCAACAATCTCAGTATCAGACTGACCTATTCCGGAGGTTTCCAATATTAGCAAATCAAAATTGGCGGATCGGAGGATACACATTACATCTTTAATTGACTTTGACAATGCCAGATTCGATTGTCTTGTTGCAACCGATCTCATAAAAACATTGGGAGAGTATATAGAATTCATCCTAATCCTATCTCCCAAAAGGGCTCCACCAGTTCTTCTTTTTGTCGGATCAACCGATAATATTGCCACTGTTTTATCCGGGAAATCATCAGTAAACCTTCTGATAAACTCATCTAACAATGAGGATTTTCCAGCTCCACCAGTCCCGGTAAATCCGAGCACAAAAGCAGTTTTTTTCCTACAATCTTTCTCCAGTTTTTTAAAAACTGACTTTATAGAGCTTGATTTGTTATCTGCAAGAGTTATCAGTCTTGAAAGCACATTGTGATTGCTTGAATGAATATCCTTCACAGCCATATCGAAACCTGCATCCAATCGAAAATCAGACTTTTCAATCAGGTCATTTATCATTCCCTGTAGACCCATTTTACGACCATCATCGGGTGAATAAATTTTCGTTATCCCATATTCCTCAAGCTCTCTAACTTCATCAGGAAGAATTACTCCACCACCACCACCAAATATTTTAATATGCGAATATCCCTTCTTCCCCAATAAATCATACATAAATTTAAAAAATTCCATATGTCCACCCTGGTAAGAAGTAATGGCAATAGCCTGTACATCCTCCTGTATGGCAGTTTCCACGATTTCCAGTACAGACCGGTTGTGCCCAAGGTGTATAACCTCCACTCCAGTAGATTGCAGGATTCTCCGCATAATATTAATGGCTGCATCATGACCATCAAATAAGGAGGTTGCCGTAACAATCCGGATATGATTTTTTGGTTTATATATTTCTGTCATCTCATCACTCATTTAGTGAATTGAAAAACCATCTTATTCTATCTTTCCCTGAAAATATTTCTTGAAATAACAATTTTTTGTATTTCAGAAGTTCCTTCATAAATCTGGGTAAGTTTTGCTTCTCGCATCAATCTTTCAACATGGTATTCACGGACATAACCGTAGCCTCCATGTATCTGGACAGCTTCTGTGGTAATCCACATAGCAGCATCGGCAGCATATTGTTTTGCCATTGCACTGGCCATACCGAATGGCTTGCCCTGGTCTTTCAACCACGCAGCTTTAAGACAAAGATTTCTCGAATTCTCAACTTTAACTGCCATATCAGCGATTTTAAAAGCAATAGCCTGGTGATTGGCAATTTCAGTTCCAAATGCTTTTCTTTCTTTCGCATATTTAATAGATCTCTCCATAGCCCCACCTGAAATACCCAGGGCCTGTGAGGCAATTCCCAATCTTCCACCATCCAGGATTTTCATGGCTATTTTAAAGCCCATACCTTCCTCTCCCAGTTTGTTTTTATTGGGAACCCGAACATCGCTGAACATAACGGAATGCGTATCTGAACTTCGCATCCCCATTTTATCTTCATGGGGCCCCAGGCTAACTCCTGGGCTATCTTTTTCAACAATAAACGCATTTATACCTTTATGCCTTAACTCAGGGTTTGTCTGTGCAATTACCAGGTAAATTGAGGCAGAATTAGCAGAGGTGATCCAGTTTTTAACACCATTAATAACATAATGATCGCCATCTGGGATGGCCGTTGTCCTCTGCATAGTAGCATCAGAGCCAGCCTCAGGTTCGGACAAAAGGAAGGCACCAAATCGCTCTCCCCTGGCAGAGGGTTTTAAATACTTCTCCTTTTGCTCCTCAGTACCATAGTATTCAAGGGCCCAATTTACAAGAGAATTGTTTACTGAAATAATTACCGCTACAGAGGCATCCACCTTTGAAAATTCTTCCATGGCCAAAACATAGGAAACAGTATCCATTCCACCACCATCATATTTTGGATCAACCAACATACCCATAAACCCCAATTCTGCAAGGTTTTTAATATGTTGTGTAGGGAATTCTGATTTCTCATCCCTCTCCAGAACATCTTTGATAAGCTCACGTTGGGCATAATCTCTCGCTGCCTGCCTGATCATTTCCTGTTCTTCAGTATATTCAAAATTCATAAATAAATATTTAAATGAATAACAATTTCAATAATCACGGATGCTAATCGAAATAAGAGTTTATAGGACCATAGGCATGATAAAATCCAGTAAGAAGCACTTTATTTACATCTTCCTCTGAATTTGCAACCCTATCTGATACCAATTGCAAACCAATACCCTTTGAATTCAGACCATATTTTATAGCCAAATCAGAGCCTAAGGTAGCCATTTCTCCAAGCTCTGAAAAAATAGTATTTAAGACTTTCTCTTTTTCCGGATCGCTCAATATTTCCTTCCAGGGTTTATAACTTAAAGGCAGAGGTCCCAATTTTTCATTAACAGCAGCTTTAATAGTAGAAAGATCCACATAACTTTCCGCTAAAATATCATACACACCTACAACTTTGCCTGCTTCATAACTTAAAAATCCATCTTTCTGAGAACCATCTGGGTTTTGTCCTCCTTTTACTCCCAGACTCACCATTTTATCAAGCAATTCGCTGGAGAGTATTTCCTCACTCATATATGATTGCATCACTTTTAAAATAAATTGGACCACATCAAGGCCAACGTAATCACATAACTGGAATATTCCCATAGGGCGAATCAAAAATTTCTGGCTTACCGTATTTATTAGCAATACAGATTCAACATAAGCCATTTCATTTTGTAGACGTTCCACTTCAGAAATACCGAATAAAGCATCTCTCATGAAATGCCCATTCCCAATAAAACCAGCAATATCATTTGAAGGAACAATCACTTTCCTTAATCTCCCAGCCAGTACATTGGCTAATTCAGCCACTTCGGGTTTAGTCTCTTGAGTCGTGATCAGCTCCACTAATCTTTGGACCGCTGGTGGGTTATAAAAATGAAATCCAACTACTTTCCCTTCCAGTCTCGCATTCTCATCAATGTACTGAATGGGAATGGATGAAGTATTGGTAAAAAACCATGGGGATAAATTACTTTTTTCATTTATTTGAGAAAGTAACTTAACCTTCAGATCCTTATCCTCACTGGCTGCTTCAAATACCAGAGTAGAATCATTTGCAGCTGCAAGATTGGTGCTAGTTCGAATTAAAGAAAGAACCCCACTTACATAGGAGCAAATCATGTCTTCATCTGAGACTTCCTGACCTACAAAATATTTTCTGATCTTTTCCGGTTTCCTTTCTGCTCCTCTTCTGGTTTGCTTTTCAACATAAATCAATACACCCTGAAGCCCTTCTTCAGAAAGATCTATAGCATTAAGCCTGAAATCAACTTCACTATTTCCATCCTGCTTAGAGAGGTCATACATTTCCTGAGCTAACAACAACAATATTCCACTGCCCATTTTTCCTGCAGCCCCAAGGACAGAAACATTCGACAATCTTTTTGTATATTCCATTTTTAAATCTTTTTAAAAAATTCTCAATTCCATTCTGGTTTACGTTTTTCAAGAAAAGCTCTCATCCCCTCAGCACCCTCATTTCCAAAAAGGGAACCAAATTCTGTGGTTTCCATCTTTGAGCCCTGCTCCAGAGACAAATCAAAACCCTTTCGAGCAACTTTCTTAACCTTTCCCACTGCAGAAGGTCCCTTTGAGCTAATTTTCTGAGCAAGCTCAATTGCCTTGTCAATTAATTGTTCTGGCTCCACTACGATTTGTGCCAGGCCAATCCTTTTTGCCTCATCTGCATTTATTTGATCGCCTGTCATAAGATAGTACAAGGCATTCCCCATTCCTATTAACCTTGGCATTCGTTGTGATCCGGCATACCCGGGTATTAAACCTAAATTTACCTCTGGCTGACCAAATTTAGCTTTAGTGCTTATAATACGAATATCACAGGCCATGGCTAGCTCACACCCTCCTCCAAGTGCAAATCCATTTACAGCAGCAATAACTGGAATCTCAAGGTTTTCAAGCATTGAAAATACATCCTGGCCAAATCGAGAAAAAACTTCCCCTTCTTTAGATGACATATTCACCATCTCTGAAATATCAGCTCCTGCTACAAAAGCCCTCCCTTCACCTGTAATAATCAATGCTTTTGTTCCAGAATTCAATTCCTCCAAAATGGATTTCAATTCTATAAAAACTTCAGAATTCAGTGCATTCATAGCTTCTGGCCGATTTATAGCAAGAATTCTTACTCCTTCTAAATCATTAATTTTTATGGTTTTATATTTATGCATTTAAATAAAATTTTAATAAACAATTATCTATTACTATACCTTTTCCATATAAATGAATATTTAAATATAGGAAAAAAGACTTATTAAAAATTAAGGGGATATATTTTTAATACTTTTGCATATCGTAAAGGAAGCTTATCTGGACAGCTGGCTATTCGATCAAAAAAAATAAAATTCTATGGAATTCAAGCTTACTTCAGATTTTCAACCTACAGGAGACCAGCCTGAGGCTATAGCTGAACTAAGCAATGGAATCAGGGAAAATGTCGGTTTCCAAACTCTACTTGGAGTCACCGGTTCAGGCAAAACATTTACCATAGCCAATGTGGTGCAGGAAATTCAAAAACCAGTTTTAATACTAAGTCATAACAAAACCCTGGCAGCCCAACTTTATGGAGAATTTAAACAATTCTTTCCGGATAATCTGGTTGAATATTTTGTATCTTATTATGATTATTACCAGCCTGAGGCCTATCTGCCAACCACAGATACTTATATCGAAAAAGATCTTTCTATTAACGATGAGATTGAGAAATTACGATTGAGCACTACTTCTGCCCTCCTATCAGGCAGGAAAGATGTGCTGGTTGTTTCCTCAGTTTCCTGTATATACGGAATTGGAAATCCGGATGATTTTCATGAAAACACCATATTAATTAAGAAAGGTTTAACCATTACCCGAAATTTGTTTCTACGCAAGCTGGTTGATAGTTTATATTCCCGCAACGAGATTTCTTTCACCAGAGGAACTTTTAGAGTTAGAGGGGATACAGTTGATATATTCCTGGCCTACTCGGATAATGCACTTCGAGTGATTTTTTGGGGAGATGAGATAGAAGAAATTGAATCCTTCAATCCTATTACTGGACGAACAATAGAAACATTGGATCAGGCTGTAATTTTCCCTGCAAATATATTCATTACAACCCGTCCGAGAATAGAGAATGCCATGGTTCAGATAGAAAATGACATGTTTAAACAAGTCCAGTTTTTTAAAGATACCGGGAAGCATCTGGAAGCAAAAAGGCTGGAGCAAAAAGTAAAATACGACCTGGAGATGATAAAAGAACTGGGTTATTGCAGTGGAATAGAAAACTACTCGAGGTACTTTGATGGAAGAGCTCCTGGAACAAGACCATTCTGTTTGCTAGATTACTTTCCTGATGATTTTCTGATGATCATTGATGAAAGCCATGTTAGTATTCCCCAGGTAAGGGCAATGCATGGAGGCGATCACTCCAGAAAGCAAACCCTAGTAGAATTTGGATTCAGGCTTCCCGCAGCTATGGACAATAGGCCGCTGCACTTTGATGAGTTTGAGGGTATGATTAATCAGACCATTTTTGTAAGCGCGACTCCAGCAGATTATGAATTGGAAAAATCTGGTGGAGTTATTGTAGAACAGGTTATTCGTCCAACAGGATTGGTTGATCCAGCTATTAAAGTAAAGCCAAGCTTGAACCAGATTGATGATTTACTGGAAGAAATCCACAAACGAATTGAGCTGAATGAACGGGTTCTGGTCACTACCCTGACCAAAAGAATGGCCGAAGAATTAACGGCCTACCTGGTAAATCTAGATCTTAAATGCAGCTATATCCATTCTGATATTGATACACTTGACAGAATTGAAATATTGGAAAACCTTCGTCTTGGCAAAATTGATGTTCTGGTTGGTATAAACCTTTTAAGGGAAGGACTTGATTTGCCGGAAGTATCATTGGTAGCAATTCTTGATGCAGACAAGGAAGGCTTTTTGCGCTCAGAGAGATCTCTCACCCAAACAGCGGGCCGGGCAGCCAGGAACCTGAATGGAAAAGTTATAATGTATGCCGATAAAATGACCGGTTCCATGCAACGAACCATTGACGAGACAAATCGTAGACGTGAAAAGCAATTGAAATACAATGAAGAGATGGGGATTACCCCAAGACAAATCATAAAATCTACCAAATCTGTTCTGGCTGAAATGCAGGGAAAAACTGGCAAGAGAGCTTACGCAGAGCCTGACAAGATTGATGTTGCGGCAGATCCCGTTGTCAGGTACATGGATGATCTGGCTCTTGGAAAAGCCATTGAGAAAGCGAAGAAATCAATGGAAAATGCTGCGAAGAAGCTGGACTTTATCGAGGCAGCCCGATTCCGGGATGAGATGTATGAACTTGAGAAGTTATTGAATAAAAAGTAGCTAGCCTATGCCGACTGTTTGTAAATCTTGATGTTTCCCTTCCTATTCACAAATCCATAATTCTCTACTGTGAACTAGAATAATGAAAAGCAAGCTGCTTCAAATTGATGCAAAAAAAACATCCGCCAGTTGACGGATGCTCACTATTAAAATATGTCTTTTGGGTGTTAACCCAGGTACGATTTAAGCAATTTGCTTCGTGATGTGTGTCGCAATCTCCTGATTGCTTTTTCTTTGATCTGTCGAACACGTTCCCTGGTTAATCCGAATTTCTCGCCAATTTCCTCTAATGTCATTTCTTGAATCCCAATACCAAAGAATAATCTGATTATATCCCTCTCTCTTTCAGTAAGAGTAGCAAGGGCCCTTTCAATTTCTTTGATAAGCGACTCATTCAACAGAGTGTTATCAGCATTCGGAGAATCATTATTGGGAAGAACATCTAGCAAACTGGTGTCTTCACCATCGACAAATGGTGCATCAACAGATACATGCCGGCCTGATACACGTAAGGTATCAGAAACTTTCTCCCTTGGAAGATCTAGCGCTTCCGCTACTTCCTCTGGAGAAGGTGTTCTCTCATATTCCTGCTCAAACCGCGAAAAAGCCTTGTTGATCTTATTTAACGATCCAACCTGGTTAAGCGGTAAGCGCACAATACGAGACTGTTCAGCAAGTGCCTGCAAGATTGATTGACGAATCCACCAAACGGCATAAGAAATAAACTTAAATCCCCTGGTTTCATCAAACTTCTCAGCTGCCTTAATAAGCCCAAGATTGCCTTCATTAATTAAATCAGGCAATGTAAGTCCCTGGTTTTGATACTGTTTCGCAACAGAAACCACGAATCTAAGGTTAGCACGAGTCAATTTCTCAAGAGCATCGTGATCTCCCTTCTTAATTCTCTGAGCCAAGTCAACTTCTTCCTCAACCGTAATCAAATCTTCCCTTCCAATCTCTTGCAAGTACTTATCAAGTGAAGCACTTTCCCTGTTCGTAATTGATTTTGTGATCTTTAACTGCCTCATTTTTTCTCCTCAACTTTTTTACAAAGGTATACTTTTTATAGATGCAATTCAACAATAATGTAGATTTTGTGGTATTCCCTTAGCGAATGCGCAGGCTAAACTCCATACCATCAGGCCTTACACCTTGAATGGAATTAATCTCTTCACCAGTATCTGAAATTCTATTTATATCTGATACAGAACGAATTAAAGAATTGTTGATTCGGACAATTATATAGTCCTTCTTAAATCCAAGATCGGAAAGCTTACCATCCTTCATTTCACTTATTTTAATACCATTGCTTATCTTTAACTCTTCCAACTCCTGTTCTGAAATTTCAACAAATCTAGCTCCAAGAACATAATCGCTTGTCCTTACTATATCGGTTCCACCCTCCAAATTACGTAGTATAACATCATATTGTTTTGTTTTATTGTTCCTTTTTACCAGAACTGTAACTTCATCGCCAGGTCGATATTTACTGAATTGTTCCTGTAATTCTGATACAGCATTGACAGTCACACCATTCACATCCAATACAACATCCCCATTTTCAATACCTGCAGCTTCTGCAGCTCCACCTTTGGAAATATCATCAATATATACTCCTTCAATTTTATGAAGGTCTTTTTCTTCTACCAGCTCGGATGTAACATCTCTAATAGTTACCCCAAGTATGGCTCTCTGTACTCTGCCATATTCTTTCAGGTCTCCTACAATTTTATTTACTATATCTACAGGAATCGCAAATGAATTGCCCGAATAATCACCAGTTGCTGAAACTATTGCAGCGGTAATACCAATAAGCATACCATCTGTATCTACCAGCGCACCTCCACTGTTTCCGCGGTTTAAGGCTGCATCTGTTTGAATAAACGATTCAATTCTATATCTGGAACCACCCAGTATCCCTAAATTCCTTCCCTTTGCGCTAACAATTCCTGCTGTTACAGTTGAAGTAAGATTAAAAGGGTTGCCAACAGCCAGAACCCATTGTCCCAATCTAACATCTTCGGAATTCCCCATCGGAATGATAGGCAATTTTTTTGCCTTAACTTTTAATAAAGCTAAATCTGTATTTGGATCGGCTCCAATCAACTTCGCCTCAAAAGTTCTCTTATCATCCAGGACAACTTCAATTTTTTCAGCACCCTGAATAACATGATTGTTGGTCACGATATATCCATCTTCGCTAATAATAACGCCGGAACCGAAACCCATTACCGGCCTGGGTTGTTGCCCCCTGTCACCATAGAAAAACTCATAAAATGGATTTACGTTTGACTCTCCCTGTGATTGTGTTTTCACATGAACTACCCCCTTCACTGTCTGCTCAGCTGTGGCTGTAAAATTAAAAGGTACAGTGCTTTTTGCCAGGGGATTTCCAAACCGGGCAAAATGCGTGTCTGTTTTAACTTCAGGTTGGACAACAATTTGATCTTTTTTTACAAAAATCATATACCCGGCAAGGGCAAAAGTAGCTCCCATAAGAGCTGTAATAAAATATACAATAAAATTTTTAACTTTCATCTTCAAAATTTCATAATTTACACTAAGTTATTTAGAAACATTCTAACATCAAATATTGTGCCTCAATTTATAGCAAAATATAGAAGTTTGTATACTAACGCCCTATAATTATGGATGTTGTATAACTTCGTTAAATTAACATATTTTAACTAAACTGTCAAAATGTACATTGATTTTTATAAATATCAGGCCACAGGGAACGATTTTGTCATGATTGACAACAGGATCGAAAATGATGTTTTTAAGGACGAAAAGATAATTCAGAGTTTATGTGACCGCAGATTTGGAGTAGGTGGAGACGGTTTAATTTTGGTTTCAGAAGATCCAGAGACTGATTTCAAAATGAGATATTTTAATGCTGACGGGAAAGAAGCTAGCATGTGCGGAAATGGAGGAAGAAGTGCTGTTGCATTTGCTTACAAGTTAAATATGATATCATCTGACCATGTACAATTTACAGCCGTTGACGGGCTTCATGAAGCTATCCGATCAAACAATATTATTAAATTGAAAATGATTGATGTCGTTGATATCGTGAAGAATGGGGACAACTACTTCATTCAGACTGGATCACCTCATCACGTGGAATTTCAGACTGATATAGATGAAATAGATGTATATAAGCTGGGTAGGGATATAAGAAATAGTAAATTGTATCAACCCGATGGCACAAATGTAAATTTTCTTGAATTCAAAGATGGAATCATCAATATCAGAACTTTTGAACGTGGTGTTGAAAATGAGACTCTTTCATGTGGAACAGGAAGTGTTGCAGCCACAATTGCTGTGTCATTAAAATATGGAGGATCAGGAAAAAGTTATGATTTACATGCCCCGGGAGGTAAGTTAAAAGTCTCTTTTGAAAGGTCTTCAGATGGGAATTTCAGGAATGTATGGCTGGAAGGACCAGCAACATTTGTATTTTCAGGAAAATTTAAAATTTAGAATATTTTACCCATTAAAACCAAAGAAATGAAATTGAAACAAATCGTTTTACTTGCATTAATCCTTGTTCCTGGTTGGAATCTTATGGCCCAGGAGACTGTTGTCGATTATAAAGAATTAAACGAATCCCTGGAGAAACGTTTTGAGTCATTAAACCACCGCCTGGATGAAATCGAGAAAGCCATTGACGATGTGTACTGGTACAATAAGGTTGGGGATGTGGCTTTTGTTGATAAGGTATATATGACAGGTCCTCCATTGCGCAAAGAAAAAAACCCAACTGCACAGGGTGCAGGAAATCCTGTCAAATTCTGGTCCTATATATTTGTTCCTAAGAATATTGATCCGTCAAAAAAATATCCACTGATTGTATTTCCTCATGGTGGTGTACATAGCAATTTTGGAACTTATTATACACATATTATCCGGGAACTTATGGCTCAACAATATATAGTAGTTGCAGCCGAATATAGGGGAAGTACAGGATACGGAGGTTCTCATTACCGGAAAATAGATTACGGTGGACTCGAGGTTGAAGATGTGGATGCCAGCAGGGCTTTCATGATTGAAAATTATGATATTGTAGATAAGAACAGGGTTGGCCTGATAGGCTGGAGCCACGGTGGCTTAATTACTCTTTTCAATCTTTATGATCATCCCGATAAGTATAAAGTAGGTTATGCAGGAGTGCCTGTTAGCGATTTAATTGCCAGGATGGGCTATAAAACGCAATCGTACCGTGACCTGTATTCAGCTGATTACCATATAGGGAAAACAGCATACGCGGACGTTGAGGAATATAAAAAAAGATCTCCGGCCTGGCATACTTCCAAGCTTCAAACTCCCCTATTAATTCATACAAATACAAACGATGCTGACGTAAATGTGCTGGAAGTAGAACATTTAATAAAAGGACTAAAAGCAGATGGTAAGAAGTTTGAGTATAAAATTTACGAAGAAATTCCTGGTGGCCACTCTTTTAATAGAATGGATACCAAAGTAGCCCGGGAGATTCGATTGGAAATATATAACTTTTTGGCCCGATACCTTGATCCACCTACTAAGTTTAAATCAGTAAAAGACCTGGAAAAAGCAGCATACGGATTTTAATAGAAGTTCTTTGGTTGCTTTTTTATAATGTTCGATGCTAATTCTATTAGCACCTAGAGATCATAATAATCAATCAGGTAGATCAGGGAAGCGATGGCTGCACTGCCCAACTGCATTTCCCGTTCATTTACGTTTTCAAACACATCGTTGGGAGAATGATGGAAATCAAAATAACGTTGGGCATCGGGGATATAACTTATTAGCAAAGTACCGAATTCCCTCAATGGCCCGATATCAGCACCTCCTCCTCCTTTTACAAATCGATCTAATTCATACGGGGTGAAATACTTTTCCAGATTTAACAAATTTTCCAGCCTCTCACCATCTGTTCCAAAACCAAATCCACGGGGAGTAAGGGCTCCTCGATCTGACTCAAGGGCAGCATAATGTTTTTCTCCATTTTCCCTGGCCAGCTCTGCATATTTTTTACCACCAGCCTGAGAGATTTCCTCATCCATAAACATAACTGCCCTTATCGTTCTTTTTGGTTGGATACCAAGCACTTTAAAAAGTCTTAGAACCTCGATGGATTGAATACAACCTGCACCATCATCGTGGGCACCTTCACCTGAATCCCAGGCATCAAGATGGCCCCCTATAGTGATTATTTCCTCTGGGAAAGTAGATCCTTTTATTTCACCTATTACATTGTGGGACAATTCATCCTTCAAATTGATACAAGTTGTCTTAAAATAAAAGCTTAGATCCGGATCCTTCTTCATCCATTCGCTTAATAAGTTAGCACCATTGGTACTGATCATTACAGCAGGTATTTGTGGAACATCCTTTTCATAATACATTACTCCGGTATGTGGAAAATCATCGTACCCGGTAGTAGTCGAACGAACAACTACCCCTATTGCTCCATATTTGGCAGCTTCTGCAGCTCCCTTTGTCCGTTGATCTACCGCTCCACCATAGGCTGAAAACGTGTGTATTAATTTAGGGTCCATGGCTCGGTTAAAAAAAACAATTTTTCCTGAAATTTTCTTAGACCCAAGCTCCTTCAACTCGTCCAGGCTTTGCAATTCAATTACATTTCCGGCCAAACCATTCCGGGGTGTGGCAATTGAAAGACCCAATGCAGAAACCGGAACTTCCTTAGAACCAAATACATTTGAGGATATATTAGCATATTCTGCCTCACCCCGCTCCCAATGAGGAACCATAACATCCTGCAGAAAGACCTTATCAATCTGCAACCTACCAAGAACCTGCCTCGTAAATTCTACAGCTGCAGCAGCTTCAGGTGTTCCTGAAATCCGTCCTTTTGTATTTTTACACAAATACCTTAGATTATCATAGGCCTCATGATTGCTAAGGGCTTCGTTGTAGATTTGACGAACCTGCTTTATCTGTTCATCCTGAGCAAAAATTTGAGTCATTAAACCCATTAAAAAGGCAAGTAAAATAAGCTTTCTCATTGCAATCATTTTTTTAATCTTAGTGATATTCAAAAATAACATTTTTACTATTATTTATTGCACTCTTCAACTCATTCAAGATTAAATTGAATATTGGAAAATCATTATCAAGTTTTCAAACAATGATTCAATAGAGACCCTATCAAATAAAAAAGCAGTAGAATTACCTACTGCTTTAAAATATGTGATGACCAGCATTGAGCTAATTAAACATCAATATTGGCATATTTAGCGTGTTTCTCAATGAATTCGCGTCTTGGGGGTACTTCATCACCCATTAACATAGAAAAGATGCGATCTGCCTCTGCAGCACTTTCTATGGTTATCTGGCGCAAAGTTCGATTTTCGGGATTCATAGTTGTTTCCCACAATTGTTCTGCATTCATTTCACCCAGACCTTTATACCTCTGAATATTTACAGAACTATCCTTTCCACCACCAAGTTCTTGAATCCACTTTTTTCTTTCTTCCTCACTCCAGCAATAATGCTGAGCCTTTCCCTTTTTTACCAGATACAAGGGTGGAGTTGCAATATAAAGGTATCCATTTTTTATCAAATCCTGCATATACCTGAATAAGAATGTCATAATTAAAGTAGTGATGTGGCTACCATCCACATCGGCATCCGTCATGATTACAACCTTATGGTACCTCAGTTTTTCAAGATTTAGAGCTTTACTATCCTCTTCAGTACCAATGCTTACACCAAGTGCAGTAAAAATATTCTTAATCTCTTCATTTTCAAAAATCTTATGCTGCATGGCTTTTTCAACATTCAAAATCTTACCTCTGAGTGGTAAAATGGCTTGAAATTTCCTGTCTCTTCCCTGCTTGGCTGTTCCTCCTGCAGAATCACCCTCAACAAGGTATACCTCACATAAAGAAGGATCTCTTTCAGAGCAGTCGGATAATTTTCCAGGTAAACCAGAGCCGGAAAGGACGTTTTTCCGTTGAACCAGTTCACGTGCTTTTCTTGCCGCATGCCTTGCAGTAGCTGCCAGAATCACCTTTTGTACAATGGTTTTGGCATCCTTGGGATTCTCTTCAAGGTAATGGGTCAATGAACTGCTAACTGCCTGATCTACAGAGCCCATTACCTCAGAGTTACCGAGTTTTGTCTTCGTCTGGCCCTCAAACTGAGGCTCCTGAACTTTACAGGAAATAATGGCAGTCAGACCTTCTCTAAAATCATCACCACTTATATCAAACTTAAGCTTTGCAAGCATTCCGGATTTTTCTGCATAGCTTTTCAAGGTCCTTGTTAATCCTCTGCGAAAACCAGCCAGGTGAGTTCCACCTTCAATGGTATTGATATTATTTACATAAGAGTGAATATTTTCAGAAAATGAGGTATTATATTGCATAGCAATTTCTACCGGGATATTATTCTTTTCTGTTTCAATATAAATGGGTGTTTGGATCAACTTTTCCCTGGTTGCATCAAGAAATTGAACAAACTCTTTCAAGCCTTCTTCAGAGTAAAAGGTTTCAGTTCTGAATTCTTCCTGACTTTCACCGTCTCCATTTTCGGTTCCATTCCCATTTCCATTTCCATTGGTTTCTCTTTTATCCACCAATTTAAGAAAGATACCCTTATTCAGAAATGCCAGTTCACGGAGGCGTGCTGCTAAAATTTCAAAATTATAATCAACTGTAGTAAAAATGGAATCATCCGGTATAAAAGTAATTTCGGTTCCTGTAATATCTGTTTTCCCGGCTGGTTCTACACCAGTCACTGGCTTACCCTTTTCATATTCCTGGGTATGGATCATCCCATCACGATGCACTTTAGCATATAACTTTGAAGACAGGGCGTTTACAACAGATACACCAACACCATGGAGCCCCCCGGAAACCTTATAACTATCTTTATCAAACTTACCACCGGCATGCAACACGGTCATAACTACTTCCAGGGCAGATTTTTGTTCTTTCTCATGAAAATCGATAGGAATACCCCTACCATCATCTATAACGGTTATTGAACCTTTCTCATTAATATA
Source organism: Bacteroidales bacterium (assembly GCA_033791445.1). Lineage (GTDB taxonomy): Bacteria > Bacteroidota > Bacteroidia > Bacteroidales > VadinHA17 > JANTGF01. The sequence continues at coordinate 17,366 of JASJGS010000075.1, read as the reverse complement.
AACTTCAATATTTTTGCAATGGCCTGCAAGTGCTTCATCAATTGAATTATCCACTACTTCGTAAACAAGATGGTGCAATCCCTTTACACTTATATCACCAATATACATAGCAGGTCTTTTCCTAACTGCTTCAAGACCTTCGAGTACTTGTATGCTTTCTGCTGAATAATCGTTCTTTACAATTTTTTTCTTACTCATATTCGTATCTTAAACTATTTATATAATTCTATTTAATGCCAGTTTGAAAAACATTTTACACAACATTCAAAAAGTTGATTTAAGGAAAAATTCGTTGAAGGATGTTTACTCAACAATTTTATTTTCTGATCAATTTCCCCGCGTTCTTTTCACCGGCTAAAAACAAAGTATTTACGTTAGTTACAGTCAAAAAAAAGATTGTATTATCTAACGGCACAAATATACTAAATCTTATTCGATTTATAGCATCTAATCGGCTATAAATGAAATGTTTTATCAACAATTGAATGACTTTTTTAACAAGCCAATATTCCGTGATATTTATAGCTGTATTTCGGATATTTGAAAGCTTGCATAAATACCTCAAGTTCAAGAATCAAGCTTTAAAAATAATGCATCTGATTTAAAGAAGGTATGAGAAGCCAGCAAAAAATGAAAATCTTTGCACCGGATATTGATTCCATATTTCATATCCTGACCCGAGAATATTGTTAAGCCTGATATAAAAAGATAAGATTCTTGTAAACTGGTATTCCAAACTCAGGTTAAGATCCACAAATCCGTCTAATGGAATTTCAGGTTGTGCAAACACATAGGACTTTGCATACCTCTTACCCACATAGTACGCATCTATACCACCCAAAATCTTATTCCGGAAGTTATATCTAAACGAGACCGTTGCATCAAAATTATGCTTGTTCCAGGCCCTGGCCTGGGTTGACATTCCATACTTATAGTAGTTGGCCTTTAAGAAGATCTCAGCATTGGGCCCTATTTTTGTACTTGCTTCGCCAAAAACGCGTGTTATCTGCACATCATCGTATTCAAAATAAAACTTGTTTCCAAGAACATCAAGGGTATCGTTTACAAAAAATGGCATTTGATCAACCAGGGAGTAACTTGCCCTGATATGATAGGCCGATTTTCGGCTGAAAGAGCCATTAAAACCACCAAAGAAATTCATCTTTTTATCGGTGCTTTTCATATTTAATCCAGGAATCTGGTATGGATTTATTGAAACAGCACTTCTATACGTATTGTTCTGAAGTTCTCCTTTTACTCCAACAAATGCAGTCAGGAATTGAGGTACTACATTAAAGTGAAATCTGGCTTTGGGATATAGGTGTAAAACGGAGTTCCCTGGCTCAAACTCAAACGTTAGGTCCAATGCCAGGTCAAGTCTCCATAATGGAGTACTCTGAGAAAACCAGGGTTCCACTCGAACTATTGTTAGAGGAGTTGTCAGGCTATCCATATTAGATCCCAGATACATTCCTTTGAGATCAATCCCAAACAATTTATTTTTCAGGAATACCTTATTAAACCTTGCATAGAAATTAACTTCATCCTGGCTGTTTTTAAACTTATCATTAAAGTGATGATAATTCGCCTGGATTTTATAATTTAAATGATTGGAATCTAAGTGAGTGGATTCTAAATTCAGGCCCCCATATATATCGAGAAAACTTTGTTTCGTACTATCCCTCAACAAGGTAGTATCCAGAGAAGGATTGTATCCATAATAATTTATCCAATCCTGGTTGACACCTGCTTCCACTGAAAGAACCGACTTTTTAAATACCTTTTTCGTATGAAATAAAAAATCAGTATCACCATAACTTGCATACACTTTCTTATTGTTAGCCAGCTTTACATCTCCATATGAGGAGATATGCCTTAAATAGGCTCCAATTGAGAATGTCTTGGATCGAAGGTTGCTAATACTAATTTCTCCCACAGGAGTCAAGTTGGTACCAAAACCAAGTTTCAGGTAACTATGATATAACTTTGGGATTTGTTCACCCTCAAGCTTCGCAGGTTTTAATGGCTTGAACTGATATACCGGTTGAAAGTTATTGGGTTGAATGCTATAGGAGATATCTGGACTTAATTTGACAGTATCATCTAATACCGGAAGAAGGTTTATCTTGAATGCATCAGTTAAAGTAGGTTCATAGGGTTTTACAACCCGAACTTCCTTTTTGATTGTTTCTTCTTCCTGAGCAAACAAGTTCATCGAAGCAAAAATAATGAGCCCAATAAAAATATATGTCTTTATTCTGTTCATCCTATATTTGCGATAGTATTATTATATTCCTTCCTGTGGAAGATTACCGACAATGTATCTGACACATTTAATTCTGTCTCCCCTTCTGATTCTTCCAATTCCAGGATACGTTCAAGTTTCTGTTTGGCTTCCTGCTTAATCCCGTCATCCTCAACACCATAATAATCCAGGAGGCTCTGCAAGGTATAGCGTGCCTGGAAATAATCCTTCTTTAGAAGACTTATATCGGCAGACAATATAAACACCCTGGCCATCCATTCCTGGTGAGGAGTATTCATATCAATAAATTCACGCACTTCTTTTTCAGCCTGATCTATTTTGTCATCTTTGAAGTAAATATCTGCAACCCGGTATTTGGCTTCAGCTCCTTCCTTACTTTTTATTTCACCTGAAATCTTTTTAAAATAATTTAAGGAGGCATCCAGGTCACCGATAATCAGATAAGATTTCCCCATCTTAAAGTTCACTTCCCGTAGATCTACCTCAGAAACATTTTCAGCGTTAAAAATCCTTTGCCCAGTTTTCACAACACCCTGGTAATCATTCAGCAGGAATAAGGAACGGATTTGCCCCATTAATGCTATTAATTTATTGCTGGAAATATCTGCAACATTCTCTAGTAACACATAATTCTCTAATGCATTGGCATAGTTTCCTTCGTCAAAATTAATCCCTGACGTAGCCAATAGAGAAGGTTCTGAGAAAACATTCTTTGATTGCGAAGCTACATAAGTATAGTCAGCCAAAGCTTCATCAATACGACCAGAAGAAGCAAGACATTCAGCCCGATAAAAATGAGCATTTAGGACAAAACTTCCTTCGGGGAATTTCTGAAGGTAATTTCCAAGCACCTGCAATGCTCGCTCACAATTACCTGCCATATATAGATTCTCTCCCGTCAGATAGGTCAATGAATCCTGTTCTGAAACGCTTACATTGGCAAATGAACCCAGGGTTCTTACATAAGCAAAATAGGTTTCTACATCATTCATCTCCACATATACAGTTTTCATACCTGTAAGGGCACTCCTGGCCTCAGGGGATCCTGGGAATTTCTTTACTGCATTCTTATAGGCTTCAATGGCTTCCTGATTCTTACCCTGGTTATAATACACCAGGCCTATTTCCAATAAAGATTTTGAATAATAGCTACTGTTTGGGAATCTATCCAAAATAGAGTAAAAATCTTCTAAGGCATTATTCGGTTTTTCGATTTTCACATAAGACCTTCCTCTTTCAAAAAGGGCATCATCAACATAGTTAGATTTCGGATAATCTCTTAAAAGTTCAGTTAAGCCATTTATCTTAGCCATGTGTTGTTTTAAGAGTCCCTGGGCAAATGATTTCTGGAACAAGGCATATTCCGGATCGGAAGAACCCAGGTCTAAAGATCTTTGATAATAAGTTACTGATAATGGATAATCTAATTCAACAAATGCACAATCACCCAATCTATTATAGGCATCTGCCACAATTTTTCCTTTTCCACCCTTTACCTGGTCAATATATTTGCGGAACCACCGTGAGGCATCGGTAAATTTATCCAGATCGAAATAGCAGTAGGCAATATTATAATGCGCCAATTTATACTCCCCCAGAGAATAGGCTCCAGGAGATATTAGAAATTCATTATAACTTTCCAGTGCAGCCTGATAATCCTTCATTCTATATAAGGTTTCAGCCTCCCAGTAAAAACAACGGGCAAACAAAGTAGGTTCATATTCTCCCTGGCTTAAAGCAATCTCAAATAATTCCAGAGCCTCTTCAAATTTCAGATCGTTATATAATTCAAGTCCCCTGTAAAAAGCGATTCGCTGATAGGCTTCTTTTACCTTATCGTTTTTATTTAGAATTTTCTCAAGAGACTCAAGAGCCATCTTATAGTTCTTGGTATTTTGAAACGCCATTACCAGGTATTGGTAAGCTTCATCGATCTTGGGGGAATGTGGATAGAGTTCAATATATTTTTCAAATGCCTGTATGGTCTCATTAAAAGGCGAAAAAGCAAGTTCATAGGTGATTTTTGCATAATTAAACATCGCATCTTCTCGAATATCATCATCAAACTCCATATTTGAAGCGGTAAAAAACGCTTGACCAGCCTGTGCCTTATCACCTATCTTTAGGTAGCAATCTGCCAGTAAATAATATGCATTCTGTCCCAATTCATCCTTTTTGCCTCCCATACCCTGAAAAAGAGGAATTGCATTTTCAAATTCTCCCAATTTGTAATACATAAACCCCATCTGATACTTGTCTTCCCGGGAAATGGATTTAGCGCTTTCTTTATATAATTCAAGGTAGGTTTTGGCTCCACTATAATCGTCCAATTGGTAGAAAGCATCTCCAACAAACTTGGCTACCTCCGCTTTTCGTCCAGGTATCGCATTTTCAAGCAATTGAGGACCCATTCGTACAATTTCATCATATTTCTCCTGGCCATATAATATCTGCAAAATATAATAAGGCACAATGGCTTTAAAGTTATCGTCGTTTTCCAGCTTTTTGAAACCTTTCAAAGCTGTTTCGTAATTCTCCTGTGTATAGGCTATATAAGCATAATAATAAGTGGCCGGGCCAGAATAATCCGTATCCAGATCTTTTATCTCATAAAATGACTGGCTGGCCTTTTCGTAATCTTTTCTCATGAAATAGCTATATCCCCTCTTAAAGAAAAACTCACCCTTTTCTTCCGGTGAAAGAATAATCCGATCAACCTTCTCAAAATAAATAATGGCCGTCCTATAATCCTTTGATTTATACAAAAACTTAGCCAGTTCCCAGATGGCATTCCGGGTTTTCATGCTCTCAGGATGGTTGTTAATGAACTGGTAAAGCCGATGTTCAGCATCTTCATTGAACAAATAAACAGAGCATAAAGCAGAATAATATTCAGAATTCACCAAAATCTCGGTATCAAAGCCCTTAAGCTCCTCAATTATTTCAATAAATATCGGCTGAGCAGTACCATATTTTTTCTTCTGGAACAACTCATAAGCATCGAAGTATTTGTCATCGATAAGGAGTGCAGAATAATTTCGTTGGGAATTAGCCGCAAAGCCTAGTGATATAAGAATAAGAAATAAGAAAAGTATTTTTCCAACCCGCATACAGTCGTGCTTAAATTGTCGCTAAATTAACTTAAAAAACGGTATACAATCGGGTTTTATTATCTAAGTAATCAACAATTAAATGTTAATTTCTGATTTTGGTTTAAAATTGGTATTAAATTAAAAAGGTGTATTTTTGAGGCTGCTAACATCTACCTGAAAACAATGGTTTTATGGATATGGATACCATCATAGAATTTAACGACTGCCCTATCTTTCAAAAGGACAATTTGATCCTGTCACATGTTTCTTTTAGCATTAATAAAGGGGAATTCGTATACTTAATTGGTAAAGTAGGGAGTGGTAAAACCAGTTTGATAAAAACCATTTATGCTCAAATACCGCTCAAAGATGGCACAGCAAAAGTAGCCGGATTCAACCTGCTTAACATTAAGAAAAGAGAAGTTCCTTACTTACGCCGTAAGCTGGGCATAGTATTCCAGGACTTCCAGCTACTTACCGACAGGAATGTGTACAAGAATCTGGAATTTGTTTTGAGAGCTACTGGCTGGAAAAACAAAAAGGAAATTGAATCCAGGATTCAAGAAGTACTGGAAAAAGTCCAGCTGGAGTATAAAGGATATAAAATGTTGCATGAATTATCTGGTGGAGAGCAACAGAGAGTGGTTATAGCCAGGGCTCTACTGAATGACCCCGAGATTATTCTGGCCGATGAACCAACAGGTAACCTTGACCCCGATACTTCAGAGGATATCATGAGAACATTGAAAAAGATAAGTGAAAATGGTAGAACTGTAATTATGGGCACACATGATTATTCCCTTATCAAAAAGTTCAATGCCCGCACTCTTAAATGTGAAAATGGAAAATTGAACGAAGTTAGCCAGAATCAGGCTTTTGATTTTAGTTCCATGAATGGATAAAGCAAATGTTTTTAGCTGGTCTGAAAATCAAGTAAAGGCGGCATCTCCATCGCCATCCTGCCATGTTAATTTTTTTGAGTCAGGCAGGTTATTTTTCAACCCCACAGAACAATAATAATTCCTGGGAATAGACTTTTTAAAAATGTATCCTTTCCTTTGCTTCCACATCTCATCAATAAGCTGAGGATGGTAAATAGTAGTATAGCTTAACTTAAACTGTATCATTTTCGAGAGGATAATATCCGGTATTAAAGTTATGGCCTCCTTTGAAGAAAAGAAATATGGAATAGTAAGCTTATTTCCAATCACAATTATCATAAGGTAAGCCACAAACTGGTTCTCGGAGTTATATACTTTAAGTTGAATATTTTCATACTTCTGCGCTGTTGAGGAAAAGAAATACTTCTTATCCGTTTCATCTGGCTGGCTCTTCTCAAGTATCCATGGCCATGCTTCAATCCACTTAAGCTTATTTACAATGTCGCATGTGAAGTTATCATCCCTCCATCTTTTAATATAGTCGATGGTCTCTTCATCAAGTGATTGAATCTCTTCAGTTCTTACTTGCCTGGAAGTCCTATTCCCCTGGGAGTTTCTAAAACGGAGATCACCCACCGTATTTAACAAGCGATCAAAAACATTAAAGGCAGGTTTTAAATTCCTGAAAAGGCTATTCTTTGGTGGTAGAACTTCTGCCAGGGGGAAACGCAAATAAACTCGAATTCCATTTAAAGAGGCGTATTTTACAAACTCTCCTGACTTTACGTAAACTGCTTTTGATTCAGCAGCATAATTGGTAAACATTAGCTTATATTCCCAAGCCTCCAGTGCATGTTCCAGCAATAAAGAAGCTATTCCCTTTCTTCTTTTAGCAGGATGAACCCAATTCCCACTCAACCATGCAAAAGAAATCACTTTATTTTCAAATATTATTCTGTCAGGCAGAAGCGCTCTGTAACCTACGAGCTCTTCCTCCTCATAGGCAAGAAATAGTACAACATTGTTTTGAGAGCATTGTGGATTTTTCAAATAAGAAGTTGCCCTTTGAGGACTAATGGGAATATTCTCCAGGCTAAGAAAAGCTTCAGAATCAATAAATTCCTGGAGCTCTGATATTCGTATGCTTCTTACCCGAATCATTTACCTTCTTATAATTTTATTTTTTCTGAAAGGTACTTTTATTAAATAATATAGATATTCATGTAATAATGTGGAAGACAAAGATCCATCAAAATTCTCCACAGGGATTCTTTGAAAATGCTGTGGGTAGCTATCATTTTTAATTCCTGCAGTTCCAAAGCTGGCATGTATTTTAGGCTCCATGCTTGCATACATTTTATCGAAAAACATCCTGCTAATACCAAAATCAGTAAATGGGAATGCAAAAAGGCCATATTTTTGATCAGTTCTTCTCTTCACCATCTCCACACTTTGAAAAGTTTGCTTTAATTGCATTTCAAGTGACAAATTGCTATAATCAGGGTGATCAATACTATGTCCTCCAAATATAAAACCATCCTCAATCATTTTATTAATCTGCTTAATATCCAGGTAGGGTTTATTGTTCTTAAGATACTCTTTAAAATCAACATTCAGTAAATTGGCAATATTCTCGAATTTTTCCGTATCACTATACCCTAGCCCAAGAATTGACTTTTTAACACTTCGAGGATCTGAACCATTCATATTGAGAACCACTTTTATCTCTGTTAATAGAGATGGTGAAGCCTTGCCAGTCAATAGATTATCCAATAAAATACTGGCTTTGTAGCGATACATTAAAGCTTTATTATCAATGAATCCAGGGTTTAAAAACACCAATGCAGGGATACCCTTAGACAATAAAATGGGACGAACAACATCATAAATTTCACGCAGGCCATCGTCAAAAGTGAGGATAAATTCATTGCTTTTAGTCTTCTTTCCAGTCTCTACTCGGTTTAGAAGCTCAGTAATGCTTATGGGATGGTAATTCTTTAACAAAAAATCCAGGTCCTTTTCAAATTCTTCGATAGACCTAACCCGGTACAAATGTTTTAAATGAATGGGTGAGCTATTTGCAATGGCATGATATACAGGCATTATTATTTTGTGGCCTGTAATATTTGAAAGTAAGCTGTTTATTTGATTTGCCATAACTTATCCTGATTTTGGCCGAAATAAACGATACAAAGGCTTCAGAAGATATGGTAAATTATTAAATGTTAACCGCTTATAATTGACTGGGGAAGAACCAAAGCCGGAAAAGAACCTGGCCAATCCCGGAATTTCCGAGCCTTCAAAATCAAGAATTATATCGGTACCAGAATGTTTTCGAATTATTTCATCAATTAAAAAAAACATAGCCCGACTATCCTTACCTTTTTGTGAGGATGCAGAAAGCAGATAGGTAAGCCGCTTGTTAAACGAAATAAAAAAAGCAGACGCCAATAAATCAGAATTGATATAGACTTCATAGATTTTTCCATATCCATTTTTGAGAGCATAATTTAACAGAGAATCTAAAATTTGAAAATCTGACTCTTTAAGGCCTATTTTGATATTTTCCTTTTTTAATTGTAAGATAGAACTATTTGTTTCCGCCTCTTTAATAGTTAATCCGAGTACTTGAGCACGGTCTATATTTCGTTGTGTATTCGTTGCATACTTATCCTGAATTTCCTCATAAGTTTTTGCCAGGCTCATTTGAAAATTATTTCTACGGTAAGTCTTCACCCCAGGGGGAGAAAATTCAATCTCATTCCAAATATTGATATCAACCAATAAAAATCTTGCAGGAATGGATTGAAGAAATTGATCAATTTTCTTTGGAGCTAAGGTTTTATCAGAAAAAAAACCCAACTGCTGGGTAAACATGGGTTGATACAGATATGGAATACCAAATTTACTTCCCCGGGTTAAGGGAAATACTATAGCATACTCACCCTCAACAAAAGCATCCCACCCTGGCGACACAATATCGAGATACCATGACATTGCATATACAAGAGGATGGGTACTCTGCTGGATGCAAATATCCCATTTCTCCTTATTTATTTCGCTATTTTTAAAGTATTGTATCACCCCTTATTGAGATTAGCCTTTCGCTGTTTCAAGCATATTATCAAAAACTTCTACCCATCCCTTCCATTCTAACTCGTCACTGAAAGAAGAGTTATGCCAGATACTTATAAATGTGCCATTGACCTTCTTCACTTTTAAAATATATTCACGAATCATTTCCATGGCTTCATCAGGTGATAGTTTCAAGTTGTTATTAAGACAACTATCCATTACCTGGAAAGGATAAACCTTTAGATTAGTTGCTTTTTCCTCCCCCAGATCGTAAAAATAAAAAGGCGTGGCTGTGCCTGCTCTAAAACCAGGTTTATATGGATACCCCATGGAGTAATCCTCTCTTATACCATTCTGTAGCAAACCTTTATACGTCTTTGGGAATCGAAGATTCAGGTAGTGTTGCCGGCTTTTTACTATTTTCTTCCCAGTAATCGAGCTTAGTAATTCAATCTCCGAAGGCAACTCTCCTCTCAGGCAAGACCTAACAGAAGGATGAATCCCTACTTCATTATGTTCCGCAAGGCTTGAAATTAATTTCCTCATGGCCCGGTTTTCACCACTATGGTTTTTATCAAACTTACCAGGTTTCCCTACCTGAATAAAATACCTTGAATTTACTTCCTGCTGCTTGTTTGCAATATATTCAAAGTTATCAAACGGATCTTTCCTGGCCCCAAGCAGAGTCTGAGTTCTTTTTACCACATCATTAAATTCTCCTTTGAGTGTGTATTTTATTCCACCAAATAGGTTCCTTAATATCCCTTTATGTAAATAAGCCCATGCCTGGTCAATATCAATGGTAGATATAAACTCATATTTCTTTTCTTTGAAAATAAGCTCCGGGTAACGAATTCTCAGCATATTTTTAAGCCGGGTTGCCCAAATATCTACCACAGGAGTATCGAGAAAGTCATTTTTATATGCAACACTGTTTTCTGAAGGAAACCTTCCTAACTCATCCTGCTTAAAGTCCAGGTACTCTTCATATCTTGATATCAAGAAAAAGGTCGCTGCAAAGGGGTCAAAGGGCATGTCAGGTTCTGGTCCCATTTTAAAAAGAACAGGCAGATTTTTCCATTTCCCCGGATTGGGATTCAGTCTTTTAATTCCGGTTTGGTTTAAAAGCCCTTGGCTGTGAATCCATATACCCTTACTAAGAGGTAGTTGAGAATAGTTTAAAACGGGCCCTTCATATCTTAAAAACTTGGCTTTATCACTTGTAATCCTATACTCTACCCCAATAATTTCCGAAAATAAAAATCGAAAAGTGAACTTCACACGTTCTGTTAGGTTTGGAGTGTAAATTAGAAGATCATTCATGAAGCTAAAGATTCAATGCAATTCAAAAATAACAAATTTCCTGAACCTTATTTTCTAGAGAATGGCTTGAGTAAAAAAGATGCTAAAAATCCAGTTTCACCAAGGTAATTCCATAACCTCCCCTATCCGGGTGTTCATCCTTATAAGTTTCAACTACATCAACGGTAGCAAGGAATTCCCGGATCATCTGTCGTAAAATGCCATTTCCTTTGCCATGAAGTATGCTAAGTTCTTTTGATTCCACCATTACGGCCTCATCAATCAGGTCCTGCACCATACGGATGGCTTCCTCTGCCCTCTTGCCACGCAAATCCAGATTGGGTTTGAATTGGAGTTTTCTTTTTTGCAAATCATCAAAATAAGATGCTGTAGATGATCGGCTTTGTCGGTTTTGGGCCCTGAATTCAGAGCGACTTACTTTTTCGATTTTTTCGAGTTTTACATTGGTAATCATGCTGCCAAAAGCAACCATATGCCTGTTGCCTGATATTTCAAGCACCTCCCCTACGGTATCCTGCCCTTTCATCCTCACCTTATCTCCTTCCCGAATTGTATTGTCCTTTTCCGAGACGAGTGGCTTTGCTATTTCCATTTCCTCTTTGGGCTGTCTCCTTTTTACAAGCTCTTCTTTCTCCTTTAATTGCCTGATTTTCCTTTCAATTTTCTCATCTTCCTTATCTTTCCCCTTTTCAAGCTTGGTTTTAGCCTCAGTTAGCTCTTCCCGGGCCTTTCGGGTTTTCTCTTTTTCAGCCTGGGTTTCTCGGATTACTCGAATGGTTTTTTCAATTTTTCGGTTTACCCCATTCAGTAATTCTTCGGCTTCCCTTTTTGCTTTATCCAGTATTTGCTTTTTTTCCTGTTTTATGCTTCCCAGTTCCTCTGAATATTTGTTCAGGGTTTCCTCCAGCTTTTTCTCCGATTGACGAATTCTTGAACGCTTGTTCTCCCAATAGCGTTTATCACGAGCAATTTCTCTAAGGTGCTTGTCGAAATAAATATGATCTTCGCCAATGGTTCCTGTAGCCACTTTTAAGATATCTTCGGGAAGACCTATACTCCGTGCAATCTCAAAGGCAAACGAACTACCCGGCTTCCCCATTTGAAGGCGAAACAGAGGTTGTATCTTTTGATGGTCAAAAAGCATGGCCCCATTCTCAATTCCTTCTGAAGAAGAGGCAAAATGCTTCAAATTGGTATAATGGGTAGTTATGACACCAAAACTTCCACTTTCATTTAATTGTCCCAGAATTGCCTGTGCAATAGCCCCTCCCAATAAAGGCTCGGTACCCGTTCCAAACTCATCTATTAGAACAAGGGATGTTGAATCGGCATTTTTTACGAAGAACTTCATATTGAGAAGATGCGAACTGTAGGTGCTTAAATCGTTCTCTATTGATTGCTCATCCCCAAAATCAAGGAAAATTTTCTTAAAAATCCCAAAATGTGAACTCTCCTTTACCGGAACAGGGATTCCACATTGAAACATATATTGAAGCAAGCCAACTGTCTGCAAGCACACGGACTTCCCACCGGCATTTGGCCCGGAAATAAGCAAAATATGTTTCTCCTTATTTAAAGTAATATCAAGAGGAATTACTTCTTTATTTTGTGCTCGAAAATTTATTAGCAGCAGTGGATGCACAGCATTCTCCCAGAGGATTTCAGGCTGATCAACTATAACCGGCTTTACGCCGTCAACACGCCTGGCGAACATGGCTTTGGCTCGAATAAAGTCAATTTTACCAAGGAATTCGTAGGATTCTTTCAAATCCTCCAGGTAAGGACGAATTGTATCTGTAAATTGGATTAGAATGCGGACAATTTCCCGTTTCTCGGCATATTCTAACTCCCTGATCTCGTTATTAATCTCCACAATCTCCGCAGGCTCGACAAAGGTAGTTTTACCGGTGGCCGATGCATCGTGCACCAGGCCATTTATTTTCCGCTTATCGGATGAATGCAGTGGAATAACCATCCTTCCATTACGGATAGAGAGCTCTGTATCTTCGGCCACCAAACCGTTCTGTTTTGCCTTCTTCATGATGGCATGCATCCGGTTGGAAACCTGGCTGGATTTGTCTCTCAAAGATCTTCTAATGCGTCCCAGATCTGCAGAAGCATTGTCTTTTATCTTACCTTTTCCAGTAATAATTTTATTAATTGAGGCTATAACGAATGGAAAGATATCAACTGACAGAGCGAGCTCTTTCAATTTTGGATAAATATTTTCCTCTTCGCTTTTAAAAAAATTCTGAATTGACTTAATTACCTCCAGTGATAATTTGAGCTCATACAATTCCTGAACCTCCATAAATGTTCCTTCTACACGGATTTTATCCAAAACCGGCATCATATTATGATAATGATCTACAGGAAACTCTTTATCAGAATTTAGAATTGCCATGAATTCTGAAACCAGATCATGCATTTTAACTATTTCCTCATAATTGAGATCAAATCCCATAGCATCCACCTCCTGCTGGCCCAATTCTCCCAGGCAGGATTCCTTCAGAATAGACCGAATTCGGTCAAATCCTATTTTTTTCTCAAAATTCTCAGGATAAATCAACTTTCTATATATTGTAAATAATTGTATTCAACTGAAGTATTACCCTTATTATTCCATTTCGAAGGGCCGAAACATGAAAGTCAAAAGTAAACCTAATTTATAATTACCCAATTTTAAATAGGTTAGAACCTGTGCAGTATGAACATCATTTAACGCTTCAATGGTCTTTTTTTCAATCACCACTTTGTCCTCAAACAATAAGTCAATTCTATAGCCATGATCAAGTTTTACTTCCTTGTAGACGATTGGCATCGGCTTTTCTTTCTGAACTTTTAAGCCAGCTTTCGTTAACTCGTAGAATAGGTACTCCTGATAAGCAGATTCCAATAAGACTGGGCCCAGTTGTTTATGAACTTCAATAGCACAGCCCAAGATGATATTCGATAATTTGTTTTCAATCATAAATTCAATAATTCTTTGGGAAACTTAGTGAATACTTTGTGGACCTCTGTTTAATAGCTTATGAGCTAAGAGCTATTTCACAAAGCTACCCAAAGGAGACAAAGAGATACACGAAAAACAAAATGCCAAACGGATTAAAACAAATATATCCTGGTGACATATACAAGTGCAAAAATACAATAAAGAAAATGATGATTTTGCCATCAATTAAAGATCAATTTATAATAGTAATTAGCATTAATGTGATAAAACTGGTTAGAAAAACTTGGAATTCAGGAATAAATATTTAACTTTGCATCACAAAGTACTTTTACTTACAGAAAGAAATAGGACTTAAATATAATCCCCATGGAGAAAAACAAAAACTACCTGAACGACCTGACTGAGATCAGATCAATTATGGAGCGAAGCTCCCGCTTTCTGTCTTTAAGTGGATACTCGGGAATTTTTGCAGGCATATTTGGAATTCTTGGAGGAGTTGTTGCCTACTGGTACTTCTATCATTCTGATTTCCTTCTTGGTGGAGAAGTATCATATATTTCCGGTGAGCTGAGCTTAAAGATGCGATGGTTTATGGCGATAGATGGAGCCATAGTTCTTTTACTCGCCCTTATTTCAGCAGTATTTTTTTCCTGGATCAAGGCCAGGAACCTGGGTGTTCCCTTATGGGATTACACTACTAAAAGGGTACTTGTAAATCTTGGAATTCCTCTATTTGCAGGGGGGGTATTTATTGTCGTTCTTTTGTTCTACAACTTGCTTTATTTTTTAATTCCGGTATCGCTCCTTTTCTATGGTTTAGCTTTGCTTAATGCAGGAAATTATACGCTAAGTGAAGTTCGTTACCTGGGGATGGGAGAAATCCTGACCGGTATTTTTGCTCTTATATTTTTAAAATACGGGATATACTTCTGGATTTTTGGCTTTGGCATTCTACATATCATTTATGGTTTGATCATGCATTTTAAATACGACAGAAAACAGGATAAAGCCTGAGTTAAATATGGTAAATAACAATCCCATAAAAGATTTAAATAAAATTTTCGATAGCCGTGTGCGACTGGGAATTATGTCTGGTCTTGCCGTAAATGAGGAAATGGATTTTAATTCTTTAAAAAGTTTACTGGAAGTTACCGATGGGAACCTTGCCAGTCATTTAAAGGCACTTGAAAAAAACAAATTTATCGATTTCAAAAAGAAATTTGTCGGGCGGAAGCCAAATACAACTTATTCCATTACAAAACTGGGGAAAGAAGAGTTTATTCATCACCTCGAAGCCCTTGAAAACTTGATCAAAAGTGGATAATCTTTTTTATAAGCATAGGCTTAATTATGAGATACTTTATCTAATTCTAAAAATACATTGGATATGGAAAAAAATACAACAAAAAATCAGAAAAACTATTTCGAGGTCCTAAGCAAACTGCCCTCATGGCTTATTTCAGCTTTGATTACTGTGCCCATTGTTGCTCTCCTTGGGGTAGTATTTTATGTGCTAAGTACAGGCCAGATCAACTTCCTATTCTGGATTATTCTGCCATCCATACTTTTTGAGCAACTTTTTGAAACCAGTTTTTATGCATTCTCCAATAGTCAACTTGCCAATTTAATATTTGTGCTGTTGTTCTGGTCTTCTATAGGTGCTTTGGTAGGTTGGATCACTGCCATGATAAGGAGACAATCTTCTACAAAATGACAAATATATTGCTCCCAAAGCTACCGGTTCTGTTAATCATGAGAATGCTGCAACAGGCCTGAAATTTTTTTATTAAAACACTAGCTCATGGCAAATAGAATTATAGGGAACATCAATCAAGCTGAAAATTTGGAAAAATTATTCAGGGAAGACAAGAAGGCTTTTGAATTGGATTTTAAGGAAGCTTACCCTGAAATTGAAAATACTGAAATCGCCAGGTTCTGGAAAGTTCGATTAGGATACGATAAGGTTGCAAAGAAGGACAATCCTATTTTAAAGTCAGATTTTATTGCTCTTATTGTGGCATGTATAATAACCGGGTTTCTGATTGAAATTCCTGAAATTTTCAATATTGATTTAACTAAATTTTTCTTTTACGAAAAAAACGCGGGTATAATTGTCTTTTTTGGGCTTACCTTCTATTCTCTTATGAATAAACAGGTATTTCTACCCAGGGAGATTATTTTCAGCCTGGTGGCGTTCACAATTCCATTAATATATGTGAATCTATTGTCCTCAGTAGATGAAAGTAATTCGATTAATCTGGTTTACATTCATTTGCCATTACTAATGTGGTGTATTTATGGCCTTGTTTACATGAACCTTGACTTCAGAAATAAAAGGAAACGGATTGAGTATATTAAACACAATGGCGATTTAGCTGTTCTGGGTGCTTTAATAGCCATTGCAGGGGGGATATTAACCGGAATAACAATGGGGCTATTTTCAGCCATTGAAATCAAAATTGAAGAGTTCTATTTCCAATACATTGTGCTAATAGGAGTGGTCTCTGCCCCTATTCTTACTACATTTATAATTCAAAACTTTCCAACTTTTACGGATAAAATTGCCCAGATAATTGCGAATATCTTTAGTCCCCTGGTTCTTATTACCCTGGTGATTTACCTTATTTTTATTCCTATTTCCGGGAAAGATCCATACAATGATAGAGATTTCCTGCTTATATTTAACTTAATGTTGCTGGGAGTAATGGCTATTATTGTGTTCTCAATTTCAGAATCACCAGTAAATAAGAAACAAAAATTCAATGAGGTGGTTTTGCTATCCCTGACCATGGTTTCTTTACTTATTGATTTAATAGCCTTGTCAGCCATATTTTATCGACTAACCGAATATGGCATGACTCCAAACAGGCTTGCCGTTCTGGGTTCAAATGTTTTAATTTTTGGAAACCTCATTCTCATAATGATCGATCTTTTGAAAGTGAATTTTGGAAAATCAAAAATTGATCAGGTAGAATTTACAATTGCAAGATATTTACCAGTATATTTAGTTTGGATTTTGTTTGTGGTTTTTGCATTTCCTTTTCTATTTGGCATGAAATAGTAGAAATCAGTAATATTGAGTTTAAAAATTACATTATGAAAGTATTTTTTATAGGAGGTACTGGAATTATCAGTTCGGCAGTATCAAGACTGGCAGTAGAAAGAGGCATTGAACTTTATCACTTTAACCGGGGAAAGAGCCATCGCGAAATTGAGGGAGTTAAAACTATTCAAGGTGATATGCGGAACATTGAGGAAACCAAAACAAAATTAAAGGACTATTCTTTTGATGTGGTAGTAAACTGGATAAGTTTTACACCAGATCAGGTTCTGGCAGATATTGAGATTTTTAACGGAATGACAAAACAGTACATATTCATCAGTTCTGCCTCGGCTTATGAAAAGTCGGTCTCAAAGCTGCCCATTACTGAAGAAACACCGCTAATTAATCCTTATTGGCAATATTCAAGAGACAAAGCAGAGTGCGAAAAGATATTATTCGACGCCTGGAATACCAAAAAATTCCCTGTTACTGTTGTCCGTCCTTCCCATACCTATGATAATACCCTAATTCCAACCGATTGGGGTTACACCATATTGGACAGGATGATCCGGGGAGAAAAAATCATCATCCAGGGAGATGGAACATCTCTTTGGGTGCTCACCCACAATAGTGATTTTGCAGTTGGATTTTTAGGCCTGTTTGGGAAGCAAGAGGCATTGGGCGAAGCCTATCATATTACCTCGGACGAGTTGCTTAACTGGAACCAGATATA
>JASJGS010000074.1:0-12595 GCA_033791445.1 Bacteroidales bacterium | reverse complement strand
CTCACCCTTGTTGGAATTGCTCTTGCGATAGGTATGCTTTTGGATAATAGTGTAGTGGTACTGGAAAACATTTATCGATTGTTTTCCAACGGATATTCCAGAGATGAAGCTGTAGTTAAGGGAACAAAAGAAGTACAACGTCCAATAATAGCTGCTACACTAACCTCTATTACTGTATTCCTTCCATTTGTATTTTCGTCTAACTTCCTTATAAAACTACTGGGTAAACATATTGGTGTGTCTATCATAAGCACCCTTTTTGTATCGCTATTTGTCGCCCTCCTGCTTATTCCAATGGCTACCCATTTCCTGCTAAATAGAAAGAATAAGGAAACTGTTTTTTTCGAAAAAGTCACTATTAACAGTAGGATTATCCAAATATATATACTGCTGTTAAAAGCCTGTATGCGTTACCCAGCCAGAACAATTATTGGAGCACTTGTCGTTTTTTTCCTTGCTATTTTCATCAGTCTGGCAATAAGTATGAACTCATTGTCTGAAGCTGAAAACAATCAATTCCAGGTGTATGTTACTATGCCAGCTGGCTCCACTCTGGACGCCACAGATAAAGTGGTGATTGAGGTGGAAAACCAAATTGGGGAATTTGATGAAAAGAAGGACCTTATTTGTAAGATACAGGAAGAAGAGGCTATACTAACGATCCAGCTAATTGATGACTTGGATAAAAAATCTGATCGCAATCTGGGGGAAATTAAGTCAGATATTGAAGATAAAGTTAAAAATATCTCAGGTGCTGAAATAAGTATGGAACCTCCACCTTCTAGCCGAAGTTTTAGAGGCCCTTCAAATAATACAGGAGAAGCCTTCCAGCGGATTCTTGGAATAGGATCAAACCGTGAGAGGGTTTTAATTAAAGGGCAGGATTTTGAAACCATGCGTGGTGTGGCTGAAGATATCCGGTACTATTTTGACAATCTTGAATCAATGCGGAGTGTAACGATTAATGTATCGGATAATCAACCAGAAGTCCAGTTGCATTTCAATTCACTATTGATGGCTTCATATGGCATTAGCCTGCAGAATATTGCCACTGAACTAAATTCTTTCTCTCAGGAATTTACCTCTGGAATGAAGTTTAATTTTGACAATGAAGAATATGATATAATAATAAAAGAAGAAAGACTGGACAAAGAGGAAGAAAAGAAGGAAAAGACGGTTCATGATTTGCGAACTCTTCAAATTAAAGATCAAAATTCGGGTCAGCATGATCTTCAAACTATCTCTGATATTGTTTTTTCGAAAGGAGTATTCTGGATAAACAGGGTAAATCAGGAAAAGCAAATTGAAATTAATTACACATTTGTAAGAGCTGCCGAGGAATCAAAAGATTTGCTAGAGTCATACCGACTAGAAATCGACCAAATAATTGCCGGCTACAATCTTCCCTCGGGGATTGCTGTGGAAGTCTTTCATGAGGAAAATGAACTAAAAGACTTCAAGTGGTTAATTCTTGCATCCTTTATCCTGATCTTTATGATTCTGGCGGCAGTGTTTGAATCACTTTCTACTCCATTTGTGCTTATGTTCTCAATTCCACTGGCTGCAATTGGTTCAATGCTGGCTCTGATAATTACCGGTAATACTCTGCTAAGTGCAAATACACTTACCGGGTTTCTTATTTTGTTGGGAATAGTAGTAAATAATGGGATTATTCTGATTGACTTTGCCAACCTTTTACAAAAGCGGGGTTACAGAAAATCAAGAGCTTTAATGGTTGCTGGAGTATCCAGAGTCAGGCCAATTCTAATTACAGCCATAACTACCATTGTGGCCATGTTTCCACTGGCTATGGGCAAGGCTGAATATGTTAGTATTATTGGTGCTCCATTTGCTATTACAGTTATAGGGGGGCTTGCCGTAAGCACCATTCTCACACTGGTTTTTATACCAACATTTTACTTAGGACTTGAAAATGCCGTTACATGGATGCGAAACCTGAATTGGAAAATCAAATTCCTCCAGGCTGCCATATTTATTACAGGGATTATTTTAATTTATCTGAAGATCAGTACGACTCTCTGGCAAATGCTCCTGTTTATTCTTTTAGTTATACTGGTTCCAGGTCTAACCTGGTTTATTTCCTCCAGTTTAAAAATGGCGAGGGCTGAGGTTATTCCAGAAAAAGATTCAATAACTATTGTTATCCAGAACCTTGTAAAAATATATGATCGGGATAGTCGTTTCAAACGTGAATGGAAAGGCGGACAAAAAATTAGGGAAAAAGCGGGTCTAAAGAAACAATATAAAAGTTTTCGAGACTTTTATGACCTGTATTGGCAAGTTCTTTTGTTTGGGTTTTTGATATATTTCACTTATTTCTATTTGCAAAAAGGATTCTGGGTTCTTTTTCTTTCCATAATTGATTACATATTTGTATTCTTACTTTATCATCCAATAAGCGAACTTCTTAAAAATAAAGCTGCCAGTTCTTCATCAAAATTTTATTTGCGCTTAGAAAAAGCACTTTACAAACTTCTATTCTGGGGGATTCCTCTTTTAAATATTTACTTCTTTTCCCAAACCTGGGATACTATTGGAATTGTGATCACAGTTGGAATTCTCTGGTATCTTGCTTTAATTATATATTCGATTTCGCAGACTCTATACACGAAAGACGTTAGAATTGAGCAGATTACCGGCAAATTTGGAAACATTCGAAGAGACTTACTTCGCATTGTAAAACGCATTCCAATAATTGGCAAGAAGAATCAACCTTTTAAGGCACTATCAGGTGTATCTCTAGAAATTGGAACAGGAATGTTTGGACTGCTCGGGCCTAACGGGGCGGGAAAATCAACCTTAATGAGAATTATTTGTGGAATTCTGGATCAGAGCTATGGCAAAATCTGGATAAACGGGATTGATACTGAAAAGCAACGGGAAGAGTTACAGGGACTTATCGGATACCTTCCTCAGGAATTTGGAACCTACGAAAAAATGACAGCACTTGAGTTCCTTGATTATCAAGCTATATTGAAAGGTATTAAAGATTATAAAATCAGAAGAGAGAGGCTTGAATATGTATTAAAGTCAGTCCACATGTTCCACCGAGCAAATGAAAAAATCGAATCTTATTCAGGTGGAATGAAACAACGAATCGGAATTGCCCAGATATTGCTTCACCTGCCTAGAATTCTGGTGGTGGATGAGCCAACTGCTGGATTGGATCCGCGTGAACGTATACGTTTTAGGAATCTTCTAGTTGAATTAAGCCGGGAAAGAATAGTTCTTTTTTCGACACATATTATTGAGGATATCTCAAGCTCTTGCAAGAATGTTGCAGTTATAAATAAAGGCTTACTCAGTTATACCGGAACTCCGTCAGAAATGGTAAATCTGGCCAGAGGATTGGTCTGGCAGTTCAGACTCCCTGTTGAAGAATTTAATCAAATAATGGGAAAAGAACTTATAGTACATCATATGCAGGAAGGTGATGAAGTAAGGGTGCGCATAATTTCTTCATCAAAGCCACGGGAAAATGCAGAAAGTGCTACTCCACTTTTGGAGGATGCTTACCTATGTCTATTAAATGACATTAAAGTTAAATAGTGAATAACAACAAATGAAATCATCGACAAATAGTCTGACAAATAATCTGATATGGTTAACAAAGGTGGCCAGGTATAATCTGAAGATCATTTTTGGCAATCGGTTTATCTGGTTTCTTTTGGCTGCCTTAGGTTTCTATATTTTTATATCATTTCAGTTTGTTTGGAACAATGAGCCAATTGACGAAGGGTTTATCTATGGCTCCCTATTCTTTCCAGGGATATTACTGATCTTTTACCCCACTGTTTTTGGAATTCAAAATGATGAAGATGCCAGAGTATTAGAAATACTATTCGGGATTCCAAATTATAGATATAAAGTCTGGCTGGTCCGCCTGGTGATGATTTTCATTCTGGTATACGTAATTCTGGTTCTTTTTGCATTTCTGGGATCTATTGCACTTCTGCCAGTAAATGTTTGGGAAATGGCTGGCCAACTTATGTTTCCATTATTTTTTATCGGTTTTATGGCTTTTATGTTCTCAACCATAATAAGAAATGGAAATGGCACTGCAGTGGTAATGGTCATTATGGGAGTAGTCATGCTTATTTTATCGGATGAATTAGATAGATCCATGTGGAATGTGTTTCTCAACCCCTATAAACCACCTTGGGATATGAATGAAGTAATATGGCAAAGTATAACTTTCAAGAACAGGGTTTTCCTTACAGTTGGATCCATTGTGTTTTTGCTTTACGGCTTGTTTAATCTTCAAAAAAGGGAGCGATTTATTTAAAAAATCTATTTTAAATATTTAATTTCACCTTTTGATCCCTGGAATTTTTTAAACCCATTTTATCCTTCGTTGAATTAAAAAAATCAAAACAATGAAAAGATCAAAGCTTAAGCTCATCTGGCTGGTTGCCTTTCTATTACTTGGTATGTTTCCCTATTCATCCTTGACTATTCAGGCACAGGATGTATTAACGCCTCAGATGCTTCTCAGAATAAAGAATGCAGGTAATGCCCATATAAGTCCTGCTGGAAAAGAAATTTTATACACAGTATCCACACCTAGGACCGCCAATGAAAAACCAGGAGGATCTTATAGTGAACTATTCAGAGTAAATACAGAAACAAGCCAGATTACTCCACTGATTACAGGAAAAATAAACATTTCCTCTCCACAGTGGAGTACCAATGGTAAAATGATCGCCTTTTTATATAGAGAAAAAGATGATGTTACCCAGGTATGGATGATTCCTTCTACTGGTGGCGAAAAAACAAAACTCACCAACTCGGAAACAAGTATTTCATCTTTTAAGTGGAGACCTGGTGTGAACCAAATAGGGTATTTGTCTACATCACCTGTTTCTAAACATGAAAAAGATTTAAAAGAACGAGGTTATGGATTTATCTTTTATGAAGAAAATCTAAAAACCAGAAATCTGTATATTTCTACATTCAATCAGGATTGGAAGCCTCAGGAGACAAAACAGATTACTAAGCAAAAAACGGTTTGGGATTTCAACTTTAGCCCTGATGGCAAAAAGCTTGCTGCAAGCATGACGGATAAAAACCTGATAGACTACCGGTATATGTTCCGAAATATTTACCTGGTAAATGAAAAAGATGGAAGTACAAAACAGATTTCAGAAAATGAAGGCAAAATGGGCAACTATGAATTTAGCCCGGACGGTTTAAAACTCACCTATACAGCTGCATACAACCAGAAAGACCATCAGGTTAGCCAGGTGTTTCTCACCGATCTTGAAACCGGCAAAATTCAGAACTTTACTCCTACCAATTTCAAAGGGCATGTAAGCTGGTCGGGATGGAAAAATAACAAAGAAATTGTTTATCATTCCGGTGAAGGAGTATGGCCAACACTGAGACAGGTTAATATTGAAAATGGAAAACAAAATATCCTGCTAAATGGAAAAGATCTAAACCTGATATTCGGTTCACCTGATTTTACGTCAGATTTTAAAAATTTCACATTCACAGGATCCAGTGCATATGATCCAGGGAATGTATATTACTGGAACGGAAAAAATGAGTTAAAAAAGTTAACAGATGTTAATCCCGGGGTAAAAGAATCAATTCTGGGGCAACAGCAGGTTGTAAAGTATAAAGCTCGTGATGGAGTGGAAATTGAAGGCTTGTTAATACATCCAAATAACTTCGATAAAACCAAAACTTACCCACTCGTAGTATATGTACATGGAGGGCCAGAGGCTCATTATTCAAACAGGTGGGTTAGCAGATATGGTGAAGCCGGGCAGGTATTGGCAGGAAAAGGATACCTTGTTTTTTACCCAAATTATCGTGCAAGTACTGGATATGGCGTAGATTTTGCCCTTGCAGGATATGAAGATCCTGCTGGAGTTGAATTTGATGATATCGCTGATGGCATCGATTACCTGGTTGAACAGGGTTTGGCTGACAAGGACAGGGTTGGTTTAGCAGGTGGGTCATATGGAGGCTATGCTGCCGGATGGTTTGCCACGTATTACACAAAATATGTCCGTGCTGTATGTATGTTTGTTGGAATAAGTGACCTGATAAGTAAGCGAGGGACAACTGACATTGCCTATGAGGAACTTTATGTCCACTCTGGTGAAAAACTGGAAAAGCAATGGAAAATGAACCTGGAACGTAGTCCGATCTACTGGGCTCATCAAAGCAAAACTGCAGTACTCATATATGGAGGTGCTTCAGATACCCGGGTGCATCCATCACAAAGTTTTGAGATGTATCGCCGGCTGAAAATGAATGATCATCCTGCTGTAAGACTGGTTCAATATCCAGGTGAAGGGCATGGAAACCGCAAACAAGTCGGGCAAATTGATGTTTTGTACCGCCACATGCAGTGGCTTGACTGGTATGTAAAAGATAAAAAGCCTTTAGATGGGCCTATGCCTCCCCTAGATATTAGTAATAGTTACGAACTTGAATAACTAAGAATCACCTTATAGGCTAAAATTAACACCTATCATTACACGGGGCATAAGTGTGGGTTGATTAATGGCCTTATTTGCATCTTTGTATGTGAAAGGTGTATCGTCATCCTGGTTGTCATTTCGTGGATTCACATTGTCATTATCGGGACTATAAGAGGTGTCATGACCTTTTAGAGTACTAGGAAAGTAGTAATCTAAACCTAAGACTAGAACCAAATCCAGCTTTTGAGTCATTTTAAAGTGATTCTCAATACCTCCACCAATTCCCCATTGATGAGAAGTAACGTCAAAGTCCTCATTTCCACCAATAAATTTAAAGTTCCCTTTAAAAGTGGAGTACCTGGGGCCAAAAATGATGTATGAATGTTCAATTTTGAAAATAGATTTTGGCAATAAAAAGTCAAGCCTGTAATCAAAGGAACCACCCTTTTTCTCGGGCGTACCATTGGTAGCATTATTTATGAAGATACGACGGGCATCAGGCGCATTTCCAGGATTCATCCATGTGTAACCAATGCCTAAGCGGAGTTCAAAAGGGAACTCAGATGCAAAATTATGAACTGTAAAGTTACCCTGAATTCCATAACCTCTATTGTAACCAGTTATAAGTCCAACAGAAACCTTCGAAGACTTTCCCCCATTATCCTGTCCATATAAGGGAAAGCTTAAGCTTATAATAAGTATAGCAAGTGCTAGAAATATTCCTTTTGATTTCATAAATTTCAATTTTCAATAAGCTGTTTAATAACCAAAATGTCATTGTATAACGCTTAAGTAAATGATATATTACATGACTAATAATACGTTCTGACTAGAAATTAGTTATCTGGGAAAAGAACAAAATGAACCCAGGAATGATTTCATATCTGTTTCTCAAAAGGTTGGAATAAGTAACTCTACACTATTTTTTCAACAATTCATCAATCTTTTCATTCCTCAAAATAAGTAAACCCAATCGCTCATTAGATAGTCCTTCTTTTAACTTAAAATTAAATTCGGGTTTTCCATTTTGAATGTTAGAATCAAAATACTGAAAGAAAATATTAGAATATGTTTCAATTTTCTTCTCTATTTCTAGAAGATGTGACGAAAGTATAAAAACGCTAGACTTCCAATTAACCAATCCATCAATAACAAGGACTGAACCATCAAAAGCATCTTTA
Organism: Bacteroidales bacterium; assembly: GCA_033791445.1. GTDB lineage: Bacteria > Bacteroidota > Bacteroidia > Bacteroidales > VadinHA17 > JANTGF01. The sequence continues at coordinate 4,959 of JASJGS010000074.1, read as the reverse complement.
ACATTAGTTCCTTTAAACAATTCATCGAAAATCATCAGGGCTTTTGAATGGATTCTCAATGCTTCAGCAGCCTGTTTAACGCGCATTACCTCACTATAAAAATAGCTGTAGCCAATGCTCAAATTATCACTAGTATTTAAACTGCTAAAAATGGTATTAAATGTAGTTAAGCGCATCGATGATGCAGGAACGCCCATACCTAAATGAGCAAGGTACACAGCAATAGCACTCGACTTCAGGAAGGTAGTTTTCCCGGCCATATTTGGACCGGTTAAAAACAAAAAGTTTCTACCATTATTAAAGGCTACTGAATTTTCCACAGGTTTCTTAAGAAACAGGTGATAAACATCGTACATTTCAAGTATCGCCACCTCAGACTCAATAAACTCTGGAAAGGCTAAATCCAATTCTTTTGTAGCATCCGCTTTTGAGAGTAGAACATCAATTTCATAAAAAAGGTTTATTAATTTCAATGTCTCAACTTTGTTTACTTCTCTAAAAACCCTGTCAAATTGAAACAAATCAAACAATGTCCACGAATGGCTTTCTCCTTTGGTCAGTATCCTCTTGATGGGAGGTAGACTGAAAACTTTTTCAAGTTCATTAAAAATATTTTTAAGATAAACCGGAAGCTTCCCTGATTTATTATCGGTATAGTAATTATAAAATTTCAGAACTAATTGAATAGCATTTTTAGCTCCTGAGCTTATTGTCTTTCTGTATTCCTTAGACTTGGAATAAAAAAACAAGCCTTCAAAAAAGACACCTATGCTGTTTTCACTGTTCATCAGGTCTGCTTTGGAATAATAATAAAACTCAACCTGATCCATAATTGGTTTGAACCCCTTTATGTCCCATTGAGCCCTATTATCTGTGAGAAATTTCAAAGCTTCCTGTATCGCTGTTATCTCCTCAAAATCACTTGAAGGCCTCCTAAATTTACTTTTTAGTAAATCCCTCCCTCCGACTGTTGTAGTTCTATCCAGAATATCAAAAATATTTTGTCCAATACCTGATAATCTTAAAATCTCAAGCTCAACAATAGTCTGATAATCAAGATCTAATATTTTCTCTTGTTTCACTTTCATGGATTAAATCATTAATTCAAGAAATACATTTCTAAAGGTTCTATAATTCTGAATCTGGCTGACTGGTTACCTCAACATAGAACGGCAAATAGGTCTCTCCTCTATATAGAAACCATGCATCAAATAAAAAGTCTCCCTCTAAAAGGGGAACATTTCTCATTTGAATACTATTTGAAGTTGTATCACCAAAGTCAATGGTTCGCTGGACAGGACCCACTTTCATCAACATTTTACCCTCACCAGGAATATTGTCTCTAAAAACAAAGTTCATATTGTAGAGAGCTTGTTTTCCTACCCTAACAGCCCAATATGCGTAAATTCTATCTTGTGCCCAAATTCCTGGAGGACCCTTTGCATCATTTCGGTTGAGAATTACAGGATACTCATCCGGGCCATCTAAATGAATTCGCTGTGGATTCAGGTTATTATTATGAATAATACTCGCATAATACGAATCAAAATCAGCCTTTAGTTCCCTGGCCTTTTCCAACTTATCTTCAATCAGGTTATACTGTTCAAATGGATCCTCTTTAATATTATACAATTCCAAATCTTCAGCAGAAGCCGTATATTCAGTTTTACCCACCAATTTATAGTCACCCTTTCTAACCGCAATATTTTGATAGGGTTCAGGCATTCCCCTTTGCCAATGAAAAAATAGGGCCCTGTCTTTCCAGTCAACCTCATCACCTCTAATAACTGGCCACAGGCTCTTTCCATCCAGCTCAACATTCTCAGGCAAATCAAGCTCACAATATTCCAGAATAGTAGGTAAAAGGTCAATATGTGCTCCGCTAATCTGAACATCTTTATCCTGAAATTGCTCACCAGGTATATCCATGAAGAAGGGCACCCTGATGCCACCTTCGTAGACATTACCTTTTCTACCCCTTAAACCAGCAGTATAGCGGATTTGTTGCGGACCATTATCTGTTAAGAAGATAACTAAAGTATTCTTTCTTAAACCGAGGTTATCCAATTCCCAAAATAATTGATTGATATTATCATCGATATTTGAAACCATAGCATACACTTTACGGGCAGCTTCCTGCTGATTACTATCCATCTGGTTTATTGGATGGCCCTTAATCGCATATTTGGAAGTATCGAATTCAATATTTTTATACATCGCATAGTACTCTTCAGGAACCTGCAGTGGAGTATGCGGAGCATTAAAGGATAAATAAGCAAAAAATGGCTCATTCTTATGCTTCCTGATAAAATTTATGGCGCCATTGGCAAAAATATCAGAACAGTATCCTCTTTTCTGACTTTTTTTACCATTTTCCAGTAAGACCGGATCAAAGTATGAGCTATCACCCCGAAAAAAATTATATATATCAGCAACTTGCCCCATACCACCACCGGGATGGATTAAAGAGGTAGTAAAACCCTGATCTTCTGGCCGAAACGGATAATTATCACCTAAATGCCATTTTCCAAAAATACCTGTAGCATAACCATTCTCTCTAAGTATCTCAGCAATTGTTAGCTCCTCGGTAGCCATTATTGCTCCACCATTATACGTATCATATACACCGGTGCGTGGATGATACCTTCCTGTAAGAATAGTTGACCTTGTAGGAGCACAGACAGGACAAACATAAAAATTTGTAAACCTTACACTTTCCGATGCAAGTTGATCAAGTCCTGGTGTAATGATATCAGGATTACCATGATATCCCAGATCACCATAACCCTGATCGTCGGTAATGATTAGCAAAACATTTGGCTTTTCGGAAATATCCTTTTTCTCAGGGACCTGACTACAAGATATGCAGACAAACACCATTGAAAGTAGCATCACATTTTTAATCATAGCTTAATTATTTATTCGCAATAAATTATCTATTTTTCATATATGTCATCCGGATCAGTTTTGGCAATATCCACTAGGAATTCTGCAATCATGCCCGTTATGTGATCCAAAAAAGCCCTGCCTTTATCCTTTGTGGCTGCAGCGGGATTACCAGCTCCGGTATCTTCTGAAATTCGAATCCATTTTCTGGGTGTCCAGGCCCAACCATCACGTAATGCTTTGATAGCAAACGTCTTTGCCTCTCCTTTACCGGCTTCAGACAATGGTAGGACAAGATCTTCAGCTATAAATAGCATATTACTTGTTTCCATCTCACCGGCATGATCGCCAGGTTCTTTAAAAAAGCTTGAATTGTCAGTCAACCTATACCAATCGAGTGTTCCAATAAACATATCCGGGTAATTGAGGCTTTGTTCCCGAATCATTTGCTTAAAATTATTTCCACCATGCCCATTTAGGATTACTAATTTCATAATCCCCTGATTAGACAGTGATTCCAATACATCTATTAAAATAGCTTCCTGAGTGCCTGGATTCATATTTATGGTGAGAGGAAGATCAATCTGACCTGTATTTACACCGAATGGAATAGTTGGTAGAACAATTACTTTCGCATCTTTCTCCCAGGCCTTTCGAGCCGATTCTGCAGCAATATAATCCGTTTGAATAGTATCTGTTCCATAGGGTAAATGATAATTGTGTGGCTCAGTTGCCCCCCAGGGCAGAATGGCAACCTGGAATTCTAAACCATTAACTGATTTCCAGTTTGTTTCAGCTAAAATATATGGTTTTGGTTTCATATCAATTTGCTTATTAATCAGTGTATATACTCTGTATTGAGGTCCCAAATTAGTTCTAATCTTCAAGATGAATTCTAAAAAACTTTGTTTCGTAAGGTTTGAAATTCAATTTTGTATCCGGATCAGCAATAGGCTCACCTGTAACATCTGATTGCTGTAATTTATAATCCCCCAATTTATCCGGTCGCAAAACACTAAGTTCAGCATTTTTGCCATTCACTTCCCTCATCTGTAGTAGAAGCATTGAACCATTAATTGGCTTCACATTAATGATTAAAACATCTTCTGTTGAAAAATCCAACACCGAACCCGAAGTCAGGGCATTTTCCTTATCTCCAGCAGGTATTACTCTTGATAAAAATGGGATCCTATTTTCCCAACCAACCTGGTTTGCTTCCTTAAGAAAATTATTATCTCTTGTGGTAATATAATAGCTCCATGAAAAACTACCTTGTTGATCGGCATTAAAATTTGTTACCCAATAGTTATTCATAGGCCATGAATAAAGATGGGTTGTTTCTGGAGTGGCACCTGCCTCAAACCGACCCGTATTGATTCCGCCGAACTGTGTTAAAGGAACCTCATGGCTTCCAAAAAGTATCTGCATTTTCTCATTTCGAACCGAAACGAAATTCTGTACTGTATTCCAGTCGTTAGATGAACCGGGAATTTGATCAACACCTGCCTCTATGACACCTCCAGGTACATCGCAGAAAATTCTACCATTTTCAACCTGGAAAGGAAAAGCTATGTATATTCCCTCTGGATCAGTTACCGGCTTTTTCTCTATTGTAAAATGCATTTCAATCAAAGGTTCTGTATGATACAAACGAAGTTCAGACTTAAATCCTTTTGGACTATAGCAAGATTCTTCACTCTCCCCTGAAAACCGGATCAAATCAAACATGGCTCCCTTAACTACAGACTCAATATAAACGGTATCAAGTAAAGAACGCTTATAGTCAACGAGCGTATAAGCTTCCATTTGACTTCTGTTTCCCAATTGTTCATAAATAAAGGTTCCCAATGGATACTCAGCTTCTTGGTCAACAAGTTCCGTTTTTGAATTTTTATCGTAAATGCTGGTAATGGCCCCTTTTTTGGCATCAATACTTATTTTATACCATTTATTCTCTAGTATAGGATTTTCAACAACCAAAGATTCTGGTTTACTAGCATACTCATCCAGAAGTTCAATACGATAACTTTTGTATCCATATTCTGGAATATCATCTACCCAAATCCCCCAGTA
>JASJGS010000073.1:0-10452 GCA_033791445.1 Bacteroidales bacterium | reverse complement strand
TTCGAGGAAATCAGGTGGGGAAATTTATATGGAGACAAAAAGGATGTTGTTTATTAAAGAATAGGTTTTAAGAATTCATTGTATATTTAACAAAATAAATTTTTGCAAACAATGGATATAAGCATTTTTACCGACAAAGCCAGAATCCCTATAAATGATGACTTAAGTGAACCTCTGGGGGAAACGTTCTCTTATTGGATGAGCTTAAGAGAATATGTTTATCAAAAATATCCCACTGCAACAGAGGGATGGAACTATCCGGGAAAGAAATATGGATGGAGTTTTCGAATAAAAGACAAGAAACGTGCTATAATATATTTTCTTCCCCGAGAAAAGTACTTTATGGTGGCATTTGTTTTTGGAGGGAAGGCGACAGAGCAGATTTTAAGCAGCGATATTTCCGAAGAAATAAGGACAGGACTAAAGAATGCAAAGGTATATGCTGAAGGCCGGGGAATTCGCATAGATGTGAAGGATGATACAAATGTACCTGACATCAAAAAGCTGGTTGAAATTAAACTGGCAAATTAGCAGCCCGTAAATCATTTATTTATTCAATACATAAATCTCATTGAATAAGCAAGATTGTTTGTTCATTTAACGATCTATTCATTCATGAATTTACAGTAATTTTGAAACCATACAATTTTAAAGAAGGCATTATGAGTTACTATTTTAATAAATTTTTACCAGGGAAGAGTTTTGATGAGGCCATTGAACTGGTCTCAGGAGAATTAAAGAAAGAAGGTTTCGCGGTGATAACCGAAATTGATGTTTCAAAAATCTTAAAGGATAAGATTAATGTTGATTTCAAAAAATACAAAATATTGGGAGCCTGCAATCCTCATTTTGCTCACCAGGCCCTCCTGAAGGAAGATAAGATTGGCCTACTCCTACCCTGTAATATTATTGTGGAAGAACATGATAATGGCGAGGTAGAAGTGGCAGCCATAGACCCTGTTTCTTCCATGAGTTCAGTTCAAAACGAAGAGATGAAGGGTTTCGATAAAGATATTCAACAAAAAATCAAAAAAATCATAAATAACCTGGCTTAGTTATCCATCTTACTTCATTATTATGAAAATCGGACTTACAAGTGTATATGTCAACAATACCGAAGACGCCTTCAGGTTCTATACAGAAATTCTTGGATTCATAGAAATTCTTCATATGCCTGAATCAAACCTGGCGATAGTTGCTTCACCACAGGATCCAAAAGGAACCTCGTTGCTTCTTGAACCAAATGACAGTTCTTTCGCCAGAAAGTACCAGGAGAAACTTTATAATTCAAAATTGCCTACTATTGTTTTTACCAGTGATAATATTCATAAAGAATATGAAAGACTGGTAGATAAGGGAGTCGATTTTATTAAGAAACCGACTGAAACAGAATGGGGGATTTTAGCCATTTTTGATGATTCCTGTGGGAATTTTGTTCAATTACACCAGCCTGCCTAATGACCACTATCATTGCAGATAAAGCATTATCAGAAGGTAATATAGGGAATATTTTATTACCTAATCGCTTCATAAAAGCCGGATGCTTTGAAGGAATGTGCCAGGGGGGGGGTGTTACAGATCAATTAATTGAACATCATCGGAGAATTGCCGAAGGGCATATAGCTATGACTACAGTAGCCTATTGTTCTGTAAGTTTTGATGGCAGGGCTTTTGAGCATGAAATGTGGATGAGAGAGGAAATCGTTCCGGATCTCAGGCGTATTGTCGATTCTGTTCATAATGAAGGTGCCGCTGTAAGCATACAACTGGGGCATTGCGGCTATTTTGCAAATAAACAGGTAATTCAGAAAAGACCTCTGGGAGCCTCACCAAAATTCAATCTTTTCCAGTTATCCTATTGCAAAGAAATGACGGAGAAGGAGATTCTTGAAAAAGTGGAAGATTTCGGAAGGTCTGCCTTGTTAGCAAAAGAAGCTGGTTTTGATGCGGTCGAGATACATGCCGGTCATGGTTATTTGTTGAGTCAATTCCTTTCTCCCTATACAAATCATCGAAAAGATAAGTACGGTGGGTCCATTGAAAATCGCATGCGTTTTCCAGCCATGGTAATTCGTAGAATAAGAGAGTTGGTGGGCCCGGAATTCCCTATCTTAGTCAAAATGAATCAGTTCGAGGGTATGCGAAGAGGCTTGGAATTATCAGAATCGATAGAATTCGCACAATTGTTTGAAAAAAATGGTGCCAGTGCCCTGATTCCAAGTTGTGGATTTACTTCAAAAACGCCCCTTTTCATGTTAAGAGGAAATGTTCCAACCATGGATATGATTAAGAACCAGAAAAAGTGGGTATCAAAACTTGGATTATTTCTATTTGGGAAACTCCTGGTTCAACAATATCCTTTCGAAAGACTTTTCCTAATTGAGGGTGCAGAAAAAATCATGAATGCTGTTTCTATTCCTGTTATTTATGTAGGCGGTGTCCGCGATGAACACGATATAAATAAGCTTATTAAAAAAGGATTTGATTTTATCCAATTGGGCCGAACTCTTATTCATGACCCCGATTTCGTAAAAAAACTGGGTGTTAAAACTATGGATGAGCCTCTTTGTGATGCCTGCAATCGTTGCGTAGCTGCTATGGATGCCGGAGGTGTATATTGTGTGTCAAAGGAAAAAGGGTATTTAATTTAGCTCCCTTGGGCCATTTCCAAAGCACATTATTCTAAACATATAATAGCCAATCACAAACATTTTAATAACTTAGTCAGATATAAAATTATATTTAATTATGAGTGAAAAAAGTGATTTGAAATTGGCTGTCCTTATTGATGCAGATAATATCCCCTATGCCAATATTAAAGGTATGCTTGGTGAAATTGCCAAGTTTGGAACCCCCACAATAAAAAGGATTTATGGGGATTGGACTATCCCTACAGTATCCGGATGGAAACCGGCCTTACTTCAGCATGCCATTACCCCTATTCAACAATATAGCTATACTGTTGGCAAGAATGCAACAGATTCAGCTATGATTATTGATGCTATGGATATTTTACATAGTGAAAAAGTGGATGGGTTTTGCCTGGTTTCCAGTGATAGCGATTTTACACGCCTGGCCACCAGGTTGAGAGAATCTGGAATGTTGGTAATTGGTATTGGGGAAAAGAAAACACCCAATCCTTTCATTGTAGCATGTGACAAATTCATTTATATTGAAATTATTGGAGCTAAAGTTACTCCTAAAACAAAAAAAGTAACGGCTTCCTCAAGTTCAGAGACCGCGAAAGTTGATTCAATAAATAATGAATTAATTCAATTGATGAAATCCTCTATTGAAGATTTAGCCGATGATGATGGATGGGCATCCCTTGCAGGACTTGGTGCCTTAGTCAATAAGAAGAAACCTGATTTTGACCCAAGAAACTACGGTTTCAATAAACTAACTCCTTTAATTAAATCGCTTAAAAAAGATTTTGTAGTGGATGAAAGAGAAGCTGAAAAATCCCATATTAAGCATATTTATGTGAAAATTAAAGAATAAGAAAATACAATCTAAATGAAGTATATTGATAGAATGAAGTTTAAAAATAAAACCTAACAGATCCTGCCAGATGGATACCAAGCCCATCCACACCTGAACCATGCATTCGATAGGCTTCATTGAAAATATTATTAAGGGCCAGTTTTACTCCTATACGTTTCCATTCATATCCGCCCTTAATATTGAGAACAAACCAGCCTGGAGTGCCTCCATCCGGTATTCTGTAATCATCAATATCTCCTGAAGAAAGCCTATCCTGCATACCGGCAAATTGGGTTTGAAGAATAATAAAATAATTTTTATTATCGTACCGAATTGACAGATCACCAAAAAGTGGTGGAATTCTTCGGAAAGGTTCATCTTTTGTAATATTTTGCCCATAAGTATAGGTGAGGTTTCCCAAAATGGAAAATGTACGGCTAAGCTTGGCCTCAAGGTCCAGTTCAAATCCAGTAATAAAGGCCTCTCCAACATTTGCCATAGTATATACCCTGCTCCCATTTATTATAGAATCTCCATTATAGGTAGATGGGACCCGATCAATCAGGTCATTGATTTTTGTATAAAAGCCAGCAACATTCATGCTTACTACATTTGCAGCCAGCTTGTATCCAAGTTCAAAATTTGTTGATCTTTCAGGCTTCAGGTCTGTTGTGGGGACTTCTATCCCATAATCAAAATCCCCCATTGAACTGATATCATTAATATTGGGGGCTCTGAATGCTGTATTAATGGCAGTATATATACTGTTTTTTTTAAATTTGTAATTAATACTCCCATTCCAAACAAAAGAGGATGTGGCCAGGTCTAAATCATCAAAGAAAACATCCTCTGCCTTATTTGAGGTGAAATTGTAGCGCCAGCCAAGTTGAAAAGTCCATTGCTGGAGAGAATATAAATAGGTATTAAAAACAGCTGTATTTAATGAGTTTGATCCATCTGGATAAAGTCCTCGTGTAAAATCAATGCTTTCACCCGTTTGCGTATTTTCTTCTGTCCTTGAGCTGGCAATCCAATCGTAGTATAAATCCCAACCCAATATGGTTTCAATTCTTTTTAAAATGACTGCATTCAACTGGGCATTTAGACCCATTGTAGAAACATCATCTCTTTCATTTTTATGTACAATTGAGTTATTTTTCTTTGTATCTCTCTCCTCGTCTGATTTTTGAAATGAGGCAGTAAATTGCAAGTTTTTTACTGGAGAATTAATCCATTCCTGATCAAACCTTACATATGCCAATTGCCTCTGCTGTAAAGTAAAATTATAATATTCATAATCATCCTGGGCAACTTTATCATAGCGTGGAACATTATCCTGACGCAACCATTGATAGTTAAAACTAATCTTCTGATTCTCTGACACCTGCCAGAGTCCCTTAAATAGAAGGTCTGCTTCTGTGTAGCCCGATGGTCTTTCATATGCCAGGCCTTTTCCGGCATATAGATCACCAAAATCACGTATGCTGCCATTCAAAATGTAAGCAAACTTCCTGGTGTTGCCTCCCAACTCAAGGTTTCCAGTGTACTCCATACCCTGACTCATGAATTGGCCCCCAACACTTCCATATATTTTCTTTTGACTGGCAAATGAGGGAGATATTGTATTGACATTGATTGTTCCTCCAATGGCATCAGAACCATACAGGGTTGAACCGGCTCCTCTTAAAACTTCAACGGCATTTACTGAGAAAGGAGCAATTGTATTAAAATACTGGTTGGGTCCATAACGGAAAGTGCTATTATTTAATCTGATACCATCAATAAGCAAAAGGGTGTAATTACCTGTGAGCCCACGTACAAAGGGAGATCCTCCGCCATGATTTGTTTTCTGCACCCAAACGCCTGCTGTAGTAGTCATAGCTTCCGCCATAGACCTGGATACATTTTCACGAATTTTTTCCTCAGACAAATAGGAAATGGAAGCAGATTGCGAGAAACTCGGTAATTGGTTTTTTGTAACACTAACCTCAATGGCATTAAGCATTACGGGTGATTGAACAAGGTAAATAAGAATATTGGTATTATTTTTTCCTGGATTATAACTTTGTTTCTGGTAACCTACATGCGAAATCAGTAGAGAATCAGAGTCTAATAAATCAATTTGAAATCGACCATTAAAATCAGTAGAACAACCAATCAAACTATCACTGGTAATTATATTTACACCAGAAATGGGAAGTTGAGTAGTTTTATCCAAAACAGTCCCTTCAAGGGTCTGACCGGTAATTGAATGGGTGAAAAATAGAACAAAAGCAAAAATAAATGCAAAGCGAAATTCAATTGTAGATTTCAATAGAGAATGGTTTGATTAATTGTGTATTTTGATTAAAAAAACAAATATACAATTTGTAACTTTTTTTAATTTAGAAAAGTGATGAAAATATATACTAATTTTAAGCATTAAACCTGGGCTATTAATTAGAGAAATGGCAAACGTAATTATCGGTATTCATGGTCTTGGCAACAAGCCCCCTAAAAGAATTCTACAGAAATGGTGGGAACTTTCTATGATGGAAGGTCTTAACACCTACAAGTACAATCCAGTTCTGCCAAAATTCGAACTGGTATATTGGGCGGATATTCTCTATGATACTCCTTTAAGCATTACGGAAAAGGATGTAAATAGTCCCAATTATTTACATGAAAAGTATGCGGAAGCTTCGAATTATTTTTTAGATGAAGACCATGAGACAAGAAAGAAGGTTGTAGATTACCTCAGCCAACAACTCAATCAGGTATTTTTAAATGATGATTTAAGCTTAAACTACTCTTATATAGCCGATACTATAGTTCACAGGTATTTCAAAGACCTTGAAACTTATTACACCGAAAACTTAAATAAAGAAAACCCCCAGATAAATAAAGCAAAAGAATTAATCAGGGAACGTTTATTGACTGTATTAAATAAATACAAGACTGATAGTGTTATGCTTATCAGTCATTCAATGGGTTCCATTGTTGCATTCGATGTGCTAAAATTTCATACTCCTCAAGTCAATGTAAATAGCTTTATTACACTCGGGTCACCATTGGGTTTACCGGTTGTTTTATCTAAAATTGCAGCTGAACAAAAAGAGCTTCATATTGTAGGAAATCAGATGGCTACACCCCCTGGAGTACTTAAAAGCTGGCATAATTTTGCCGACATTTTAGACAAAGTGGCTTTTAACTTCAAATTGGCTGATGATTTCTCCGAAAACCAAAACAATATTATGCCGGTTGATTTCCTGGTGGTAAATAATTATGAAATAGGGGGAGAAAGAAATCCCCATAAATCATTCGGATATCTTCGTACACCAGAGTTCTCAGAGGTATTGAATGAATTTATTCTTTCAGAGCAGTTAACTTTTTATCAAAAGTTGGTTCGGAATGTTAAGAGTTTCTTTAAAAGAATAGTTTATTTCCCTCTCAGGAATAAAGTACCTGAATGACCTATTTTTTTACTTATAAAATAAATAGAGACAGTCTTATTCATACCGCAGTGTTGAAGCAGGGTTTGTTATGGATGCCCGGTATGCTCTGTAAAATGTTATCGAAATAGCTATTGTAAGTGCACCTACACCGGCTAGAATGAAAAGACCTGGGCCTAATGAAATTCTTTTGGTAAAATTCTCGAGCCAAGCATTCCCTACTATCCAGGCTACGGGCCAGGCAATGGCATTGGCCAGGATAATAAGCCAGATAAATTCCCTGGAAAGAAGCTTGAATACATCATAGAACCTGGCACCTAAAGCTTTCCTTACTCCTATTTCCTTTGTTTTTCTTTCTGCCAGGTAGGCCAAAAGGCCAAAGAGCCCCAGCGATGCTATGAATAAGGCAAGTATGGTCAACATAACTGAAAACTTACCAAACTTATCTTCATCCTTATACAAATTATTGAGATTCTGATCTAAAAAACTATACTCAAAGGGCCGATTTGGGGAAAGATAGTTCCATTCTTTTTCGATTTTGGCAAGAATCTTCTTCATATTCCCATTGTTAACCCGAATGGCTACATATCTTGTCATTGCATTGGCCCCTATTGGATGCCTGACCATATCCAACAAAAAATTATTTATAGGTTTATGGAGTGATAAAATATGGAAATCCTTAAATACACCAATTACTCTTTCATCTCCATCTGATTTGATTCGCTTGCCAATTGCCTCCTTGTTGGTCCACCCAAGATTTTTTGCCATTGTCTCGTTTATCATTATGGCATTTGCTGAATCAGTAACAATTTTTCTCGAAAAGCCCCTTCCTTCAACAACCTCAATGTCAAATGTTTCTATGAAGTCATCCCGAACCAGAAACATAGGATACCAGAATCCCTGTTCTGAACTTAATCCTTCAATTTCCACTCTTCGAGTGTTGTGATTGGCTCCTAAAATATCTTCCATCCCTGTAACATATTCAATTTCAGGGTATTTTAATAAATTCTTTTTAAAAGTGGAGTAGTTTTGGGCTATTTGGTTTACAGTTGGTAGAAGAATAATCTGGTCTTTTCTAAATCCAAGGTCAGTATTACGGATGTATTTTAATTGGGAATAAACTACCAAAGTTCCTATGATAAGTGCAATCGAGATGGAAAATTGGACGATTACAAGAACCTTTCGCACGGACCCACTCTTTGAACCACTCCTAAGAGTGCCTTTTAATACGGCTATGGGTTTAAAGGAGGATAGAAAGAAGGCTGGGTAAGCTCCAGAGAAAATACCAACTACCACCGTTATAAATACGGCAAAAATCAGGAACTCAAGATTGAAAACAAAGCTGTCGATTATACTTTTCCCGGTAAAAGAATTAAAAGCAGGTAACAGTAGCTCCACTGCAACACTCGCTATCACCAGAGCCAAAAAGCTTACCACAATTGTTTCTCCAAGGAATTGCAAAATTAGGCTTCGCCTCGATGCACCAAATACTTTTTTCATCCCAATTTCTTTTGCCCGTGAAGCAGAATTGGCCGTGGTAAGGTTCATGAAATTAATGCATGCAATTACAAGCACTATCGCTGCAATTACCATTAATATCTGAACATAAATTACATTACTGTTTTGATGCATCTCATAATCGTGGTGTGATTTTAAGTGTATATCGGTTAGAGGTTGAAATGAAATGCTAACATCCTGGTCTGAAAGGTCTGGATAATGGTTCAGGTAAAACTCTGGAAAGTTTTCTACCAGAATATCGGGTGTCAATCCATCTTTCAATAAAACATAGGTCCAACATGGATTCCATACCCAGCTCTGGGGCAAAACCCTTCCCCTAAGCATATACTTGAATGTAGACAGGGATCCCAGCATATCAACTTTGAAATGTGACTGAGAAGGAATATCCTCCATTACCCCCGTTACTTCATAACTGGAATTTTCCTCCGCCAGAAGAATTTTTCCTATGGGGTCCTCATCACCAAAATATCTTTCTGCTGTAGATTCAGTAAGAACAATCGTGTTAGGTCTATCCAATGCTGTGGCCGGATCTCCTTTCAGGAAGGGGAAAGTAAATATGTCAAATACGGTAGAATCTACAAGGAAAAACTTTCTTTCATTGAATTTTACCACATGAGAACTATCCTTTCGGTACTCGAAGAAGTATTTTGGAGTCTGAAAATTAAAGAACCGGCAAACTTCGTCTACTATATCAGGATAATCAGCTTTCAGCGCAGGAGCAAATGGGAATGAACAGGTTGCAGCATCTTCCCGAACTTCATTTGAGTTGTAAAACCTGTTTACACGGTATATTTGATGTGCCTTCTCATTAAATCTATCGTATCTGAGCTCATCAATAATATAGGTAACAATAAACAAGAAACTAGCCAAGCCGATGGCCAGGCCACCAATATTTATTAGTGAATAATTCAGATTGCGCTTCAGGTTTCTGAAGGCTATTACAATATAATGTCTTAGCATCGGTAGTTGTTAGGGGAATGCATACCTGAAGCTATCGCAATTATTATGCAAAATTGACTAAAGCACAAACAGATAGATGTTTATAGATTACTGGGAAGTATTTACAAAGAGCTAAGTGTTCTGATTTCGAACACATTGTGTTCATTATTGGGCAATGAAATTAAGGCGCAAGCTGACCCCTATCACACAGGATTAAATAAAACGAGTTGTGATTTAGGTCTTAATAAAGGTTCCATTGCGGAATTCGTTAAAGGCAGTTTTAAGTTCACCTTCCGTATTCATAACAATAGGGCCGTTCCAGGCAATCTCTTCATTTAGAGGAACTCCGGAAATGAGAAGGGCTCTGACTGAATTATTTCTTGCCTCTATTCTCACAGAATCCCCCTCACCAAATACAACAGAAGTGAGTTCTTCCACTTCAACATTATCATCAAAATAGGCAGTCCCCTTAAAAATATATGCTGCAACATTTTGATTTTGATTCAGGCTATATTCAAAGCTACCGCCAGCCGGAATATTCACATCAAATAGTGTTGGTTGGGCAGCAATACCTTCTACTGGCCCCCGGATATCATTTATCTCTCCACAAATGACTTTTACAATTACATTGTCAGGTATCTCCACAGTCGGAATTTCTTCTTTTTTTTATTTCCTGATATCTTGGGGCATTCATTTTGTTCTTTGCCGAAAGATTTACCCAAAGTTGGAAGCCTTCTATTCCATTCGCACTATTTTCAGGCATCTCCTCATGAATTATCCCGCTACCGGCGGTCATCCACTGAACATCGCCTGATTCAATTATACCATTGTTTCCCAGGCTATCACCATGCCTGACCTTTCCTTCCAGTATATAGGTAACTGTTTCTATTCCCCTGTGCGGGTGCCAGGGAAATCCAGCCATAAAATCATCCGGGTTTTCTGATTTAAAATGATCCAGCAATAAGAATGGGTCGAACAGCGGAACTTCATAATATCCAAACACCCTGTTTAGCTTCACCCCCGCTCCTTCCATAACTTGTTTACTTGCGATTATTTCATTCACCTTCCTGTAAGTGACCAT
>JASJGS010000072.1:0-2818 GCA_033791445.1 Bacteroidales bacterium | reverse complement strand
CTCTAATTTCTTATCGATCTTTATCGATTTGGATGAATCCTGCGGACTTTCTGTACCCCATACAGTGAAGCTGGTGAGACATAAAAAGAAAACTACAATAAGTCCTGGTATTTTATTAGAAATTGAATTTGATGCTGACATAGCCTTAACAGTTGAATAGTTATTCTAAAGATACAGCATATCTTTATCAATGAGAAGGTTGATCTTCTTAAAAGTTAGAATTATGCCAAAATATTAGCTATAAAACTTAGCTGAGTTCTATATTTTTTCTCCCAAAGCTCCCAGGAGTTCTTCTGACAGTTGCCAGAGTTTTTTACCATTATCCTTGTCCGAAGCCTTTTCATCAATTGTCTTACGCTCCATCAGGAACAAATAATCAAATGGCTTTCCTTCCACATCCTTTGAAGCAGTCAGGTAAACCAATGGTTCACTTGCCTTTTTAGGTGATCTGAAGAAAATTCCAAAGACAAGTTTCAATAATGGTTTAAATATAGCTGGTGCTTCCCGGGCAATATTGGAATTTACCGGACCCGGACAAAGGGAAAAAACGGAAATATTTGTTTTGTCTGCATTTAAACGGTGTGATAGCTCATGTGCAAAACTTACCAGCAATAGTTTATAGTAACCATATAGTTCAACAGTTTTACCAATACTATGCGGGATGTATTTCCCAAAATCAGTCCAATTAAATTCCCTTGGATTTCTGTGACTTTCTGAGGCAACAAAAATGATTCTGGAAACATTTGGCCCAGTAGTATTTATACAATCATTCTTAAGAAGTAAATTGATAAACAGAAATTTGGCCAGGTAATTTATTGTAAACATCTGCTCCTGTCCATGCTTTGTTTTACGGCCTTTTTTAGCCACAATAGCAGCATTGCAGATTACAACATCTAATTGTCCATACTGAATCTTGATTTCATTTACAAGTTTATGAATAGAATCAAAATCTGATAAATCAACATTATGAATGAACACCTGATCTGATCCGGATTTTCGCTTTACTTCCTCCATTTTTTCAGGGATACCGCTTCGTACGGCCATAATTACCACAGCTCCTAATTTTGCCAGTTCAATGGCTGTTGCAAGGCCCAATCCTGAGCTGGAACCGGTAATTAATATCTTTTTACCATTGAGGCGATCAGACGGATCCAATATACCAATCCTTTCCTGCTTTTTGAATAAATTAGTAATACCCGTAAGGGTTGCACTTACGGGATTGTCATATTTTTTTTCCTGTTCACTCATTGTCCTTTAAAGTTCCTGCTTTTGATGTGAGAAAATCTACCTTACTTATTGGTAAAAAATCATCTTTGTTCTTAATCGTATCGGGAAATTTTTAATTTCTCCTGGTATTCCTGATAATCGGAGGTATAATTATCAATAAAACTTCTTTCGATTTTAAAATCATCCAGTTTATATTCGTGAACACCATATTTTCCTTTTGGATTAGTTTGCTCTGTTAATTCAAATATTTGTTGCAGATCTTGATTTATTTCCAGATTCCTACTTCGATAAATATTTTTCATAACCTCCATACTGTTCTCAACCAAATCACGGTAAGAAACATCTAAAAACTGATTCTCATACCCGGGTTGAGCACGAAATTTCATTGCTTTATCAAGCATATAACCAATTTTTCGCACCCAATGATCTGCCACTTCCCTGGGATCAACTTCATTGCTAAACAGTGTCCTGGAATATGATACCATACTTAAGAATGAGGGGATGGCATCTTGCACATTTCTATGTGTCCACAGAAACTGAACGTTATTAAAATGTTTATCAGCCAAATTCAGGAACTCAAGGTGGTGAGGTGATTTTAATACCCATTGTTTTCCCGGCCTTTGCTGCTGAAGGAATTTCATTAGCCTGGCTGCATAGTCATATGAAAGTGATTGATCGGTCTTGTGCAGCCATTCAGAATACGAAGGAACATGCATGGTTGCTTCAGCAGTGGTACTCAGGAAAGAAACATCCAGGAGCAATACATCTTCCTCGGGTGCCAGGTGTTCCACCGGGTGGATAGCAAAAAATCCGGGTGAGATTATTTTAAGTGCTTTTTCGCTTGTCTTTGCTATTTGTATTCGTTCCTCACCAGTATTAATATCCCCATTAAGTGGAACCGGGTTTAACGCCTCCCAACTCAGCAGGGCACGGGTATCAGGGTCACTGGCAAGCATCCTGTGTAACTTGGTGGTACCGGTACGTTGTAAACCAATGATCATCATTACCGGGTATAATTCCTGCTCCAGGATCTCCGGCTGCTTTTTAAACCAATCTTCCGCCCGAAGCCTGACATTTAGTAAGTTAATCAGTCGTTTTTTTGTAATGAATCTACCAATGGGATGCAGGCGGGCTTCGGTATTGATCGAGTACAATAAGCGGTCGAGTGGTTCATCCCAGAAGTGTTTTCCCAGGTCTTTCAATCCGGTACTTTTACGGGCTTCTTTTATAAGAATATCTTTATCAAGCTTTATCTGTGTACCCAAAGGATAGCTATTCTTCCATAATGAATTTATAGCAGAGAACCATATAGGCTTTTTATTAAAGTTAACAGATTTTATACGTTTTATAGCTCTCATAATTACTTTAATTGATCAAACATAACTAGCTTGCAATCTGGCTCTAATGGTTTGATTTCTTTTCCCAATCTGTACCATCGCCAGCACATCGTTCCCTCCTCATGCCCACAGGTATCAATCCAGTTTGGAAGTCCAGGGTCTGTATGTGCAACAACTACCTTTACACTTCCATCGGAATTATATTCCGCATTTCCCTTGTTTATACAAATATTGAAATACCGGTAGTCGAGAGA
>JASJGS010000071.1:0-6012 GCA_033791445.1 Bacteroidales bacterium | reverse complement strand
TGATCTTTTTAGCTCTTGTCCATCTACAATTCCCTGGGCAAACTCATTCTGGATGATGCCTAGCCGGTATGAACTGCTGAATTGCTGAATCACCCTGTTTAAAAGGGTTGTTTTCCCGCTCCCCAGGAAACCGGTTATGAGAAAAAAGGGTATTTTATTTACGTGACCTGCTTTATCCATTCTTTAACAACATCGGCTGAAGGAATACTCCCCTGTGACTTTAGCTTATAATCCACTATCATTATTGCTGGTGTACGGGATACCCCAAGATTTTCAATTTCACTTTTTTCAGTTACTCGTTTTACTATAAGCAGGACACCCAATTCATCCATGCTATTTTTTACAATATGATCCAGCTCCTTACATTCATCCTCTGAAGATCCAATAATTAATATCTCGGCTTTTTTCTGTTTAATTTTAAGCCTGAGCTTTTGATTGATTCTTTGCTGGATAGCCTCAATCAGATCTTTTTTTGGTGGAATTTTTGAGACGAACTCAATTTTTCCATCAATGCAGATGGTCGGGAGGTTTTTCACCATTAATGCACTCATAAACGTTACTGATTCCATATCCTTAATGGCATGCTCTCTCCATTCTACAATGCCTTCAAATTCAGGAGTTATATGCTGCACCGCCTCCACCATATACTGGCAGGGGGCACAGGATTCTGAATCAAGAGTGATTATATCAATCATTACTTTGTCAGCCCTCCCATAATCAGACATATTTGGCAATACCAGCTTATCCTCTTTCTTTTCAAGAGCTCTTACAACATCCTGCTGGTATGGATCATATATGAGTTGGCTTATTGCTTCCAGGTTTTCGGGAGGTGTATCATAGGGTAAATCGCATCCCGGAGCAAGAATAAATCCTTTTGTTCCTCCTAATTCCATACATTCCAAGGCATGGGTCTGGCAATCTTCCTGGCTACCCATGAGGAGGACGATGGTAAGTTTCATGTTTCCAGCAAAACTGATATTATTTTTTATGGCAAGGTCTTTTACATAATCGAGTGGAATATTTTCATCAATAGAAATATTATCGGGTTTACAAAGGTGCATTTCCTCAATATTTTGCTGGGCGTAGCCACACACAAAAAAAGAACTTAGGGTATTCTTTGACCTGATAAAATCAAAGATTTCGGTGGCTGGCTTATTTATAAACTGGTTGAATTGCTCAGGGCTAATCTGGCTTGTCATGGGATCAACCATAGCAATTATATCACAGCCATTTTCAATATATTCCTTTGCCATAAATATACTTACCTCTTTGGCAAAGTCCAGAATCTGATGGACATAGGTTTCATTTTCAAACATTTCCATGAAAATATCAGTTCCTAATAGATGTAGAGCCAGGGTAAAGGGACCTGTAACCAATCCATACAGGGCTATATCTGGATTTTCTTTTCGGAGTCGTTTGCATGCTTCCATAACCAATCCAATGCGACCATCCTTCCTGGTTGCAATATTCAAGTCCTTCAGGCTTTTACCTTGAATCAAAGGATGGCTTGTGACTGCAGGTGGGCTATTTTCAGCCCATTTGAGCTCACATCCCAGGGCTTCAGCTTCCACCTGTAGGTCAAACATGATGGGTATTCCATCGGGTTGGTATCGTTTAATGGCTTCATTTATACCAGCCACTATATTATCTGCTGATTTCAAATATTCATCAGCCTTTTTTCCTATTAATGACCCTCCATGGCAACCAACAAAGGGTACCCAGGGAATACGCTCAACTTCTTCAAGTCGAAATGCCTTTTGAATCAGTTTTTTTCCTCTCATAACAAATCATGTTTGTGGTATTTGTTTTAATAAACCTAAGTAAGCCTAATATAATTATAAATTAATCATTCAGGCTTTTAAGTGTCAGCCCCTTCAAATCTCTTTTATTACTAACGAAAACCCAGCTGACCACGTAAGCTATAACTATACTTGAAAGTATTCCAATAAAACCATAAAGAAGGAATGATACTTCTGTAAATG
Source organism: Bacteroidales bacterium (assembly GCA_033791445.1). Classification (GTDB taxonomy): domain Bacteria; phylum Bacteroidota; class Bacteroidia; order Bacteroidales; family VadinHA17; genus JANTGF01. The sequence continues at coordinate 4,030 of JASJGS010000071.1, read as the reverse complement.
AGCGCAGGTATAATAAAAGGATAAAACTCATCAGAAATCCTGTAATGGCGGCTTTTGATCCTATTCTGGGGAAGAATATTCCCATAGCAAACAAGCCACCGAGGCCTCCTGCCAGTAATCCTAAGATGGTGTTAAAATAATCGAGCAATGAAAGTATGTTCCAGGTGGCCATTAGAAGTGCCAGAAGTATGCCTATCCCACCAGCGATAATTCCTGTTATCCGTGCTATTCGTAGTCGAATCCTTTCCGAAGCTCCTTTTTTGAAATGGTCATAAAAATCAACTGTGAAGGAGGTTGATATTGAGTTTACATTGGAAGATACTGTGGACATAGTTGCTGAGAAAATAGCAGCGATCATAAGACCAGCAATACCAATTGGCATTTTTGACATGATGAAATGCGGGAATATGGAATCTGTATTTTCCATTATTACATTGAGTTCCTGTGGCTGGGTTTTATAATAAGCAAATAAGGTAGTACCGATGAAATAAAAGATCAGAGATATTATTATGCTCATGATGCCATTAAACCACAATCCTTTTGCGGCCCCTTTCTCATCTTTGGTGGTAAGGTATCTTTGAATAACTGCCTGATCGCTACTGTATGAAATGAGATTATTCCCAATACCTCCGAGTAGCACAACCCAGAAGGTGGCCCTTGTCACATCAAAGGCAAAATCAAAAGTTTTCATTTTCTCATGGTCGATGGTAATTTCAATTACAGTTCCTATGCCCCCTTCAGTACCCATAACCATAAAAATTACAGCCAGAATTGCTCCGCCAAGTAACACAAATCCCTGGATTACATCACCCCAAATAACGGCCTCAACTCCCCCCATTGTACAATAAATAATAGTAATTACCCCCATTAGAATAATACAAAGGTAAATGTCAATACCAGTTACCGTTGTCAGAGCCAGAGAAGGCAGGAATAAAACAAGTGCCATACGTGCCACCATAAAAACCATAAAAACGGCACTGGCCATGAACCTTGTGGTATAATTGAATCTTTTCTCTAGATATTCATATGCTGTAGTAACATTTAAACGCCTGAAAAAGGGCAAATAGAAATGTACGACAGGGTAAACAAGCAACAAGATGGTAATTGCCATCATAAAATATCTCCAGTCAGTTGCATAGGTCTTTGCCGGAATGGCCATGTAGGTTATTGCACTGAGCATGGTGGCAAATATGCTCATGCCGGCAGCCCACCAGGGCACTCTTTGACCTCCCTTAAAGAATGTGTTGGTATCATCTTCCCTCTTCATAAAATAATACCCAACATACAGCATTATGAAAAGGTAAATAGCAATAACCGACCAGTTTATCCATCCAAATGTTGGTTCATACTCTATGGTTCCATAATATAGTTTTGGTGATCGTACCCCTGGTTTTATTTCCCCGTTGATCACCACGAATCCTTCTCCCCACTTTACCATAGGGGCACCAGCTGGCCCAGGGAAAGGATAATCTTCAACTTCAGTCCATGTTTGGGTTATAGTATGGTACGCTAATACTTTGTTGTTAAATCTATATTTGCCGGGATTCATTAGGAAGTATTCCAGCTTTTCCTGGTATAGCCTTCTAAGATTGGCTGTATCATTTATTTCTCTTGCTTGCTGAATGAGACGGTCACGTTTCCAGGCCAGGTAGAAGATATCCCTATTTACTCCTCCTGTAAACAATATATGTTTGCTTCCTGATGGTATCCCAAAGGCTCCATGTAGTGATATAGGGTCAGAGCCCTTTGGTGTAATGGGCCCTAATGCTGTCCATTCATTGGTTTTTGGATTGAACTCAAGTGCATCAGTTAAAATGATTGGATTTTCTTCTGAGGCAGGGTAACTGGATCCACTGAACAGGTAAAAGTGTATTTCTTCGGCAGCATTTTGTCCTGTAGCTACAGGCTGAACCCTTGCCGGACCAGGAAAATCAGGCATAATTTCCCAACTGAAATCATGACTGCCTTTTTTTGATAGATCAAGTGAAAGAAAAATATTTGAAGCTTTTCCATCAACAATACCACCTGCAATATAGATCTTATCATCCAATAGAGTGCCGGCAGCCTGGTTCACGGGGAAGGGTAGAGCAGGGTATTCTTCCAATAATAATGATTCCTTATCTGTATCCCAATTCATTAGAAAAACGTTGGAGAATTCAGTATCATTATTTTTCCCTCCAATGCAAAGTACGCCTTCTGGTAAGTCTATGGAAACACCATATGCCACCTCAGCTGGTATCTGAAAACCAGAATGCCATTTGTATAATCCGTCTGATATCAATTCCAGAGCGAAGGCATCTTTGTAATATGCTTTTTTTCCTCCCTCCCAAACAGGCTCTTGAGGAAAGTTGCAACCTCCTGCCACCAATAACACCCCGTTCGAAACACCTGCGAAGGGAGCCGCAAGCCCTGGCTGATTTTTTAATCCAGTTGCTGGGGGTAGATCAGGTAAAACCTTCCATTCTATATGGTTCAGTAAATTTTGCCCATTGACAACCATTAGAGGTAAACAGATAAGTGCAAATAAGAAGGTTATCCTTTTATTAAGTTTCATGAAGCCTTACTATTTATTGCAGAATTCAAAAAATCCAATTTTGGTTAGCTCGTCTTTCATCATTCTTTCCTCATCCATTGTCAGGCTTAAAACAGGAAGACGATTTGGGCCACAATCCAGTCCCAGAAATTTCATCATCCTCTTTCCAGCAGTTACATTTCCTCCATATTTGACTAATACATTAATAAAATCCTGGGACAAGTTTTGTAATTGTCGGGCTTTATCAATTTCCCCGGTCAAAAAATGCTCCTTAATTTTTATGTAAAGATTCATGGCATGATTGTAAGTGCCACCGACTCCACCCATAGCTCCCAATGCCAATCCACAGATTAAGGTTTCATCACGTCCATGCAACATTTCGAACTTCCCATTTTCCAGCAACATACATTGGTTAAATTCATACAGGTCTTCGTGTGTATATTTAATTCCCGCCAGATTAGGAATCTTTTCTGAAGCTAGTTTTAAAAATGAAACCATAGATAAATATACTCCATTGAAGGCTGGCATATGATAATAAAAGAATGGAAGATTGGGAGCAACTAAAGCAATTTCAGAACAATAGGCCACCAGGGCTTCCACATTTGTGGGTTTAAAAAGAGCTGGAGGCATGATCCCAAAGCCCCAACTCCCGCAACTATTTGCATGAGAGGCAAGTTCTTGGCTCTCAATTAAATTTGAGGCGCCAACATGGATTATATTTTTGAAGTCCTTCGGACTGTTATCTATCCATTTTTCTGTTACCTTAATTCTTTCCTGCATTGTAAGCAGGTATCCTTCACCAGATGTACCGCAGACAAATGTCCCATCAATTCCATTTCTTGAATAAAAATCTGCATATTGCGGAATAAGATCCAGGTTCAGTGATCCGTCTTCTTTTAATGGAGTGAATGGGGCGCCAATAAATCCATTTATTTTTTTCATTTATTATAAATATTTGTATATCAGTAATATATTCCAGTATTTACTTCTTCTAAAATCGGCATTAATTGTTCTACTATTTCAGGTTTTTCAATTGATATATTTTTTGTTTCATCAGGATCTATCAGGTGATCGTATAATTCAATATTGGGTTTTTGTTCCCTGAAATATTGAGTTAGCCTGTAACGATCTGTTCGTACCGAAATTCCTTTCCTGAAAAACCCATAAGATGCATCATCCCAATTAATGGTGTTGGGATCTTTTATAATTGGGACCAGACTTTTGCCATCGGTCGTATAGGGCATTCCTACTCCACATAATTCTAATATGGTTGGATAAATATCAACAGAACTCACCACTCTGTCAATCGATTCTCCAATCTGGGGATTATTCGGTAATCGAATAATAAATGTACTTTTTAAAGCTTTTTCGAATATGGTGTGCTTTCCCCACATTCTTTGATCTCCCAGGTGCCAGCCGTGATCACCCCAGACTACAACGATGGTGTTTTTATCTAAACCTGAGTTTTCCAATTCATCCAGTAATTTGCCAATCTGG
>JASJGS010000070.1:0-4586 GCA_033791445.1 Bacteroidales bacterium | reverse complement strand
ATTATTGCATTCTCAGACTTCTCTGGAAAATCAGTAATGACCTCATCGTAACTGAAAGTTATCTTTCCCCTGGATTGTAATTGTTCAATCCAGGTTAAGATATAACTGTTTGTTTTGCCAATGGCCATATGAGTAAAATATGCACAAATATATTAAAAAAAGATAAATAAGTGAATAATATACTCAAAATCTATTGCAAAAGAAATATATAGAGCAAGTAAACACACAAATGGAAATCGAAAAAAGTAATAGACCTGGGTGCCTTGGGTAATTTCTAAAATATGGACTATGCCTATCCTGCCTGGGGCATGATCCTGCAGCAGTTTACACAATGCTTTCTACAGATCCAAATTTACTGGAATTTCCATTAGCCATCTGATCTAAGGCCTAATTTATTCACAAATTGAAATAAATTATCTACCTCTCTTTGCACATTTTTACGACCTATCTTTATAACTATTGGGGTAATTATTATTTTTTTGAAAGGTGATTTCACTTTCCAATATATTTCTGCTTTAAGTTTGCATGAATTATTGGTTAGCTGGGTAACAATGTAAAAAATATAAAACTCATCTACTAAAAATGGAGTTTTCGACATTTCTCCATAAATTAATTGCCCTGGTTCTCCATCTTTTATTACTGTAATTATATTAAGATGTTTTCCATTTATAACGCAGATGTGCTCTGTACCAATTTTCGTTACTTCATCTTCATTATATTCATATTTAATAGCACCTTGTACCCAATGATGTCGATAGGTGAAATTGGTAATGTATTCAAAAAGATGTGGAGCCGATATAGGAAACTCCTTTTCAGAATAGTGTAAAGAAGGAGCCTCAAACCGAATTTTTTTGGCTTTTTCTAAGGGTTTTAATATTAATTTATTTTGATCTATTATTGAGAAAAAGTACCTTAATTCTTTTCCATCATATCTATCACTACCCTCATTAAAATCAAAAAGTCTGCTGTGATAATTCTCAGGCAACTGGATGTCATCTGCCAATTCTTTGCTTAGAAGTAGATAGTTCTCGCTATCTATTGAATTTTTCATCAAACGATGGACTTCAATCACCTGTGAACCAAAAGGTTTTCTTTTATCCTGAACAGTCATGAATTGTAATTCAGCACTATGCACGATGATTTTGAGCTCCAGATTTGGTGCAGAAGCACAGGCATTGCAAGGACATATTCTGTTTGTTTTTAATAGTTTAAGATGGCTGTAAAATGCAGTAAACACCGTCTCAACTTTGGACAATAATTTCTCAAGTGATAGAATCTCTCCCTCTTTATAAAAGAACAGTGCATCTCCTTCTATTTCTGCAAGTTGAAACTCTTGCGCAGTAGCATCAATCAAAATTTCGAGCAATTCAGCGATTACATGTTGGCTGTGAGCTACTTCAGTTAATTGAACAAACTCTGTAAATCCAGAAATATCAGGTATAAAGAGCAGAGATTTCTTCATTTTTTTATTTCTATTCCCAAACAGATCGCTTATATTCAATTTTTAACTTGTGAACTGTTATCTGTTCAGTATCATATTATAACAAGTGACTTATATACATTGTTTATGGCTACCTGGCAATTGCTAAAATTCCTAAATACCTACTGCAAGAAGCACAGTGCCGATTAATGATTAGATTTATTGTTTCTGAAGATAAATTATGGAAAGGACAAAAAATTGTCTGACAAAATTAGAACGCATAAATAAGGCTATAAGGCATGTAGAACCTGACAGAGTTCCCATTAGCGATTTCTTTTGGGGTAGTTTTATAAAACGTTGGAGGCAAGAACTAAACCTGCCTGATGAAACAAGTCCTTACGATTATTACGATTTGGATTGGGTTGTTACCATGCCTAATATGGATCCAAAAATTCAATCTTTTGAAACCATTAAAGAGGATGAAAATGAGGTAATCGTAAAAACTGGTTTCAGAACCACCATGAGGAAAAGATTCGATTTTCCCATGCCGGAATTTATCTCATGGGAAACTGATACTATTGAAAAATTAGAAGTATTTGAGTTCGATGATCCATATGATCGGAGACGTTATTTTGAAGCTGGGGACAACCAGATTGCAGGAGTAGGAGATGGTTTTCAGCGTAACTCACCTGCCTGGATTAAAACAGTAAAAGAACTGCATAAAGATTTTCCTGTGTATGGTAGCATGATTGAATGTTCGGAGTGTTTAACGCGTTTGATTGGTCAGGAAAATGCACTCTTTTGGATGGGAATGTACCCCGACCGCCTGGGTGTTTGTATCAACAACATAGGGCAGTTCTACCTTGATTGCATGAAAGCGCAAATCAAAGCAGCGAACGGTTTGCTGGATGGAATGGTGATCTGGGGAGATGTGGCATTCACACAGACCATGTTATTCGATCCTGAATATTGGCGAAGCTATTTTAAACCCTGGGTAAATGCAATGATCAAAGAGTGTCATAAAAATAACCTGCCGGTAATCTACCACGGTTGTGGAAACGTAGCATTAATTTTTGAAGACTTTATTGAAATGGGCCTGGATGCCTACAATCCTTTAGAGGTGAAAGCAAATATGGATGCTGTGGAACTGAAGAAGAAATACGGGAATAAGATCGCTTATTGCGGAAACAGTAATATACAGGTCTGGGAAACCGGTGATAAAGAGTTAATTCGTAAAGAAGTCCTGCGAAAATTGAATGCAGCAAAAGGTGGCGGGTTTATTTTCCAGTCTGACCATTCGGTGTCAAGTAGTGTGTCTGGACACACTTACGACTATATTGTTAAGCTAGTCAGGGAGAAGGGGAAATACCCCCTCAGCCTGGAAGAGATGGATGAATAAATGTTATTCAAAATATCAAATAAATGAAACGTTACGGAATGGTAATCAGAGTTTATCCGGACAAAATTGAAGAGTACAAGAAACTGCATGCTTCAGTCTGGCCTGATGTATTAACGAAGATCACCCAGTGTAACATCCGGAATTATTCCATCTACCTGAAGGACAATCAGCTGTTTTCCTATTTTGAGTATATCGGAGATGACTTCAAGGCAGACATGGATAAAATGGCTGCAGATCCGGTTACCCAGAGATGGTGGGATGTCTGCAAGCCCTGTCAGGAACCGCTCGAAACAAGATCTGAAGGAGAGTGGTGGGCAGACATGGAAGAAGTTTTCCATCATGACTAAATATCGACTCCGGAAATTTAGATTTCAATAAGATGATCACACCCAATCCCATTTTAGGAACATCAATACATGCCCTGGGAGGAATCTCAGCATCATCCTGCTATGTTCCATTTCAGAAGGTTAAACAATGGTCATGGGAAACCTACTGGCTGGTACAGGCCTTATTTGCCTGGCTTATAGTACCCCTGGTCATCGGTATCCTGACAATCCCGGAGCTGGCAACGGTAATAAGGGAGTCACCATCGGATGTCAAATGGACTGCCTTCCTGCTGGGGGCAGCCTATGGCTTTGGAGGCATGTCCTTCGGATTTGCCATAAAGCATATCGGGTATTCTCTTACCTATACCATCGCTATAGGCATTTCAGCAGTGATGGGAACCCTTTTCCCATTGATGCTGGAAGGTACCATGATGGAACATTTTCAAAGACCCGGAGGATCAATTCTGGCCTGCGGCATGGTGATAGCCATAGTCGGGGTGGCAGGCTGTGGCCGGGCAGGTTACAAAAAGGAGAAAGATCTCAGCAACCTGGATGTATCTGCCGGTGCGGTCCGTTTTAATATGAACAGGGGCTTGCCTCTGGCAATTTTTGCTGGTTTGCTCTCAGCTGTATTTGGTATTTCATTGTCAGTGGCACAACCCATTGCTGATATAGCAGCCAGTTATGGGGCTGGTCATTACCAGGGCAATGCCATATACATCTTTCCGACTGCAGGCTGTATGTTAACAAATCTTGTTTGGTTCCTGGTCCTTGGTATCAGGCAAGGCACATTGCGTGAATTGTCCTTCAAAAGAAATGGACTGCCGAGATCTAAGACGCTCCGCAACTATCTTCTCGCCATACTGAGTGGGACTTTATGGTACGTGCAATTTTTCTTTTACGGCCTGGGGCATACCAGAATGGGTGTATTCCAGTTTGCAAGCTGGGTCATACACATGTCGATGCTGATATTTTTCAGTTATGTGGTGGGGCTGATCCTAAAGGAATGGAGGCAGGTCACAAAAAAAACTTTTGCCTTGCTCATCTTTGCACTTATCGTGCTTGTATTATCATTTGTTATTATGACCTGGGGATCAACATATGGGCAACAAAAGTAGGAATTACCGCTTGCTATACGTTTCATATAAAGCTCATTCCTGAAGGCTACATATATACATCTACAACAAAGAGATATCGTCATGAAAAAATTTACTATTCTTCTTTTGCTCAGCTGTTTTGCAGCAAGTGGTTTTTCTGCTGAAAAGCGTGATCTTTTACAGAAAGAGTCTGAAGAGATAGGCCTGGAAAGTGCCCTGATCACAGACTTTTCCGAGTTAGGCTTACCTACATACAAGGATCGTGATTTTTGGGACAAAATTCCTGATAAGCTCCGGGAGCAATATATTCTGGAAGCTGAGGGAAATCTCGATTACGACTGGCC
>JASJGS010000069.1:0-45909 GCA_033791445.1 Bacteroidales bacterium | reverse complement strand
AAAATAGTTGAAGTGCCTGCAATAGCAATTTGTCCTGAAACTAAAAAAGAGTACCCAATAAAAGATCTTCATTCCAAATGTCCATTTTGCGAAAAGTATGGGCATGATCTTATTTCTGGTAGAGAACTCCGAGTTAAATCATTGCTTGTTGAGTGAAAACTTTTCCCAAAGATTAAATACGGTTTCTTTTTTTATTTTCCTTAATTTTGTAAGCTAACTTAAAAACTATTATCATGTGTAGTACATGTGGATGTAATCAGCCGGAAGAACAAGTTACTATTAGGAAACCTGGTGAGGTATCCAGAGAGGAGATTCACCATAATTCTCATTCGCACTCTCATGATGGGATTTATCATACTCATGATCACTCTCATGAACATAGCCATGATTCGCATCATCATAGTCGTGAAATTTTAATCGAACAAGATATTCTTCTAAAAAACAATCTGCTTGCTGAAAGAAATAGGGGCTTTTTTGAGGCAAAAGAGCTTACTGTATTCAACCTTGTTAGTTCTCCTGGATCAGGAAAAACAAGCCTGTTAGAAAGAACGATTAAGGAACTTAAAAATGAGAAACAGTTCTATGTTATAGAAGGGGACCAGCAGACAATGAATGATGCTGAAAGAATTCATAGTACAGGAACACCTGTTGTTCAGATTAATACCGGTCAGGGCTGTCATTTGGATTCTATTATGATTCAAAATGCATTAAAGAAATTTGATAGTTTATCTCCTGGATATTTGATGATTGAAAATGTTGGAAACCTGGTTTGTCCTGCTCTTTTTGATCTTGGAGAAACTAAAAGAGTTGTAATAATGAGTGTTACAGAGGGTGAGGATAAACCAATTAAATACCCTACCATGTTTAAATCAGCAGATCTATGTATTATTAATAAAATAGACCTCTTACCATATCTTGATTTTGACTTGAAGAAAGCCAAAGACTATGCTAAGCAGGTAAAAAATAATCTGGAGTTTATAGAACTATCAGTTAGTTCTGGTGATGGAATGGAGAATTGGTATGATTGGATCAGAAATCATAAAAATACTTAGTTCAAATAGATAGTTTATGACTATCATCTTTTTAACCTGATTCCTAGTATTTAATTCTTGCCTCAAGGTTTTCAAATTATAAGTTTTATCTTTGTGAATCAATTCACAACTTGGCTACATGGAAACTCTACCTGGAAAAACAGTTGAAAGATTAAGTCAATACAGGCGTCGATTGCTAAACTTATTAGAGGAAGATAAGGAATTTATTTTTTCGCATGAGTTAGCTGAAATTCTTCAAATTACGGCTGTGCAGGTACGACGAGACCTCATGTTATTAGGTTATTCAAGTGTTTATAGAAAAGGGTATCCAATACGTAAGCTGATAGAGGTAATTGGGACTAGATTGGATAATGTTAAAGGTCAAAATGTTGCCATAATAGGAATGGGAAACCTTGGAATGGCTCTATCTCATTACCTGTATGGTATAAGGCCAAAACTTAATATTGTAGCAGCATTTGATATTGATAAGGAAAAGATTGGTAAAACTATTGCCGGAATAGAATGTTTTGGAATGGATAGGCTGGATTCAACTATTCGGACAATGGACATCTCAATTGGAGTGATGACGGTACCACAGTTTGCAGCCCTAGAAGTAGCAAAATTAGTAGTCAAAAGTGGAATAAAAGGAATCCTTAACTTTACTCATATTCCTCTGCATGTACCTTCTGATATTTACTTGGAAGAGTATGATATGATAACGTCACTGGAGAAAGTTGCCTATTTTGTAAAAGAACTTGACTCTCAGTAGCTCCTGCAAAAAATTTAGAAGAAATATCGGGCACCTAAACCACCGTCTACCTGGAAAACAGTTGAAGGTAGTACCATTAGTGAGGGTGCTACCTCCACAAATACATCTATTGGAACCGATTTAAACATATAATCAACTCCAACAGGTACACGAAAGCCCAGTTGGAATTCTGTAGCAAAACTGAATTTTGGACCTATACCAAAATACAAGGGGAGTTTACCATCGTCTACTGGAATAAGTTTAAATATGTGATATAGATAATCCATATGAACACTTATTGAACCATTGTTATAAAAAGACCATGCAATACCTGCATCAAATGCACTGGTTTTACTAACAAATACTTTTAAGCTTATACCTGTAGGAGCGCCAAAGATGGCACCAATACCAAATCCTGAATCTTGAGAAAAGACGGGGCTGCTTAGCATAATCGCAAGCAAGGAAATGATAAAAAATTTCTTTTTCATTTTCAAATTAAATTAACCAAACTTTTATTTTTTACGAATAAAATTCAGTTTTGTTAAGTATTTGATGACTTAATCTAAAATGAATAAAGAAAAATTTGTGTGATTAATTTTTTAACTCATTCCTTGATTACTAATATCTGGAAGATCCAGAGCTTACAAGTGGACCAAAAAATATTGAATTAGCAAATATTTTACTGGTTCCATACCATACTCCTCTAAAATTTGTATTGTCAAAGACGGATACGACTTTGCCCCTACCAGAAGATTGAATTGTTAGAAATGGAGAATTCTTTATTCTTTTCACGTTTTCAGGTGAAGCATAACCACTAATTAAAGGATTGGGAGCGTATTTTAGTGGGCTGTTAATCAGATTTATAGGTAGATTTGCGACACTTGAGCTGCTTTTAAATACTGGTAAATTTGTATTGTGGTATCCATAAGAAAGGGGATGGGTCAAATCAAGCTGAACTTCAAAAATTGCTCCGCTAATAATTTGCTCACTGGAAATTTTTCTTCTGTTTGCATAATTTATTTCTCTGGTTGAATCAATAGTTGCTTGCTTTTTGAAACTTATATCTATCATCTTATTAGATGAGAGCCATCGGTTTGCATCTTTATAGGCTATGAGATTTCCCCCGTTCCTAACCCATTCTCCAAGCTTTTTAGAACCTGAAGATCCTAAGACACCATATGATCCCCCGGGCAAAATAATAGTATTGTATTTTGCGAGGTTTATCCTGGAGAACCTGTTGACATCAGCCATTGCAATCGGAATTCTATAGCGGGTGTCGAATTGGTGCCAGATCTCGCCTGCGTCTCTACTACTGGTTCCGTTGCCTACCAGCATCAATATCTCTGGTTTTTCTATAATGGCAAATCCTGAACTCCCCAGGTCAATTCCTTTCGAATTCCATCCTGTTTTTAAACCATATGCATCTATTCCATCATGAATGGTTAATGATTTAACCAACTCGCCAATTTCTTCTCCGCTGAGATTTTGATTATCAGTCGGGATCATAATAGTTCCAGGCTGAAATTCTTCCTGGAGTTTATCATCACTGTATGTAAAAGCCTTGGTGGCCACTTTTACTTTAAGTCCAGGTTTAAGAATAGAATAAAGGGCTCTGGGAGAATAATATTCATCCCACCTGATCACCCATGCGTAAGGATTTGCATCTCCAAGAATAGTCCCCGATGGAAATTCAATTTTATTAAGTTCTTCTCCTACCAGGTTAGAAACATTTTTCTTTTCTGATATCCCTGAATATGGCATATTGAATGATAAGGGAAGAGTCCATGTGGATACGTCATAAAAGGTACTATCTCTGAAATTCAAAACCTTTTCAAAAAGAGTTCTTATCAACCTGTAATTCTCCTGTTCTAAAACTACCACATAAGATAAGTCTTTTTTAAAAGTTTGCTTTCCTGAATTGTAATCTGAAGCAAGTTTATTTACTTTAATGTTATGTCCATCAAGTATTTTTAGAAACTCATAAGTTTTTCCTCGATCATACATGTCACCAAAGACATAGGCTTTTACAGATGAATTCTTCGCTTCAGTAAATGCAGCATTATAAAATGTTGTCTGGTAGTCTTGCAAATCTTTTTTAAGGGCTTGCGAGGCAGCAAGGGTTGATAAAGTAACTGTAAATTGATTTCTGATAGCATATGGAAAGGTTAATAGGCCATTTGAAGTTTCACGTTTAAATCCCCTTACACTGGCTTGCTCAAATAAAATCCCAATTCCTGAATTTAAATCAGGGTAGGAAGATCCTTTCCCAAAATAGTAGTCATCAAAATTTTCTTCAGAAAAGTATAATGCACCAATTTCATCAAGCGCGACTGCATGATAAGAGGCAATTTTTTTTGTCAAATCATAATTTTCAACAGGCGTTAAGGGGTTATTTCGACTAGGAATTCCTGGTTGAAAGAAGAAAGTTGAATTTGATCCCATTTCATGATGGTCTGTAACAATATTCGGTTTCCATAGTTGCATTTCTTGAACCCTTCCTCTACTTTCTGGGTTCGTCAATAAAAGATAATCCCTATTCAAATCAAACCAGTAATGATTCGTTCTTCCTCCCGGCCAAACCTCACTAAAGGCCCTGTTATTGGGATCAGGAGAGATAGTTTGTCCCTTATGCATGTTTCCCCAGGTGGCGAACCTGTTTAATCCATCTGGGTTTAAAACAGGATCAACAATAATTATAGTGTTTTCCAGCATTTTATCCACTCCTTCACCTTCAGCAGCTGCAAGATAGTAGGCTGTTAGCAATGCAGAATTTGCTGCACTTGATTCATTACCATGAACTGAATAGCCAAGCAAAACAACAAGAGGTTGGTTATCAGTTTGATTCTTTTTTGAAAGTTCAGAGTTCCATATATTTTCCCTATCAGCTTTTATTTGATCAAGTTTTCCATGATTTTCAGGGGAGGTGAAGATTAAGTGATAGAGTGGTCGGTTTTCATATGTTCGACCATATTCCACTAGGGTGGCACGATTGCTTGATTCCGCGATTGATTTTACATACTGAACAAGCTTTTCATGCGAAACAAGCCAATCACCAACCTGAAATCCGATAATTGATTCTGGTGTGGGTATACTTGTGTTGTAACTTACATCAGAAGGTAAATAATAATCAAGTGTAGTTTGTGCCTGAGTATTGATTAGGAGAATACTTGCAACAATAACATAGAATAGCTTTTTCATGGAATTTATTTAATGTTCAAAATTAAAAGTTCGAATATAAAAAATGTTCATTAACATCTTGGCTCAAATCAATAAAATAATCCTTCACAAATGCTCGCGGAATTTATTTTGTATTATTAACTTTGAGAAAATGAAAAACAGGAGACATGTTAAATGACCAACTACTAAACCCGAAGAGTATTGTTATTGTTGGAGGATCAGAAGATATTTCAAAGCCTGGCGGAAAGGTCCTGAAGAACATTAAGGATGGTGGTTACTCAGGTATACTTTCTGTAATCAACCCAAGGGCAGACATGGTTCAGCATGTTAAATCTTATCGCAATTTCGAGGATATAGGTAATACTGATTTAGCTATTCTGGCAATTGCCGCAAAATATTGTCTTCCTGTAGTAGAATTTCTTGCCAGAAATAGGAATACTAAGGCATTTATAATCCTTTCTGCCGGTTTTAGTGAGGAAAGTGAGGAGGGTGCTATTCTTGAAAAAGAAATTGTTAATGTAATTAATGAAACTGGAGGATGCCTGATTGGACCAAATTGTATTGGGTTTCTGAATCCTAAATATTCAGGTGTTTTTACATCCTTATTACATAAACCGGTTAATGAAGGTGTAGATTTTATTTCAGGCTCAGGAGCTACAGCTGTTTATATTATGGAATCGGGGATTCCCAAAGGATTAAAATTCAGAAATGTATTTTCAGTCGGCAACAGTGCCCAAAATGGGGTTGAGGATATTTTGAAGTACATGGACGAGAATTTTGATGCAACACGAGATTCGAAGGTTAAATTGCTCTACATAGAAAGCATTAGGAAACCTGAAATGCTATTAAGACATGCTTCCTCACTAGTAAGAAAAGGTTGTAGAATAGCTGCAATTAAGGCTGGAAGTTCTGAAGCAGGAAGTCGAGCTGCTTCTTCCCATACTGGTGCACTTGCATCTTCTGATTCAGCTGTTGAAGCTCTTCTTAAAAAGGCTGGGATTGTTCGTTGTCACAGTAGGGAAGAGCTGACCACAGTAGCTTCAATATTTATGTATGAGCTTCCTGAGGGCAAGAATATTGCTGTGATTACTCATGCAGGTGGGCCTGCTGTTATGCTTACCGATGCACTTTCAGAGGGTGGATTAAGTGTTCCGCAGATTCAAGGATCGGATGCAGATGCTTTATTGGCAAAACTTTATCCTGGTTCTTCGGTTTCCAATCCAATTGACTTTCTGGCGACTGGAACAGCTGAACAATTGGGCTTAATTATTGATGCATGCAACAATGAGTTTCTGAATATTGATGCCATGGTGGTTATCTTTGGCAGTCCAGGATTGTTCAAAGTGTTTGATGTTTATGACCTTCTGGATCAAAAAATGAAAAGCAGTATAAAACCGATATATCCAATTTTACCTTCGATTATTTCTGCCCATGAAGAGATTGAGGCTTTCTTAAAGAAAAATCGTACATATTTTTCTGATGAAGTTTTATTTGGAAATGGTTTAGCTAGAATCATGAACACTCCATTACCGGTAGAGGAATTCAATGAAAATATAAAGATTGATTCTGTAAAGGTTGGTGAGGTAATTCGAAATTCGAATAATGGATTTTTATCACCTGTAGAAGTGAGTAAAATTTTAGATGCTTCCTTCATACCAAGGGTTAAGGAAGGTGTAGCCAATACAATTGAGGAGGCCTTAATTATTCCTGAAACAATAGATTTTCCATTGGTGATGAAAGTAATTGGGCCTGTTCACAAATCTGATGTAGGTGGGGTAGAACTAAATGTTAAGACTAAAGAAGAAATTCGATTCCATTATGAAAGGATGATGCAAATTGATGGCAGCACTGGGGTATTATTTCAGCCAATGGCATCCGGACTTGAACTTTTTGCCGGAATTAAAGAGGAAGGCGATTTTGGACATCTAATTTTGTGTGGACTGGGTGGTATTTTTATTGAAGTATTAAAGGATTTTTCAATAGGGTTAGTACCAATAAATATGAAAGAAGCAAAAGGCATGATCAGTGGGCTACGTTCCTATAAGCTTATTGAAGGGGTTAGAGGTCAGCCTGGTGTTGATGAAAACGTTTTTGTAAATATTCTCCTTCGATTATCTGCATTAATTCAAATTGCTCCAGAGATTGTAGAATTAGATCTGAACCCATTACTTGGGGCAGAGGATAAAATATTTGCCGTTGATGCACGGATAAGAGTGGAGAAAAGTAATTGAACAATACGGTAATATTATTGGAGATTTTAAAGATGTTAACATCTTTTTATTGAATATTGTCCATGATATGTTTTTTAACAATTTAGAACCTGTAAATAAATTTTATATTTGTAGGCTCAATATCAAAACAGATAAAGCCATTCTATAAATAAATGAAAATGAATAAAATAGGTCTTTTTTATGGTCCAATGGATGGATCCGTTGCAAAAGTTGCAAGAATAATCGCTGATATCCTGGGGAGTGATAAATTAGATTTGATCCCTGTTAGAAGTGCAAGTAGCGATGATCTAAATAAATATAAAAATATCATTCTTGGTATATCTACAATTGGAAGCCATACATGGGCTAGAGAAACACCTAGCAAGGACTGGGATGAGTTTTTGCCAGAGCTGGATAAAATAGATTATTCTGATAAAATCTTTGCTCTTTATGGCTTAGGAGATCATGTGACTTATGCCTTACATTTCGTTGATTCGTTAGGAGTTTTGGGTACAATGCTACTGGATCGAAATGCCAGGATTGTTGGGCAGACTTCAACAGAAGGTTATGAATTCCAGGATTCTGAAGCTATTATTAATGGTAAGTTTATTGGTTTGCCTCTTGACGAAGATTATGAATCAGACAAAACTGAAGAAAGAATTCGGAATTGGCTTGATGAAATATTACAAAAATTTGTTTAAAATTATTGATAAGAAGGCGGTCCAATTAGACCGCCTTCCTCATTTTTTAGAACTTTGATTTAATATATTTATGGAAAATACACCAATTGATAAAAAGATTGTTGAAGATAAAATAGAAAAGAGTGGTCTTCCAAAAATCGGTTGTGGAAGTATTCGTGAAATTGTGAAGTTAGTGAATGAGATTGAAGGTGCTACTGGAGAAAGTTTCATTAGAATGGAAATGGGGGTACCTGGTTTAAATCCCGTGCAAGCTGGTATAGAAGCTGAAATTGAGGCCCTTAAGAGAGGTGTTTCTTCAAAATACCCAATGATTGAGGGTGTTAAAGAACTAAAAGAAGAGATTTCCAAATTTGTAAAGCTTTTCTTAAATCTTGATGTTAGCACAGTGGGATGTATTCCAACTGTGGGCTCAATGATGGGGTCAATGGCTACCTTTATGGTTGCAAACAGGAATAATCAAAATAAGGAAGGAACACTGTTTATTGACCCAGGATTTCCAGTCCAAAAGCAACAGGTAAGAGTGCTTGGTCATAAATATTGTAGTTTTGATATTTATGATTATCGTGGGAAAAAGCTTCGGGAAAAACTTGTTTCCTATCTTGACACTGGGAGAGTTTCAAGTATACTTTATTCCAACCCTAATAATCCATCCTGGATATGTTTGACAGATGAGGAACTTCAGATAATCGGTGAATTGGCAACAGAATACGATGCAATTGTAATTGAAGATCTGGCCTATTTCGGGATGGACTTTAGAAAAGATTTTTCTCAACCTGGTAAACCTCCTTACCAACCCACAGTTGCGAATTATACAGAGAATTATTTGCTTCTAATTTCAAGTTCCAAGGCATTTAGTAATGCAGGACAAAGAGTGGGCATGATGGTAATTTCTGATACACTTTTTAATAGAAGATATCCTGACTTAAAAAGATTTTATAGTTCAGATGGATTTGGATATTCGATCATTTACGGTGCTCTCTATGCTCTTTCAGCAGGAGTTTCCCATTCAGCTCAATATGGTCTTACAGGTATACTCAAAGCTGTTAATAGTGGAGACTATAATTATATTGAGGATGTAAAAGAATACGGGGAGAAAGCCAAAATTATGAAAAAAATATTCCTGGAAAATGGATTTGAAATTGTCTACGATAAGGATATAGATCAACCTATTGCAGATGGGTTCTATTTTACTTTTTCTTATCCAGGATTCGATGGAGTGGATCTACTTGAGGAATTATTGTATTACGGAGTCAGTGCCATTTCCCTTGAGATTACAGGGAGTTCTCGCAAGGAAGGCATTCGAGCTTGCGTATCACAGGTCAGGAGAGATCAGTTTGAAATGTTAAAAGCAAGGCTAAATCAGTTTCACCTGGACCATGCTTAAGCAGGGATTCTAAATAGTGTTTTTAACAGTTTGAAATAGAGATTTTTAAAAAATGATGCGACCGAAGTCATTTGTAGAATAGTATTAAATTTTTACTTTTGAGAGATCAGATATAAAATATTGAGAAATGGCAAAAGTTATAGGAGCAATCGTTGTTGATATTGAAAAGTGTAAGGGCTGTGTACTTTGTGTGGGTTCATGTCCAACTGATGTGATAGGCATGGCAAACGAGGTAAATGGAAAAGGTTATTCTTATGCATACATGAAAAACCCGGATGCATGTACAGGATGCTCTAATTGCGCCATTGTTTGTCCTGATGGTGTGATTTCTGTTTATAGACAAAAGATAGCTTGATAAAATTAATTCTTTATTTGGAATGGAAGAATATAAATTAATGAAGGGAAATGAGGCAATAGCTGAAGCTGCCATACGAGCAGGTACTGATGGCTATTTTGGTTATCCTATTACTCCTCAAAGTGAGGTGATGGAATATCTTACAGCGGCCAAGCCACATGAAACAACTGGCATGGTTGTGCTGCAGGCAGAAAGTGAGGTAGCTTCAATAAATATGCTTTATGGAGGAGCTGCAATAGGTAAGAAAGTAATGACTTCATCCTCGTCTCCTGGAATAAGCCTGATGCAAGAAGGTATTTCTTATTTGGCTGGGGCTGAATTGCCCTGCCTTATTGTAAATGTGGCAAGAGGAGGCCCTGGACTTGGAACTATCCAGCCCGGACAGGCTGATTATTTTCAGTCCACTAAAGGTGGGGGACATGGAGATTATCGACTTATTGTTCTGGCACCATCTTCTGTTCAGGAGATGGCAGATTTTGTTAGCCTTTCTTATGACCTGGCATTCAAATATAGAAATCCGGTATTGATTTTGACTGATGGAGCCATAGGTCAAATGATGGAGAAAGTACGGTTCAAAGAATTTGAACCCCGAATGGAAACAGCTCCTGATTGGGCCACTACAGGGAAAAAACCGGACAGGGAACCAAATATTATTACTTCTTTGGATCTAGATCCGGCCCGACAAGAACAATTTAATTTCAAACTGCAGGAAAAGTATAAAAAGATAAGTGAGACAGAAGCCAGGTGGGAAGAATTAGCTTGTGAAGATGCAGAATATCTCTTTGTGGCTTACGGTACCAGCTCAAGAATTTGTCAGAAATCTATGCAGTTGGCTCGTGAAGAGGGTTTAAAAGTTGGATTGCTCCGGCCTATTACATTGTGGCCATATCCCTCAGATAGGATTTCAGAACTAAGTAAAAACCTTAAAGGGATACTGGCAGTAGAAATGAGTAGTGGGCAAATGGTTGAAGATGTTAAGTTGGCTGTGGAGGGGAAATGTAAAGTCGATCATTATGGAAGAATGGGAGGAATGATTCCTTCTCCGGAAGAAATAGTTGAGGCAATAAAGACTAAAGTTATTGGAGGGTAAACTATGACAGAAAATATAGCAACAAATAATATTATTAAAGCGGAGAACCTGGTTTATACAAAAACCAAAGTGCTCAACGATAAGGTAATGCACTACTGTCCGGGTTGTGGACATGGAACTGCTCACAGGTTAATCGCGGAAGTTATTGAAGAAATGGACATCCAGTCGGAAGTAATTGGGATTACTCCTGTAGGCTGTTCAGTCTTAATGTACAATTACTTCAATATTGATATGCAGGAAGCTTCGCATGGAAGAGCACCAGCTGTAGCCACAGCAGTAAAAAGACTATTACCAGAAAAGTTTGTTTTTTCTTATCAAGGGGATGGTGACCTTGCGGCCATTGGTACAGCAGAAACCATACATGCTTGCAATAGGGGAGAAAACATAACCATGTTTTTTGTAAATAATGGAATTTACGGCATGACAGGTGGACAGATGGCTCCTACAACATTGGAGGGAATGAAGTCATCCACAACTCCCTATGGAAGAGATATTAGTTTAATGGGAAATCCTTTGAAAATGACTGAATTAATTGCTGAATTACCAGGATCATATTATGTTACCAGGCAAGCTGTACATACTCCATCTGCTGTAAGGAAATGCAAAAAAGCTATCCGAAAAGGGATGGAGTATCAGAAATTGAATAAAGGTACTTCCTTTATTGAAATTGTTTCTAACTGTAATTCAGGGTGGAAAATGAGCCCTGTTCAATCAAATATTTGGATGGTTGAAAATATGTTCCCATTTTACCCAATAGGAGACATTAAACTTCCAGAAGAAATTTAAAAAATCGGTTAATTAAAAATATATGACTGAAGAAATAATTATTGCAGGTTTTGGAGGGCAGGGTGTCCTTTCTATGGGTAAAATTCTTTGTTATTCTGGAATGCTGCAGGGCCAGGAAGTAAGTTGGATGCCTTCATATGGTCCGGAAATGCGAGGTGGTACAGCAAATGTGACAGTAATATTAAGTAAAGAAAGAATAAGCTCACCCATTTTGAATTCATACGATTCTGCTATTATTCTCAATCAGCAGTCTATGGATAAGTTTGAGAAATCAGTAAAACCCGGTGGATTGTTGCTATATGATGGCAATGGAATTACCAGGCACCCCGAACGGAAGGACATTAACATTTACAGAGCCGATGCAGCAGCAGAAGCTGCTAAAATGGAATCAGCCCGTACGTTTAATATGATTATTCTTGGAGCTTACCTGGAGGTAAAACCAATAGTTAAGATCGAAAATGTCATAGAAGGACTTAAAAAATCTCTTCCTGCCCGGTATCATCACCTTATTCCTTTGAATAATAAGGCACTGGTTCAGGGTACGAAAATTATTCAGAAGGTACAGCTTGTCTAGAATATATCTTATCCTTCTAGTCTTAATTGCCTGATTTGTTTGTTTATGGCAGTGAGCTAGAGGATTTTATTCATAGAAGTGCATCTCCTCTATATATCTAAAAACTTCTGCAGGTAAAAAATGCCTGAGATCAATCTTTTGTTTTATCGATTTTCTAATAAAACTGGAAGATATTTCCATTAAAGGGGCTTCTAGCTGCCTGATGGATGAATCATTCCCTGTAAGATCTGAGAGTTCTTTTATATCAAATGGATAATCTGGACGTGGATATACAAGAATACCATAATTGCTAAGTATCTCCTTGTAATTTTTCCATTTGTGAATATAATATAGATTGTCAGACCCCATAATTAAATGAAAAGCGTAATCAGGAAATTTTTCTTTGAGATATGCTAATGTATCTATGGTATATGATGGTTTTGGCATATTAAACTCAATATCGGATGCACGAAACCTGGGATCATCATCAATAGCCTTGTATACCATTTCCAGCCTATGAAAGTCTTGAAGAAGACTCGATTTTTCTTTAAGAGGATTATGGGGGCTAACTATAAACCAAACCTGATCTAAAGCGGCAAATTCAACTACATAGTTTGCAATTGCCATGTGGCCTATATGTATAGGATTAAAAGAACCAAAATAAAGACCAATTTTCATTTGCGAGAAATTATTTATTGTTTTCAATGAATAAAAAAATACATATAATTCTAGCTTTCTAAAAATCCGCGAACCTCATTCTCAGCTTTTTCGCTTGCATCATCAAGATTATCATTTACAATAATTATATCAAATTGCTCAGCAAAAGAAATTTCCTTTTCTGCTTTTGAGACCCTTTTTTCAATGTTTTTCAGAGTATCTGTTGATCGATTTAAGAGCCTTTTTTTAAGCTCTTCAATAGAGGGAGGTTGTATAAACATGGCCAGTGTTTTTTTAGGATATGATTGCTTAATGTTTAAGCCTCCAACCACATCAACATCAAATATAACATGGTGACCACTGTTCCAAATTTTTTCAACCTCAGTTCTTAAAGTACCATAAAAATGATCAGGATAAACCTCCTCCCATTCAACAAATTCATTGTTCTTTATTTTTTCCTTAAAATCCTCAATACTTAAAAAGTAATAATCCTTACCGTCGATTTCATTTTCTCTTTTTGATCGACTGCAGGCCGAGATAGAAAATTCTAATCCCATATTTTGATGTAAGAGGTGATGTACAATGGTAGTTTTTCCAGCTCCTGAAGGAGCTGATAAAACAATCAATTTTCCGGAAAAATTATCACTCATATTGATACGGGTAAATATAAGTTTATAGCTTATAGTACATTTAAGATCTGTTCCTTTATTTTCTCTAATTCATCTTTCATCCTAACCACAATTTTCTGGATATCAGAATTATTTGCTTTTGAGCCAATTGTATTAATTTCTCTCCCCATTTCCTGCGCAATAAATCCCAGTTTTTTACCCACAGGTTCACTTACATTAATGCTCGATATGAAGTATTCTAAATGGTTTTTCAATCGAACTTTTTCTTCAGTAATATCAAATTTTTCAATGTAGAATACCATTTCCTGTTCAAAGCGATTTTCATCTACTTCTCCTCCCAGGTTTAATTCATTGAGGCGATCTTTAATTCTAGATTTTATTTTCTCAATTCTTTCACCTTCAAATTGTGGGATTTGTTCAAGGTATCTGGAAATAAGTTCGGTTCTCTTAACAATATCCTTTTCAAGAGATTTTCCTTCTTGTATTCTAAAACCATCTGTTTCAGTAAGAACCTGGTGGATTTGATCGCTAATAAATACCCATTCCTGGTTTTTTAGTTCTTGTTTCTCAGATTTAAGTACATCGGGAAGCCGCATAATAACAGGTAAAAGTTCTTCTAATTTAACACTACTATTCTTATCTGAAATTCCAGATAGTTGATCATAATAATTTAATATAATTTTCTTATTTATTGTTGGAACAGCTGGATCCTCAAGATTTTCATAATAGATATTTAAATCGACCTTTCCTCGTTGTAAAATATTACTAACTAAAGTTCTGATTTCTGTTTCTTTTTCTCTTATGGCACCGGATGACCTAAAAGAGAAATCAAATTGCTTCGAGTTTAAACATCTCAATTCTATACTTATCTTTTTCCTTTCATCCTCTTGTGAAGTACGGCCATAACCAGTCATTGATTTTATCATTTACCTTTTATTTAAATTTGGAGAAATTCGATTGGAATTCCCTTGAAGCAAAGTTAACAGAATCAAGATAAATATCAATCTATGGGAATATGAGTAAACTGAAAAGCTTTTAATCGTATTTAACAACCACTTTTTTCTTATACCTTCCAGTTTTATAATAGATTAGAGTTAGCAACATACCTACAACCATACCTATAGGGACTGCCCACCAGATTCCAACTTCTCCAAGACTTCTTGAGAGAAAATAAGCTGCAGGAATCCGTATACCCCATAGGGCTAATAAGGTGATAAACATCGGAATTAATGTATCTCCTGCTCCACGAAGGACTCCGTTAATAGTAAACATTATCGAGAATACTACATAAAAAATACTTACAATGGATAGGTATTCGTAGCCTATCCTTACAACTTCGGCATCATTTGTAAACATATTCATCAAGTTCTTTCCCCAGAGAAGTAATGCAGCCATAACAATAAGAGACACTGCCGATGACATAAAAATGGTAAATAGCAACCCTTTTTTAACCCTTTCCTGCTTATTTGCACCTAGATTTTGTCCTACAAATGTAGCTAGCGCCGCAGAAAAATTCATTGCAGGCATGACAGCCAAAGAATCTAATCTGATGGCTACAGAATATCCAGCAATAACATCGGTACCAAAAGTATTTACAATTCCCATCAAAGCCATCATTCCAAGTGCCACAATAGTGTGTTGTAAACCAGCTGGTAACCCAATTTTAAGACTTTTATAAAAAAGGTCCCAATCGAAAACAAGTTCTCTGAATTTTAACTTAATAACTTCGTGATACTTGTTAAGATATAGTATTGTAGTTACGAAAGCTCCAGTTTGAGAAATTACAGTAGCTATAGCTACACCGGCAATACCCCATTTAAATACAACTACAAATAGTATATCAAAAGCAATATTTGAGAAAGTGGCTATAATTAAGAAATAAAGCGGAGTTTTTGAATCACCTAATCCCCTTAATATGGCACTGGTACCATTAAATCCGAAAAAGGATATCATTCCAACAAGATAAATAGACAAATAGGTTGTGGCCTGTGGTAGGATTTCTTCAGGCAGACGCATAAGTCGCAGAATGTCTTCACTAAAGTAAATTCCTGCCGCGGTAATTATAGTGGCAGCTATAAACATGAAAATGTAAAAAGTGTCAATGGTACGTGTGACTTTTTCCATGTCTTTTGCCCCAAAATATTGGGATATTAGTACCATTGCACCACTGGCGATTCCTATAATAAGTGATATCAGGGTGAAAATTATAGGAAAAGATGCTCCTACTGCAGCTAAGGCCTCTTTGCCAAGGAAATTACCCACAATTATGCTATCAACAATATTATATAATTGCTGAAAAACATTGCCAATTAGCATAGGAAGAGCAAAATTAAATATTAGCTTTCCTTCTTTTCCTATTGTGAGATCTTTCATTGCTCCTTAAGAGTCCTGCGAAAATGGACAAAAAAACTGGGAATCAATAAGAAATGTAGAATTCTTTCCTAAATTGAATCCAAGTTTAATCAATTCAGAAATCCTTCTTATTGCATTCTAAACTGTCAATAGTTTCTTTTATGAGGGTTTAGCAGATTTTTTCCAATTCAACTGTAAAATGTCGAAGAATTTCAGCTTCTTTTGTGATTCTAAGCCCCTTTTTAATCGAATCTTTTCGATCATAAATATTTTTGAGAGCTGCAACCACAACATCAATATGGTTGTTTGTGTACACTCTCCTTGGAATAGCTAATCGTACCAACTCCAATTCTGGGTAGCGGTTTTTTCTTGTATCGGGGTCACGGTCAGCCATTATTGCTCCAATTTCAGCCGATCGAATACCTGCTTCAAGGTAAAGCTCAATAACCAGTGTTTGTGCCGGGAACTCTTCGCGTGGTAGATTTTGTAGGAACTTTGTAGCATTTAAAAATATTGCGTGGCCCCCATATGGCTTTAAAACCGGAATACTGTATTTTGTAAGTTGCTCTCCCAGGTAAGCAACTTGTTTGATTCGTGATTCAAGGTAATTGAATTCAGTTGACTCCATTAAGCCTTGTGCAAGAGCGTTCATATCCCTGCCAGCCATACCACCATAGGTTAAGTAACCTTCAAACATAATATTAAAGGTGGTTGCCAGGTCATACCATTCACGATCTTTAAAGGCTAAAAAACCACCAATATTCACAATGCCATCTTTTTTACTACTCATAGTCATACCATCTGCATATTGGTACATCTCACGAACAATTTCTTTTATTGATTTTCCTCCATAGCCATTTTCCCTGATTTTTATAAAATAAGCATTCTCAGCAAACCTGGCGGAATCAAAAACTACCTTGATTCCATATTCCTGGGCCAGATTGTATACATCTTTCATGTTTTGCATACTCACTGGCTGCCCACCGGTTGTATTGCAGGTAAGTGTGACAATAATCATTGGGATTTTTTCACAGGGATTGTTTTTAAGGACAGTTTCCAGCTTATCCAGATCAATATTGCCTTTAAATGAATCAATTAACTCTGTGTCGTAAGCTTTGTCAACTGTGCAATCCAATGCCTTTGCTTTTCTAAATTCAATATGCCCTTTGGTTGTATCAAAATGTGCATTACCAGGGACAATGTCACCTTCTTTAACAACTGCTGAGAATAAAACATTCTCTGCTGCACGTCCCTGGTGAGTTGGTAAGATGAATTTAAATCCGGTTAGTTGTTGAATGTTATCTTTTAATTTGTAAAATGATTTTGATCCTGCATAACTTTCATCCCCTGCCATAATGGCTGCCCACTGGAGATCACTCATTGCTCCGGTTCCGGAATCCGTTAGTAGGTCAATAAATACTTGTTCACTTCGCAGATTGAAAATATTATATTTAGCGTCCTTGATCCAATTCTGACGTTCTTCTTTTGAACTTGAGCGAATTGATTCAACCATTTTAATTTTATAAGGTTCAGCGTATGGAATTTTCATTTTTATATTGTTCTATAATAAATATCGTGAAATAAATGTAACTAATTGGGCGTTACAGTAGGGTTAAATCTATAATGTAAGAAAAAGCCCAAACTAAAGTTTGAAAAAGCGATAGTAGTCCCTATTTTTGATATTTAAATAGCGTAAGTTTGGAAGGATTTGTAGTATGATTGGAATTCCCATCTTGACTATTGAATTAGACAAAGTTAGGAAAATTTTGTCTATTAAATATAAATTTTTTAGATGTATTTAATTCTGTAAATAGAATGCAAATTACATGTATTAATAGCAGTTTGAAAAAGTATGCTCTTCTCATAGTATTTTTAAGTGCGATAGTTCCAGCTTTCTCGCGGATTGATAGTTTGCTCATTGGAAGTAAGGATTCATTGCTGGTTCCTCGCATAGTAAATGATAGCATTTTAAAAGGTGAGGAATTGGAATCCAATCAGGATGATATTGAATTGGATGCTGCCCTGAAGGTTCTCAAATCATATTACATGGAAAGTAGTAATTGGGAAGATTCTGATGATGGCCTCAAAGAAGCGCTTCAAAAATTAATTAATTATGTAGAAGATGGGCCAATTGACACAACCCTGAATTATTTAAAAGGATTTAACTTCAGGGTGATGAGTAAGCAGGAGAGGGCATCTTATGACTCTAGTTTAAAGGTCTTTGAACAGCAGGATACTATAAGGATTGTTGAAATTCAGTCAAAAACGCAACCTGTAGTGAACGATTCAGTTCTACAGGTAAGTAGAGATAGTTTAGAAGTTGTAGGTGCTGCAAATGTAGAGGATTTACAAAATGATAGAGTAATTCTTGATGATACTACCGGTCAAAAGCCCATACAAGAATATGATTCGCTATTTATAGTGGATGGTTTAATTGTTGATGATTCATTTAAGAAAGCGCTGGATGCTTTGGTTTCATATGTTGAAAATGATTCTGTTAAGGTATGGGTTCACAATATTGCAGGGGATTCAACAAACATAACATTGAAGCGTGATGGTAGCTTACCACAGCGTTTTTGGCTTAAAAATGAGGTTTTGGATTCCCTGGGAATTTGGTTCGAAGTAATGGATGGAAGTAAAATTCAACTTTTCACAGATAGAGGGATTGATTTCAATACCTTAAATTATAGAAAAAATAAGAGAAAATACAACCTGAAAAGATCTACTGTTGATAGGAACCTGAAGGATGTAAAACTTATTGAAATTGAACCCAATCCCTGGGATATTGGTGGTATTGGACAACTCATACTGTCTCAAGTATATTTAAGTAATTGGGCACAAGGAGGCCAGAATTCTATTTCTGGATTGTTTAGAGGTGAGATTGACGCAAACTATACTAAAGGAATGTATAGGTGGAATAATTATATCAGACTTAAGTTTGGCCTGGTTGGAATAGCTTCAGAAGGTGTAAGGAAGAACGAAGATAATTGGGAAGTAAACTCTGATTTTGGAATAAAAGCGTCCAAGAAATGGTTTTATAGTCTTAGCTTTAATCTAAGAAGTCAGCTGGCTAAGGGATATAAATATCCGAATGATTCAGTTTGGGTTTCAAGTTTCTTTTCACCTGGCTATTTGTATTCGGCTGCAGGATTTGAGTATAAACCAAAGAAAACTACTTCGGTTTTGTTATCCCCCTTAACCTACAAATCAGTTTTTGTTATTGATACGAATAGAGTTGAGCATACAATTTATGGTATTCCTCTGGGTAGTAAAGCAAAAAATGAATTGGGTTTGTACATGAAGATTCAGTATAAATACAATTTTACTGCCGATATAGAACTAGAAAATCGCTTGCATTTATTTACAAATTACAATGGATTTGATAAAATAGATTTCAATTGGGAGGCTATTCTTCGAATTAAAGTCGGACCATTTTTTACCTTCAACTTTTCAACACATCTTATTTTCGATAGTGATATTAAATTTCCTGTACTGGATGATTCAGGCAACGTAGTAGAGACTAAATCAAAACTACAATTTAAGGAATGGCTTGGTTTTGGAATTGTATATAAATTTTGACAAATCTTACTTTTTTAAGCCAATCAAGTATTTTATTCGGGTGAATCCAGCCTGATGAGATATCTCGTCCTCACAACTGATGACCTTGTTTCAGGGTTCAGGAAACGACTACTTAAAAGGGTAATATGAAAATCTTTAAATTCCTCAATAGTCAGAGGAGAATCATAAAGCTCATCAATAAGCTTTTTGCCTTTATTATTTGTGACTATCCATATAGAGCCCTGGTCATTTAATACTTGCTGAATATCCTCCTGGTCCTCAACAATTGGTACTATAGATTTTAGATAGAAATCAAGAGAATGGCTTGACTTCTCATAGATATACATTTTTTCAGCAGGTATTTGGTTTTCGCTTGCATATCTAGCAATATAAGTGCCACTCTGATAAGTGAGAAGTTCTGGATAGAAGTGGATGTTTAAAAGAAAGTTTACTGCAATAATTGTAAGGGTTGAGGGGATCAGGATATCAAATTTCAGGCTTGTACTTCTCAATGAAAAGTACATAGATAATATTAGTAATATGACAGCAATAAATATTATTAGTAAATTATTTAGAGGAAATACTTTAATACAAATAAATGCGATACCAACCCACAATACCAGATTAATGAATAACTGTATAAAAAACAGGATCTTTTTTTCGCTTTCTTTTTCATTTGAAAGTACTTTCTGAATTCCATGGGCGGTAACTATTGCAATAAAGGGAAACCCAACAAAAATATAATGGGGTAGCTTGAAATGTGAAAAAGAAAGGGCTATAAATGGCAGCAAAAAGCCAGCTAAGGATAGGATTTCATATTTTCCAGTTTTTCCTGATTTGAAAATTTCAGAGAATTTTATTCCAATACCATACAGAGCAAGAATCATCCATGGTAAAAAAGTCCAAAGGAAGGTATGAACGAAAAAAAGATAGCCAGATGAATCTTTCCATACACTTTCACCAGTTATCCTACCAAAACTCTGAGTCCAGAAATAAAACTTAACGCCTTCCCATCCAAATTGCTTAAATAATCCCCAGATCATTGGACTTAATAGGACCAAAATAAAAGCTGCAGCACCAATCCATTGCCATTTAAACAGATTTTTCCAGTCTCTCTTGTAAAGCAATTCTGACCCAATGGCAAGAACGGGAACCATAAGCCCAATTGGGCCTTTTTCAAGCATTGCTAATGCTATTCCTAAAAATCCAAGAAAAAAGTTTAATGGCTTGTTATATCTCAGGTATAGAACCACCTGCCATACACCGAATATGACAGCACCAGCGAGAATATTATCTGTTCTAGGATCATGGTTCATCAGGAACCAGGCTTGGCTACTAGTAAGAATCACCGCTGCCAGTATACCTGTTTCTTTGTTGTAATATAATTTAGCCAGTTTATAGGTGGAAAATGCCCCTAAAACTGTGAAAAAAAATGAGGGTATTCGGAATGAAAAAGGTGAAAATCCAAAAATACTGAAAGATAATGATGACAACCAGAATAAGAGGGGTGGTTTATCAAGGTAGTCAAGGTGGCGATGTTGAACCTGAAGAAAATTGCCCGAATCCAGCATTTCCCAGGCAATTGAACCATATTGCATGGTGTCAACTTCCATCAGGTCTATCATGAGCATTCCAATGATATAATCAATGAAAACCAGGATCAATAGAAAAAGTAATATTTTTGGGGAGTAAAAATTAATACTTTTCATTTTGAGAAGAGTCCATATTTTACAATACTGTAGATAGCCCGGAAACCATCTTTCCAATTAATCTTTTTTCCTTCAGCATAGGTTCTTCCGTAATAGGATATACCTACTTCATAAATCCTAACATTTGGTATACGACTAATCTTTGCTGTAACTTCAGGTTCAAATCCAAATCTTTTTTCTTTCAGGTTTAGACCTTTAACCATTTCGGCCCGAAATAGTTTGTAGCAGGTCTCCATATCAGTTAGGTTCAGGTTGGTGAAAACATTGGACACAAAAGTGAGAAAATAATTGCCAATAGAATGCCAGAAAAATAACACACGGTGAGGCATTGCTCCCTTAAACCTGGATCCATAAACTACATCGGCATAACCATCCATGATAGGTTTGAGCAACCTATTGTATTCATTTGGATCATATTCAAGGTCAGCATCCTGAACTATGAGGAAATCACCCGTGGCCTCTTTGATACCTCGATGCAAAGCTGCACCTTTTCCCATGTTTTTTTCTTGAAGAAAATAATTGATTTTTGAATTCGAATTGTTACGTATATATTCCAAAATCAATCCTTCAGTGTTATCAGTAGAACAGTCATTTACAATAATGACTTCCTTAATGATATTTTCAATAAGATCTACCCCTAAAACGATATCTAGGATTTCAATTATAGTATTCTCCTCATTGTATGCCGGAATAATTATGGACAAAGTCTTCATGCGGTATTATTAGCTTATTTTTTGAAATATTGTATTTAACCTAAAACATATTATGCACTATCATTGCTTTTACTAAGCTAATATAAATGCTTCTATCGAAGTTTCTATTTTACTGCAGTTTATAGTTATATAAAAACTTAAACAAGCAGTATTGATTGCCTAAAATATTATTTTTTTCTTACAGGGTACTTCCAAAATATCTGATCCATAGCTTTGGGTATCCCTTTTTCTCTGGTCTGTGGGTCTTGATCAATTGTGCCTATACCAGTTCCCTGCCAAACTAATTTTTTTAATGTTCGATCGAATAAGTTAACAATTAATGTGCCTTCAACATATACTTCTGTTTGATAATTCGTAGCTCCATATTCTGGATAGTATCCATATCCAAAACCATACCCATACCCTGACCAATAACCGCCCCCGTAATAACTGGAATAGGCTGTTGTAGATTGCTTCCTGTCAAGAATTAAAAAAATATCAGCCTCGATATCTCCATCCTGATTGACCTGAGCATAACCTCTTTTCTTAAGTTGGTCCGCAAGCGCGGAGATCAATCTTTCCTGATCAAATCTGTTAATTAAGGCTGAATTTTCGTCATTCCAGGTATGAATACTAAAAGTTTTGTATTTCGTGAAATCAATACTTTTATCAAATTCCTGGCTTACCTTTAACGTGCTACAGGAGGATATTAGCATCAGGACTAAAAGATACATAGGAATTTTTTTCATGGCTATAATTATTTTCAATGTGAATTATATAATTATGCAAAAGTAGAATAATTTAACAATATTTTCCATATTGATTTTTTATGAGAAAAAAGTCTAAATGAGTTGGAATAAGCCGTATTCTTTTTCAAATTTGCATTCATCAAAAAGAATGTTTTATGAAGCTTGGAAAATGGTACCTTATTTTGATAATTATTGGAATCTAAATTTCAACAAGTATTTTTTCGGGTAAATAAATGTAATTAAGGAAAATTTACCTATAGAACGCCATAAGTTTATATTTTTATTGATTTGGGTATGAATTTGGGGGGCTCAGGAAATCAAATCATAAAAAGAGAAAAATAGAAATGTAAAAAGTAGATTTGTATTTAAAATATATTGTGAAATTTTAATATTTGTATGCAACTCTATTGATGGTTTATTAGAATAAAATTTTGGATATATGAAAAATATCGCTTCAACAATACATATAATTCGGATAAGAGGCTTGATTGTGTTTTTTATTTTGTTTGCTTCAAGTTACTGTCAATTAAACGCTCAAATTAGTCAGGGTGGTTTACCCCTGAGTTTTAATACAAGCTTGAAATCCAGTAATATAATTCCTGTTGAGATAATGCCGGCCTTAGATGTTGATGCTCTCCTGGAAGAAGATGAATTTATTGATTCCCAGGATGGTTATCCATTCCGGTTTTCTAGCAATTTTAAAGTCAACCTTTCAACTGAAAATTCTGGGAGATGGTATGAAGTTGATAAAGGCAGGATCTGGCAGGTAAGACTTAAATCGGTAGGTGCGCATTCAATGCACTTGATTTTTAGCCAATATAATTTGCCCCCAGGGGCCACCGTATATATTTACAATGCTGAAAAAACACACATTTTAGGAGCATTTACTGATGAGAATAATAAGGCCTGGGGAGGCCTTGGTGTTGCGCCCGTAGTTGGAGATGAAATTTTTGTTGAATACTATGAGCCGAAAGATGCTTCTTTTTCTGGAATGTTAAGTATAGGGGAAATAGGTCATGGATATAGAGATATTTTTGGCATCAATGATAACCGGTTTGGACTTTCTGAAAAATGCAATAAGGACATTATTTGTTCCGTAGCTGATGATTGGCAGATTGAGAAGCATGCAGTATGTAGAATTATTTATACAAATCTTAGTGGAAACTCTTACCTATGCACTGGATCACTCATAAACAACACTAATAGCGATGGTATTCCCTATTTCCTAACAGCAAATCACTGTATTCCTACTATTAATGAAGCTCAAACGGCAATTTTTTATTTTAACTACGAAAGTCCAAGCTGCAACGGACCGGATGGAGATATTTCCCAAACAATATCAGGTTCAGAATTAAGGGCAACAACAAATAAACTAGATTTTTCATTGTTGGAAATGAGCCAGTCAGTTCCTTTGGACTACGAACCATATTTTGCTGGCTGGGATGCAACACCTGACCCTCCTGAAAATTCTACAGGCATTCATCATCCTTTAGGGGATGTGAAAAAGATATCTTTTTACAATTTCCCAGCCACAACAGATGATTTTATTTATGAGTTTGATTTTGATGACAGTACCCACTGGTACATTGAAAACTGGTCATCTGGAATTACTCAGGGTGGTTCCTCCGGGAGCCCTCTTTTTAATCAAAATCATCATATTGTAGGTGACCTAACAGGAGGGAGCATAATTGCTAATTGTACATCTGCGGATGCTTATTACGCTAAATTTTCAGATTCCTGGGACAAATATTCTAGCAATAAGGAACAATTGAAATATTGGCTTGACCCTGATACTACAAATATTCAGTCATTGGATGGCTATAGTCCTACAGGTTTAAAGATAAGGAACATACGGAGTGTGGATAAAGTATTTGATATTTATCCTAATCCTACTTCAGGATATTTTACAATTCAAGCTAAGGAAGATGGACTTGAAATTGAGCAAGTTGAGCTTTATGATGTTCTTGGTAAGAAAGTTTTGGAGAGAATACTAGCTGCTAGTAAAGGAAGTATTACAATTAAAACAAATAGTCTAT
The DNA here is from genome assembly GCA_033791445.1 of Bacteroidales bacterium. Taxonomy (GTDB): domain Bacteria; phylum Bacteroidota; class Bacteroidia; order Bacteroidales; family VadinHA17; genus JANTGF01. Next base: position 21,492 of record JASJGS010000069.1, on the reverse strand, counting down.
CTGAAGGACTGTACCTGGTTCGGGTATATACTAAAAAAGAAATTCTCACTTCAAAAGTGAGAATTAAACATTAATATAACATGCAATGGTTTTTCAAATTCTTCTAAAAAACCGAAGCTTATTTCAAAATAAAAGGTCAGAAATATAACGATTGATTACACGGTCGTTATAATATATATCTTAATAAGATATATTAACCTTCCTTTTTAAAAACAACAAAAGAACAGAATCTGTTAGATTCTATTTACTTATTAATTGCTTTTGAAATTATCGTTGCGTTCCCTGGCCTGATTAACTTTGATATTTCTACCTTTAACATCAGTGCCATCGATGTTCTCAATTGCTTCCTTTGCCTCTTCATCGTTTGTCATCTCAATGAAGCCAAACCCTTTACTTCTTCCTGAGTACTTGTCAGAAATTATCTTTGCAGAAGTAACTTCACCATACTTTTCAAAAACTTCTCTTAATTCGTCTTCTGTAATGCCGTAATTAAGATTTCCTACATAAATGTTCATAATAAAAAAAGAATAGATTAAAATATAAAGTACAAAGATAATATTTATGTAATCATTACCAATTAATTTTCATTATCGACAAAATCCTTTCATTGGTGTAATTATAGCTTTGCAGAATCCTGATTAATAAAGTTCAATTGTAATATCATCGTAGAACAAATTATTTCTTCCCTCATTCCAGATATATACCTTAAGTTCATTTTTATCATTTTCTATCTTTGGGATGGGTGTAAAAATGAAATATAATCTTTCCCAACTGTGAGTATTATCAATCTGAGTTCCGAGGTCGATGCGCCTATAGAATTTTAATTCGTTGCCGCTTTCAACTGATACAACCGCCCAGACTCTATCAATATCATCTTCAGCTTGAAACTGACCTTTTAAAAGTAGTGTGTTTTGTTTCGTTGTAAGTATCTTTAAGTTTTGGTGGGAAAAAGTAATTCCAAACTCATCATTTTCAGTTAACATGCCAACTTCACTCTCATTGTATTTGGATGGGTTTGTAGTAATATTCTGCCAGCTTTCTTCTGGAATTGAATCAAAGTTCAATACACTTTTTAGGATTGGACTTCTAACATTATATTTGAGAAAATCATCAATGCTTGTATACTTCGGGGTATCCAGTTTCTTGTATACTGAGATTTTTCCATTCCCTCCAATTTTTTCGATCTGATTAACCAACTGAGGGTATTATCTAATTACGTCTGTCATTAAGAAGTAGTCTTGTATTACTATATAATCGTACTTCCAAATAATCGAGTTTTTGATGTTTTCTTCTGTTGTTGCCATTATTCCATACCCTTTTCTTTTCATTAATATGAATGGAATATTTGGGGTATAGGAATCAATGACTAAAATTTTGGCAGATTTAGAAATATTAAGAAAATTTAAGAACTTCTCGGAATCAGTGAAGTTTTGTTTGGTAATTTCTATATTATCCCAATCACCTGTTTGTCGTCTTAACTTTTGAATGTTATTTGATTTTAGAATAAATCCAAAGCAGAATATACTGAGGACTAAAAGGCTTAATCTTTTTGTAGTATTGGTTTTGATTATAAGAAAGCTTAAAAGCCCTATTATTCCCAGGATCCAAAGTGGATAAAATGTGTCAAGAAAATAGTAATCATGGGCCGGGAATTGCTTCAGCATGAGGATGAAGTAAATTGTTGTAATGGGTAGTGTAAGTAAAATATAAGAAATCAATTGATTCTGAAGCCTGTTTGTAAATTGTCTTTTTTGAGAAGCAAAACTAAAAAGTAAGAGGCATATTAATAGCGAGATGAAAATGTAATGATATATGGTAAAGTATTGGAAGAGCCAATTTTTAAGAGTTTGATTAATAAGGCTTAAAGCATCATTCAAGTTATCAGGTGGTAAAGGTTGTGCTAAAAATACAGAACCATATATATCACGTAAGTGCATGTTGTATAGAAAGTAACCAGCCATGATCAAGGCACCGCTAAGGAGAGGAATGAAAACCCTATAATTAAATCTTTTATATTTTATGGCTTGAATAATCTCGATTCCTATTATAGAAATGTAAAAAATCGAAAAAGGTGTTCTACTTAAGGATGCTAATGCTAGAAAAAATACACTGGTGAAGAAGTCTTTTTGATTTTCAGATGATTTGTATTTAAAATAAAAATACAGGGCAATAAATAAGTTTGAAAGAGATGGTATGGTAGGTAAAAATCCTGCCTGATAATATAGATATATTGGTGAGGTAAGAGCAAATATCGTTATAAACAAAGATTGGATTTTGTTCTTAATGAATAAGTTGCTCAGCAGGTATAAGTATAGCAGGCCTATTAGACTATAAATGAGTAGGTATATTCTAAAATACCAGGGGGCTATTTCCCCAGATAACTTCATCGCTATTCCAGGCAGAAATTGATGGATCGGAAAATCCACAGCTGTAATCCCATTATCTTTTGGGATTCTGAATTTTCCTGGAAACTGAGGATTCAGATTGTAGGTTTGAGGGAGGAAGAAATTAAGATTGTTTTGAGTAAACCCAATAGCAATAGCATAATGATCAGACTGAGCCCATGCGTGCATATAGGAAGGAAACTCATTTATTTCTTTCCGGTGTAAGAGGAAGCTCAACAGGCCAATAAGAATTACAATCCCAATCTTCTCAAAGTGTCTCACCAAAACTTAATTATTGGTTATCTTCAAATAATTTCAAACCAAAAAATAGAATAGTCCTACCAGGAAAAAATATGAAAGCATATCAAAATTAGGAAGATAATACAAAAGTTAAAAGTACAAGCTTAAAATAGTGAAGAATGCGAAAATTACACTTGCAAAACCGTTAGTGGTAAAAAAAGCAAGATTCACTTTACTTAAATCGTCCGGCTTTACAAGTAAGTGTTGGTAAAAAAGGAGTCCAATAAATATTATGGCACCTAACCAGTAGAATGTCCCAAAATGAGCTAAAATACCTGGCAAAATTACGAATATTGCCGCAATCAGATGTGCAGCTGAAGATAAGAGTAAAGCATTCTTTTTACCCATGAGAACAGGCATTGATTTTAAGTCTTTACTTTTATCAAACTCTTCGTCCTGCAATGCATAAATGATGTCGAAGCCGCTCACCCAGAAGAATACCACACAGGAAAACATTATTGGGATAATATTAAATTTGCCTGTTACCGATATGTAAGCCCCAATGGGTGCTAAAGAAAGTCCAAGGCCCAATATAAAATGGCACAATGAAGTGAATTTCTTTGTAAGGCTATACCCCAAAATAACAAGAAGTGCCACAGGAGATAACTTAAAGGTTAAGGGATTTATAAACCAGGTTGTTGCTATGAAAAGAAGGGCATTCAAAATTGTAAATAATAAAGCAGATCTGGGTTTTATAATGCCCGCTGGAATTTCCCTTATAGCAGTTCTTGGATTTAGATTATCGATTTCTTTATCGGCATACCTGTTGAATGCCATGGCTGCATTTCGTGCAAACACCATGCATAGAATAATAAGGAGAAGAATCACCCAGTTAAACTCAATATGATTCATCCGGATTGCAAGAAAGAAACCAATTAAGGCAAAAGGCATTGCGAATATTGTATGACTGAATTTTACTAGGGAGAGGAATTTTCCTGCTGTTTGAAATGATTGCTTTAACATTATCAAAGATCTTTTATAAAAGCTTCTTGTAAATTTGATAGTTCTCCTCGTCAAAAATTGAGAATATTAAAATCTTTATATCAGGATTTTCCTGGAGGAATTTTGAGGTTTCTTGAATAGCAATTTCGGCTGCTTTTTCTTTTGGGAAATTATATACACCCGTACTAATGTTAGGAAAGGCAATTGTCGAAATCTTGTTTTCCTTGGCTAATTTTAAGCTGTTCTTATAGGCATTTGATAGAAGCTGTTCTTCTCCAAAATGGCCACCTTTCCACACAGGGCCAACTGTATGGATAATGTATTTAGCTTTCAGGTGGAAACCCCTCGTGATCTTGGCCTCGCCTGTTTCACATCCTCCTAGTTGTCTACATTCATAAAGTAGTTCAGGCCCTGCAGCTCTATGAATGGCTCCATCAACTCCACCACCGCCTAAAAGAGAATTGTTAGCTGCGTTTACAATGGCATCTACATCCAGCAAGGTAATATCAACTCTACTTAAAATTATTTCACCCATGAACTATCTGATTACAGCATCAAGATTATTCTTAAAAACATTCATCAGATTCCGCATAACTTTGTCAATTTGTTTATCTGTAAGTGTTTTATTCGAATCCTGAAGGGTGAAATTCACCGCATAAGATTTCTTATTCTCGCCTATTTTTGGATCTGTATATACATCAAATACATGAACGTTTTTGAGCAATTTCTTTTCTGTTTTATAAGCGAGATCACGAATCTGATTAAATTGTATGCTCTTATCAAGCAGTAGAGCTAAATCTCGCTTTACTTCAGGATATTTTGCCACTGGTTGAAATCGAATAGTTGCATTCTTCACTACTTCGAGTAAAGTACTATATTTAAATTCAGCATAAAGTACATTTTGGCTAATGTCAAATGACTGTAAAATATCACTGGAAACTATTCCAAATCTGACTAGCTCTTTTTTGTTCAGAGTATACATGAGTCCACTATTAAAAAGAGGACCAAGCTCATCCGAAACTGATATGTCATCATCCTTGACACCAATACGGTTTAAAACTAAGTGGACAACTCCCTTAAGGAAATACCAATCGCTTTCAGAAGATTTTACTTGCCAGGACTCTTCATTTTTATTACCTGTAATAAAAATTGCCAGTCTTTCTTCTTCACAATAATTACCTAGGATAGAATTGGAATTTCCCTTTTCGCTAAGCCAATAGCAGGAGCCAAATTCAAATAACTTCAGGTTGCTACGCTTCCTATTGATATTGTATAGAATGGTTTCTAATCCACCAAAAATGAGAGATTGTCTCATGGTATTCAAATCCTGACTTAAGGGATTGGATAGCCCTACTGATTCTTTTCCATTAAAAGCATTGGACTTATCATAATATTCACTCTTAGTGAGAGAATTTGCCATTATTTCGTAAAACCCGTTAGAAGTAAGTAAAGTTGAAATATTATCTGTAATTTTTTCTTTATCTGGTTTATCAAAGTGGTTTAAGGAGCCAACACTTTTGGGGTTTATCTCTACCTGATTGTAACCAAATATTCTCAATACCTCTTCGATAACATCTGCTTCTCTTGTAACATCTACCCTGTAAAGAGGAACTTTTACCATTAAGAATTCTTTCGAATCCTCAATTATCTCCATATCAAGAGATAATAATATTCGTTTTACATTTTCAACAGGAATCTTCATCCCAATTAATCGGTTGAGATGAGCAAAGGATAGTTTTACTACATCCGGCTTAAAAGGATTTGGATATTCATCCTGGATTTGAGAACTAATTTTACCTCCTGCTATTTCCTTAATTAGCAAGGCAGCCCTTTTTAAGGCATAAATAGTCATCTCCGGATCAGCACCTCGTTCAAATCGAAAAGATGCATCTGTATTCAATAAATGATGTTTTGATGTTTTTCTTATGTAAACTGGGTCAAAATAAGCACTTTCTAAAAATATCGAATTTGTATCTGTAGTCACACCTGATTGAATCCCGCCAAATATACCAGCAATGCACATTCCTTTTTCAGAATCACATATCATTAAATCTTCGCCTGTTAGTTTTTTTTCATTCTCGTCTAGTGTAATAAACTTAGTGTTTTCAGGCAAGGTTTTTACTACAACTTTTCCCCCGGATATTTTAGCTGCATCAAATGCATGAAGTGGTTGACCGGTTTCATGTAAAACATAATTCGTTATATCAACAATGTTGTTTATAGGAACTAATCCAATTGACTTTAATCGATTTTGTAACCATACGGGAGAGGTGCCTACCTTAATACCAGAAATAGTCAATCCGGTATATCGTGGGCAAGCTTTTTCAGTCTCAACTATCACTGGGATTTCAAGATCATTATTATCAATTTTAAATTCTTCAACGGACGGTAGGGAGGCTTTTATAGTTTCAAATTGGTTTAGATAAGCGGCTAAATCCCTGGCCGTTCCATAATGGGAAGCCCCATCAATTCTATTCGGAGTCAAACCTATTTCAAATACAGTATCAGTCTCAACATTGAAATATTCGCAAGCCTCAGTACCAGCAGGTGTTTCGGCATCCAGAACCATTATTCCTTCATGGGAATCACCCAGGCCCAATTCATTCTCGGCACAAATCATCCCTTCAGAAGTTTCTCCTCGAATTACTGACTTTTTAATTTTAAATGAATCACCATCTTTATAAAGTGTGGAGCCAATTGTTGCCACAGGGACTTTTTGTCCGGCTTTTAAATTCGGTGCGCCACATACAATTGAAACTATATTCCCATCTCCCAAATCTACCTCTGATAGAATAAGCTTGTCAGAATTGGGATGTTTGCTGGCTGATTTTACTTCCCCAACTACCACGCCTTTCAATCCACCTTCTACTGATTCAAAGGATTCTATACCTTCTACCTCAAGTCCGGTATTTGTAAGGATTTCTGCCAAGTTGTGAGTAGACAGATCGGTTTTAATGTACTGTTTAAGCCAGTTATATGAGATTTTCACTATGAATGATTAATTAATTAGAACTCGTAAATATTTGATTGTCAAACAACGACTAGTGCAGAAGGTCCAGGTCTATTTAGGTGTTTAGCAAACTTTAAAGATATGTTTTCTTATTGCAGAAAGCCTGTCTGATCAAAACACAAAAATAATGAAAATACTCAGAATGAAAAGATTGAAGTCTTTTGATTTAATGGAGCAACAAAGTCGAGATATTAACCTTGATAGATACTCCTGCGTTAAAATTCTTAGTATTCCTATTGAATCAATAAATCTAAATTATCAGAATAGACAGATTTACATATCTTTGTACCGTTTTTTAAATTTAATTATGAAAGATAGAAAACCATTAATTTTAGTTACCAACGATGATGGTGTTCATGCCGGAGGATTGAAAACCCTGATTGATGTGGTAAAGGAATTCGGTGAAGTGGTGGTGGTGGCCCCAGAAGATAGTCAATCTGGAATGTCACATGCCATTACAATAAAACAACCAATCAGGTTAAACAGCAGACATGAAGAAGAAGGTTTAAAGATATATTCCTGCTCAGGAACACCTGTCGATTGCGTTAAACTGGCATTGAACCAACTGCTGGATAGGAAACCAGATTTACTTTTGTCCGGTATTAACCATGGTTCAAATGCCTCAGTAAGTGTTATTTATTCAGGAACAATGGCGGCTGCAATTGAAGGAGGGGTAAACAATATTCATTCTGTAGGATTCTCATTACTAGACTATTCTCCAAATGCAGATTTTAATGTTGCAAGGGATATTGTTAAGAGAGTTTTAAGAGAAGTGTTAAAAAATGGGATCCCAACCGAAATTTGTCTGAATGTAAATATTCCGGCAATTAAAGAAAATGAAATCAAGGGGATAAAAATTTGTAGACAGACGAAAGGATTCTGGCAGGAGGAATTTGACAAGAGAACTGATCCTTTCAATAGGGATTATTACTGGCTTACAGGGTATTTTAATAACAAGGAACCGGAAGCTGTTGATACCGATGAATGGGCCCTTAAAAATGGCTTTGTATCAATTGTTCCGATCCGGGTTGATTATACTTGTTTTGATTTTATGCCGGAATTAGAAAAAAGAAAATTTTAATTAGGTATAATACTAGATTTATGAAGAGTAAATTCAATAATCAATTATTCGGTGTGATACTGGGCCTTTTATTACCTGTTTTAAGTTTTTTGGGGATATATCTGGTGTTGTCTGGTTCTCTAAGTCTAACTGAATATTTTCAGAAAATTTACCAATCACCTGTTTTTACTAAATTATTAAGCCTTGCAGTGATACCTAACCTACTGCTATTTTTTATTTTTATATGGTTAAACTATTTGAAGTCGGCTCGTGGAATAGTCGGAGCAACAATCCTATCAGCATTTATAATAATTGTTCTAAAACTTCTATTGTAAACCTCATTTAAATAAAATCGTATCTGAATAATTAGTAAATACAATTAATTGAACAAAATCTTTATTTTTGAGAATTAAATTTCTAGAATGCTGGCTCTATTTAGAAAAGAAATAAGTTCGTTTTTTAGTGCCCTTACCGGATATGTTGTAATAGCAATATTTTTGCTTGCAAATAGTCTGTTTATTTGGGTTTTCCCTGGCGATTTGAATGTTCTTGATAGTGGTTATGCATCACTTGATACATTGTTTTTTATTGCCCCCTGGGTATTTCTGTTTCTTATCCCGGCCATTACAATGCGGATGTTTTCAGAAGAACGCAGGACAGGCACCATTGAACTACTGTTCACAAAGCCTTTAAGTGACCTCGAAGTTATTCTGGCCAAGTATTTTGCAGGTCTGATGCTGGTTGTGTTCTCTTTGCTTCCTACCTTGATTTATTACATTTCAGTTTATTTGCTGGGAAGTCCTATGGGAAATATCGATGTTGGTGGTTTCTGGGGATCTTTTATTGGTTTATTCTTTCTTGCAGGTGTATATGTGGCAATTGGTTTGTTTACTTCTTCATTTACTGATAATCAGATCATTTCATTTTTATTTGCTATTCTATTAAGTTTTATATTGTATACAGGCTTTGATTCAATAAGCTCATTACCTTTATTTCAATCAGTAAATCAATTAATTGCAGCAATTGGGATAAACGAACACTATAAATCGATGAGCCGTGGAGTGATTGATTCAAGAGATATAGTTTATTTCCTTGGAATTATAATACTTTTCATATTTACAACCAAGTTTGTCCTGCAAAGCAGGAAATGGTCTTAAAATATAATTTGCTTACAGTATCTTGAAAAAGAGAGAGAGAATAATACGGAATATTTTGCAGCTTATTGCTGTAATTGTAATAATTGCAATTGTTGGATATCTATCCTCAATTTGGTTTTTCAGAATAGATTTAACCTCTGAAAAAAGATATACCCTTTCATATACTACTCTTGAAGTTCTTGAAAACCTCCCAGGTGAAGTATACGTTCAGGTATACCTGGATGGTGAAATGCCAATTGGATTTAAAAAAATGCGTACATCAGTGGCTGAGATGCTTGATGAATTTAGAGTACGATCAAAAAGGAAGCTGAGATATGAGTTTATAAATCCTGCTGAGGAAACTGATAAGGGTTTGAGAGATAAGGTTTTTGAGGATCTTTATGAAAAAGGGCTACAGCCAATAAATGTTCAATCAAATGATGAGGAAGGAGGGAAGTCTCAAAAAATTATTTTTCCTGGAGCAATTCTTAATTATAATGGTTTGGAGATGCCACTGAATCTATTAAAGAGTAATCCAAATTTGAGAGCAAGTGAAAATCTAAACCGTTCAATTGAGGGATTAGAATATGAGTTAGTGCGAGCTATAAAGACACTTAGTACAGATACTATTTATAAAGTTGCATTTATTGAAGGGCATGGTGAACTTTTTGAGCCTGAGGTGGAGGATGCCTCAAAAGAACTTTCCCGTTATTATACTATTGATAGGGGTATTATTGGAGGCAAACCTGGGGTGTTGGATGCATACAAAGCAGTAATTATTGCAAAGCCTACTGAGAAATTTACTGAAGCTGATAAACTAATTCTTGATCAATATTTGATGAATGGAGGAAGCCTTTTGTGGTTATTAGATCCCGTAGCAGTTGATATGGATAGCTTGATTAACTCAAGTGTTACCCTGGCTTTTATAAGACAGAATAATTTGGATGACCAATTATTTAAATATGGAGTACGTATCAATCCCAATCTGCTTCAGGATATTCAGTGTGCAAGAATACCAATAAATACTGCCATTGTAGGGAATCCTCCACAATATACCCCAATGCCATGGTTGTTTTCCCCACTTTTACAAGGTCAAAACCACTCCATTTCTCGAAATCTAAATCTTATTAAATCAGAGTTCACAAGTTCAATCGATACTATATCAGGCAATGGAAAAACGAGAAGCTCTGTTCTGCTAACTACCTCGCCTTATACTAAAACATTTGGTGTTCCAAATCTTATTAATTTAAATGATTTAAGAAAACCTCCACCGGAAAGTGATTTTACCTTAAAAAATATACCAGTAGCCATACTGGTTGAAGGTGAATTTGAATCTGCGTTTCGCAATAGAATGGTCTCATCCATTGTTCCCGGAATTGAGCAGGATTTTATCGAAAATGGTAAACCTGCAAAAATGATTGTTGTATCTGATGGAGATATCATTCGGAATGAGGTTCGTATTCAGGGAGATAGGGTTGTTGCTATGGAGCTGGGAAAAGACAGGTTTACTCAACAGACATATGGTAACAAAGATTTTATTGTTAACTGTGTAAACTATCTGGTTGATGATCCGGGATTGATGCAGCTTAGATCCAGGGAGCTACGTATACGATTGTTAGATAAATCAAAAATAAGTGCTGGTAGATTTAGCTGGCAGCTAATAAATACGTTGTTGCCAATTCTATTGGTAGTGATTTTTGGATCGATTCTAGGTATATGGAAAAAAAGGAAATATACTGCGTTGTAGACTTCTTAATATTGCGGTTTTAGAGTTCGAAAATTAATTTTCATATATTCACATTGAAAACTGAAAGTGGATAAAAAAAAGCTTGTATTAATTCTTTTTTCCCTGTTATTATTATTAGCCGGAGTTGTTATTATATCCAGAACTCTTCTGGACCAGGTGCCTGAGTTTGCCGTAAAGAACCCCGAAAAGATTAAAAAGATAATAATCAAATCGAATACTGGTGCTGTGAGCCTCGAAAAAACAAAAGTCGGTTGGATGCTAAATGGAATTGAGGAAGCCAGAATGGATGCAGTGAATGCCTTGATTAAAACCCTGACAGATCTAGAGGTAAAATCACCGATTGATAAGAGTGTGCTTGAAAATATGTTACTTGATGGTGATATAGAGGAGGTTAGTATCAGTGTAAAAAGTGCCTTAAAAACCTTGAAGAATTATCAGGTTTATAAGGTTTCAACAAATCCTTACGGGAATATCATGACTAAAGGAGGGAAGGCTAATTATATTATGCATGTTCCCGGATATCCTGGAGATATTGGGGTATTTTATACAACCAGATCAAATTATTGGAAACCGCATGTAATTTTTGATTATAAGCTTAGTGATATTTTGTCAGTTGAATTTATTAGTGGAATTGAACCCCTGAATTCATTCAGAATAAATAGAACCGGGTCAGGAGTTTATGTTCTTGAAGAATTTGATTCCAGAAGGATTATTGAAAATGCTGATTCAGGTCAGATTATCAGGTATCTTAGCTATTTTCACTCTATTGGCTTTGAAAAGTTTTTAGATTCGGATAAAGTAGCTTTAACTAATTCAATATTAGAAGATCCAGCTTTATATACAATTAATGTGAAGGATATTAATAATAAAGAGAAACTTATTAAAGTATTTCCGGTTTATCTCGATAAAGATTCAGCAATAATCGATAATAATTATGCTTACGCAAGTATTTCATGGGAAAATGAAATTGTCCTTATAAAGTATTTTGCAATTGATCCTCTCTTAAAAGGGATTGATTATTTTATTCGCTAAAAGTCTAATTCAAACTCCAAATATTCAGGCCTGTTACCTTTATAAATCCTTGAAAAAAGGCTTGGTTTTATATTTGTCGCTACTGTTTTTTTTTGTATTATTGATAACTCATATTGCCATATATTTAATAATTAAAGGGGAAGCTACTGGATTTAAATTTAATTATCGTATCTATCTCATAACTATAGGGTTGTATGTTTTGAATAGTGATTATTCTCAATTCAAACTTTTTTTGACACATTTGTAAAACTGCTTAGAATATGAAATTTGTAATCTCAAGTTCTGAATTACTTAGTCATCTTACGGCTATTGGTCGGGTAATAAGTGCTAAAAACACATTGCCAATTCTCGATAACTTCTTATTTAATCTGGAAGGAAATGATCTGCAAATAACTGCATCAGATCTGGAAACAACCCTGAGCACCAAATTAACGGTAGAGAATGCAAGTGATTCTGGAAGTATAGCTCTTCCGGCAAAAATTCTTAATGATACCTTAAAGGAGTTCTCCGATCAACCCCTTACATTTGATATTAACCAGGATACCCTGGCAGTTGTAATTATTTCAGAAAATGGCCGGTTTAATATTGTTGGTCAAAAAGGATTTGATTATCCTCAGCTACCTATATTAAAAGACGATAAAAAGGTTAAGCTGGCAATGAGTCCGGATGTTTTATTGTCTGGAATTAGTAAGACACTATTTGCGACAGCTGATGATGAATTAAGGCCCGTTATGAACGGAATATTTCTTGAATTATCGACAGAGAGTATAACTTTTGTATCATCTGATGCACATAAATTAGTGCGCTACAAACGTACCGACGCAAAAGCTGATCAGGATGCTTCATTTATTCTTCCAAAAAAACCTGCATCTCTATTAAAATCTATTTTGCCTAGAGAAGATAACCAGGTTACAATAGAATTTGACGAAAAAAATGCTTGTTTTGTATTATCTGATTTTAAATTGGTATGCAGATTGGTTGAAGGCAACTATCCTAGTTATAACTCAGTTATTCCAAATGATAACCCGAATAAACTAAGAATTGACCGTGTTGAGCTTTATAATACATTGAAACGTGTGTCAGTCTTTTCAAATCAGGCTAGTAACCTTGTGAAACTACAATTAAGCGGAAACCAGATAACCGTATCAGCTCAGGATATAGATTTTTCTATTTCTGCATATGAGAGACTAAATTGTCAATATGAGGGAGATGAAATGGAGATTGGTTTTAAATCTGTATTTTTAATTGAGATATTATCTAATCTACCTTCAGATGAGGTTGTATTTGAGTTATCTGATCCATCCAGAGCAGGGATAATGGTACCAGCGGAAAGGGAGATCGAGGAAGAGGATGTCCTTATGTTGCTGATGCCCATGATGATAGGTGTCTGATAAAGTCTTTTACATTAATAAATCTTTTTTAATCTAAAGCATGGTTTCAAATATATCATTTTGAAACTATATTGTGATTGAAGCTACATGCTCTTTTTTTAAATCATTAAATCATTTGACTTGTGGAATTAAATCTTAATAACCCAATTGCTTTTTTTGATCTTGAAACTACTGGAATAAATATTGTTTCCGATCGAATTGTTGAAATATCGATATTACGAATCTCTCCCAAGGGCGAGGAGGAAGTTCTAACCGAAAGAATAAATCCCGGAATCCCGATACCGCAAGAATCTTCTAAAATACATGGTATCACCGACCAGGATGTGAAAAATGCACCAAGCTTTAAAGAGGTTGCGAAAAAGCTAGCGAAGTTTATCGAAGGATGTGACCTGGGTGGATACAACTGTAATAAGTTTGATGTTCCTTTACTTGCTGAAGAGTTCTTAAGGGTTGGTGTTGAAGTTAATTTTAAGAAGAGAAAGGTAGTTGATGTTCAGGTTATATTCCATAAGATGGAACAAAGAACCCTAAGTGCAGCATATAAGTTCTACTGTTCAAAAGACTTGACGGATGCCCATAGCGCACAAGCTGATACCATAGCAACATATGAAGTTTTGAAAGCTCAGTTGGGTCATTATGATAATCTTGAGAACGATATGCAGTATTTATCTCAATTTTCCGCTCACACCAAAAATGTAGATTTTGCTGGAAGAGTTATTTATAATGACAAAGGGGTTGAGGTTTTTAATTTTGGTAAATTCAAAGGGAAATCTGTTGAGCAAGTTTTAAAAGATGAACCGGGTTATTATGGCTGGATTATAAATGGCGATTTCCCCCTGTACACAAAAAATGTAGTGACAGAAATAAAAATGCGTGGGTTTGGAAAGTAAAAGGAGCTGCTTTCTACTTAAGTATACTTGAAACAAACCTTTTAACAGAAATATTGTGAAAATTATTTGTATAGGGCGAAATTATAGCGAACATGCCAAGGAATTGAATAACCCACTTCCTGAAAAACCGGTATTTTTCATGAAAGCTGATTCTTCAATTTTGAAGAACAACAAACCCTTTTTTTTGCCAGATTTCTCTAAGGATGTGCATTATGAGGTCGAACTGGTTCTTAAAATATCGAAGCTTGGAAAGAATATTGCTGAAAAATTTGCATATAGATACTATAACGAAATTGGAATTGGAATAGATTTTACAGCCAGAGATCTGCAAAAAGAATGTAAAAGCAAAGGACTACCCTGGGAAATAGCCAAGGCCTTTGAGAATTCTGCGCCTTTGGGGGAATTCCTTCCCAAAGAAAACTTTTCAGATTTGAACAATATCAAATTTCACCTAGATATCAATAATGGTGCCGTTCAGCAAGGAAATTCGGGTGATATGATTTTCTCATTCAATAAGTTAATATCATATTTATCACAGTTCTTTACTCTTAAAACGGGTGATCTTATATTTACTGGGACTCCTGCAGGGGTTGGTCCCGTGAAAAAGAATGATCGCCTTCAAGCCTATATTGAGGATAACTTATTGCTTGATTTTAAAGTGAAATAAAAAACCTGTTTTTGAATCCACCACCCACTTTATTCAAACGGTAGATTAATAGTATTGTTTATTCTGTAAACCGGGTATCTCTTATGGCTTTTTTCGTAGTATGGAGAATTAGTATAAATGAAACCCATCTGTGAATAACCATTTTCAGCAAAATCCGGATCATTGGCTTTCTTCTCTTCGAATTTTTGTTTTAAATCTAGGTTACTTTCAAGATAATTCATTGCCTTTTTTTCAAATCCGGAGGGGGAAAAATATTCCCGACGGTCAAATATAGGATTAAAGAAATTCCAACTTATATAAGAGTCAATAGTTGTAGGTTCTAATACTTCCATTATAAACCTATTGGTTGGTTGGTCCATTTCAATTATATAATCTCCTTTGTAGAATTGAATCGTCTGGTTCTCCCGATTGGTTTTTATTTCATTTATTCTGAAATGACCATTCCCTGGCCTTTGCGAATATTTAAATGACTCCAGGTAGTAAGCTTCTACTTCAATTTTCATATCTTTTTGTAACCTGGATAGTCTAACTCCATTTAACATTAGGTATTCTATTGCTTTTTCCCAAGCCTGTGGAATTATGTACATTTTAGGCTTCTGAATAGTGTCTCCAGGTGTAAAGTATTGATAAAAAGGAACCTCTTTAATATATGGGGAATTTATATCGTAATGATAATTCATGTTTCCTGTAAGAGGACTTTTTTTCATTTCTCCATTGTAGCCTTTAAATAGCAACATCTCTTTGAGGTTTTTATTTAGCCTCCAGCTCGAAATAAAGAGCTTTTCATTGGCAGAAATTTTATCAGCTTGTTTTTTTGTTTTAATAATCTCTTTATAATTTGCATTTGAAAATTCAGCCAATGCGGAGAGAAAATGATATACTGACTTCACCTGGTCCGAGAATGGCTTATATACGTGATTTTCAGTCATGAATGCATAGGTGTTAAATAGCGATGCAAATCCGGTGGAAACTCTGGGAGCATCGAAATAGGCAGAAATGCCATCATCAGCATTACGTGTGTTCCAGTTTACATATGGAATCATTTCATACGGGGAGGTTTTCATTTTATTGTAAAGGGAAGGAACCATGTTTTCTTTGAAATAAGAACTCATAGGTTCAGGAAGCCTCTGAAAAACAGTTGCTATCAAAGTCAATGTGTATTGATGATCAGAACCGTTTGTAGTATGTGTGTCAAGGAATACTTCAGGTTTCCATGTATGAAATGTTTGAACCAGTGATCTGGCATTTTTACTGTCCATTTTAATAAAATCACGATTTAGGTCGAGATTTTTACCATTTCCCCGGAAACCTGATTCAGGAGGAGTATCCTGGTTGGTTCTATGGTAGGGACTTCGGTTCAAACATCCACCAATATTATACACTGGAATTATACAAATTACGCAATTATCCAGGTACTTATTCATTTTAGCCTTATTGTCAAGAACATCAATGGCGAATTGGATACTTGCATCAATCCCGGGAGGCTCCCCAGGATGAATACCATTGTTAACAAAAATTACACATCTGCCTTTTTTATGGATCGATTCCGGATCATAATCTGAATCTTTTGACATGACGAATAAGTGGAGGGGTTTACCTATATCAGTTTCTCCAACTGTTAATAATTTAGCAGTTTTGTATTTTTCATCAAGATATTTATAGGCTTCTATGACTTCATCATATGTAAGGGTCTCATTGTTTTCATAACGCAATGAAATTTGTGCATGAAGATCGAAATTTGAATATAAACTTATGAAACCGATGAATAGGATCAATAAAAGTGTTCTCATATGAAATGATTGTTAAATTAAGGTGTTGAAGGTAATTGTTATTTTTCAGGATTTAATAATTCAATTTTGACAATATAAATAAGGTTTATTGAGAGTTTTGATGATTGTAATCCTTTATAAGATTCTTGAAAAACCTATGTACTTCACTGTCTAAACTGGCAGTTTGAATCAAAGGTAGAATTTTATCAGGTGAATTCTTTCCCTGAATTATGATTTCATTAAATAATTCAACAATATCTTGAGCCAATAGATTAATATTACTGTTTTTACTCAACTGGTAATTTTCCTCAAGGTCTAAAAAGAAATTTCTGGTGATTTGGTATCTGGCTTCCTGATGATCAAGGAATTTAGGGCAAAACGAAGATGTTGAATTAAGGTGATTTATGCGTGATTTTAAGCTGGTTAAAACTTTTTGTGGAATGTTCTCAATAGGGTAATCCCTTAATACATTGATTTCCCAGAAACGGAAGACACCAAAAAAACCAAATGAGTCTAAATCATCAGCAATACTTAAAATGGATAATGTGTCAAATTTATTGGGAGTCTTTGCAAAAACCTCATTCCTGTAAGATTTGTCATCATGATACTCTATAGCCTCTAGAATTTCATTTATTCCTCCAGGCTTTAGTTTTGGTTTTGTTTTGAAAAAATCCTCACATATTTCTCTACTTATTTTCCCATGCTGTATTTCAATTGATTTTGACATACCCGCATCATGAAAGAAAGCTGCAAAAAGGACTTTCTCAATTGCTAGTTTATCTATGTGGAAGTTGTTTTTATTTAGCAAAATGATTAGCTCTTTTGCAAAATTCCAGGTACGAATTGCATGAGTGTGATCATGGGAGGGAAGCCAGATGTCTTTGAAAGTTTCCTTAACAAAAGGAATTATATACATTAACCACCTTTCTTCAACTTTTCTAATGCTATCTTTGGCACTCATATTAAGGAGGTAAAAAAAAAGCAAAAAAGGAACCTTTTTTGCTTTAGTACTTTTTGGGTAATGGTATTTATTCTAATTCTGCTATCTCCTTTGCAAGATCAAGAATGGTAGTATCATCAAGAATTACAATTCCGCCGTCAGGGCCTTGCTCAATATGAATGCCCACACTTTCTCCTTTATTGTAATTTGATCCTCCAAAATAATTCCTAACGGTTTCAACACTTAAGTCAAGCCTATCAGCAATTCTATGCATACTTCCATCAGGTAATTGGTCTTTGATCTTGCGCAACTCATTAAATGTAATTGTTTTAGTCATATTTCTTGATTTTTTATATAAAAATGGAACGGGACTGTAAATATAATCAATTTTGGCAAAAGAGTATGCATAAATAGTTCTCAAGATGACATTTTTATTCGAAACCAGGAAGATGGCTAATGATAGAAAATTGGCTTAATAAATCTATATTGTTAAACTATTCAACCATTTTCTGTTTTAATAACTGAGCTAGCCAATTGAAACTTCCTATTCAGTTTGTGAGATGTGAGGATCCTTTTGTTAAACATCATCTTTTCTCACAACATACAATTGTCCTGCTTCATCTCCAACAACTTTTATTTTAACACCTGAATCAAGATAGCCTACTTCTGAAATGGCATCATACATTTCGCCATCGATTTCAACCTTTCCTCCAGGCCGTAAAATTGTAATTGCTTTCCCTGTTTTACCAATAGTCTTTTTCATTTTGGCTGCATCAACTCCTACAAATCCAAGTTCTTTTTCTTGTGTAGAATGAAGTGCAAACTTTAAGCGTTTGGAGCCAAATAGTTGTTTAGTAAGAATAAGAGAGATGCTTAGGGATAAAAAGATTGAGACAACAACTATAAATAATGCTTTTAAGGTGGCTTCCATTGCGAGTCCCAAATCAAGCTGAAATACAATATTATCAACCATGCTGAGAGTTAATCCTGTAATCATCAAAATAATACCACTTATGCCAGCCACCCCAAACCCAGGAATTGCAAATATTTCAACTGCAATTAGAATCAATCCAACAATAAAAACTAATAATTCCCAATGCTCAACTAGGCCTTCTATATATAAGGGGGCAAAATATAATATAGCTGCAAAAATGGCTGCTCCTATTGGAAAGCCTATTCCTGGCGATTGTAATTCATAGTAAATTCCACCAATAATGACCATTATCAGGAGTCCCGAAATCATAGGGGAGACCAAAAAATGAATAATTTTATCTGATGTGGAAGCCACATATTCTTTAAGTTCATAACTTTCTATACCTGCAATTCTCAGGACTTCTTCGATATTCTCTGCTTTACCCTCACAATATCCAACTTCAATGGCCTCATCAGCAGTAAGAGTTAGAACTTTTCCAGTATCACTAATATTTTCAATATAAACTGAAGCATCCACCATAGCTTCAGCAATTCTTGGATCACGATACCATTTCAGGATTGTATCGTTGCCTTGAATGAGTGTGTCTTTTCCATGTGTTTCGGCAGTAGAACGCATTGTAGAACGCATGAATGATTGAAATTTGTCAGGTACCTCTTGCCCGGTTTGATTTACCACTGTGGCAGCACCAATACTTCCACCTGGCCTCATATAAATGCGGTCACAAGCAATGGAGATTAGAGCCCCGGCAGAAGCTGCATTATTATCAATAAAGACATAGGTTGGGATCTCACAATTTAAAATCCGGGTGCGAATGGAATCGGCTGAAGTAACCAAACCTCCATAAGTATTCATATGAATAATTATATAATCAGCTCCCATAGAACTGGCCTCATCAAAACTTTTTTTGGTAATTCTCCATACTGGTTCAGCAATTTCCTTTTTGATATCAAATTTGTAAACTAGAACTTTTTTATCCTGGCTGTTATCCTCCTGGCTATATAAAACACCTGGAGATATCAATAGGGGAAGTAATAAAATTGCTAGAAAGTGTTTAAACATGTTTGTATATTTTAAATTATTTCAAACCTATAATTGCTTTGAGGAAGTGGTCCATACCCTTTTTTTTCTGTTGATCCAAAGTATAACTTATATCATTTGAAAGATACATCAACAAATCCGTTTTATTAATTATAGTATTATCGGGATTTTCATTTACTGCATTTTTTAAATTATTAACTCCAAATTGAAGAGCCTCGTTAAACTTAATCAAAAATTCAGACTCTATGTGCTTATTTGAAGTCCAGGTTGCAAAAACGAAGGGTAAGCCAGTATGTAAATACCACTGTTCAGATAAATCATATACATATGAATAATTATTTCCGATCGCAAATGACCTGTCTCCAATTACCAGTCCAGCCTCATTTTCATTTAGGTGAATCTTTTCGTATCCTGGGCTGGCTGGTACCCATTTTACATTAGTTTTCCAGAGGTGTTTCACTAAAAACTTCACTAACATTACAGATGTTCTTGATTGATAATCAAGTAATATTGTATCCACCTGGTTAATCTCTGAGTTACTATATAATATCACAGATTTGACTTTCCTGACAGCTCCTATACAAAAATCTGAAATAATCTTTCCATTTCGGATATCAGGAAGAACTGCTACTGGTACAAGCCCAATATCTACCTGATTATTTATTAATTTTTCAGCACATATTTTCGGGTTATCTAAGCTTAGATCTATCTGATCTATTATTGTATGATTTCTCAGGCCATATATAAAGGGAAGGGTATTTAGATAAGAGACAGCTGAGATTCTATATTTATTCATTAAAAAAAAGTAAGTTGATTTAATGTCTTACAAATCAGTAAATAGCATGCACTCACAAATGGAGTGCGATTTGTTGGGTTGAAATTACAAAAAACATTATTGCCTTAATGTAGATTTTCCAATTATTATTGATTAAGAACACCAGTTAATTAAGGGGATAAATGGTTGAAAGTAGATGTTTTTTCATTGAAGTATGCATGATACTTTTTCCTATTAAATTGCATACCTTTGCATTCGCTTTAACTACTAGGATTAATTATGGATTCAAATTATTTAAATGCAATCACGCCTATTGATGGTAGGTATAGTGAAAAGGTTAAAGAACTAGCACCTTACTTCTCTGAGGCTTCTTTGTTCAAATACAGACTTTTAATAGAAGTGGAGTATTTTATCGCTTTATGCACTATTCCATTACCACAGTTGGCGGATTTTAAATCGGAGAAATTTGATAAGTTAAGAGACCTTTATATAAATTTTCAATTATCATCTGCAATTAGGATGAAGGAAATTGAGAAAATAACCAATCATGATGTTAAAGCCGTTGAATATTTTTTGAAAGAGAAATTTGAGGAGCTAGGGATTTCTAATTACAAAGAATTTATTCACTTTGGTCTTACTTCACAAGATATTAATAACACTGCCGTTCCAAAATTATTTTTTGATTCTATTAACGAAATTTATATCCCTCTTCTTGAAAAGTTGATATATAGAATGAAAGGATTTGTTCAGGATTGGAAATCGGTTCCCATGCTTGCTCGTACCCATGGTCAGCCTGCGTCTCCAACCACCGTAGGTAAGGAGATTCTGGTTTTTGTAGATCGACTTGAAAAACAACTTGGGACATTACTCCTGGTACCAAAAGCTGCAAAATTTGGAGGTGCCACAGGAAACTTTAATGCGCACATGACTACTTACCCAGAGATTAATTGGGTAGAATTCGCTGATAATTTCGTGAGCGATATGCTTGGCTTATACAGGTCTAAGGTTACAACTCAAATTGAACATTATGATTTCCTGGCAGCTATTTTTGATAATTTGAGAAGGATTAATACAATTCTTATCGATTTTAATCGTGATGTATGGACATATATTTCTTTAGATTATTTTAAGCAAAAAATAAAAGCAGGTGAAATTGGATCTTCTGCAATGCCACATAAAGTAAACCCAATTGATTTTGAGAATTCAGAGGGAAACCTTGGGATTGCGAATGCTATTTTTGATTTTCTCGCCAATAAATTACCTGTTTCAAGATTGCAGAGAGACCTAACAGATTCCACTGTTCTGAGAAACATTGGCGTTCCAGTTTCCCATACTATTATAGCTTTAAAATCTACCTTAAAAGGCTTGGATAAACTTCTTCTTAATGAGGAGAAAATTATTGCTGACCTTGAAAATAACTGGAGTGTTGTTGCTGAAGCTATTCAAAATATTTTACGACGTGAAGGGTATCCGAACC
>JASJGS010000068.1:0-12003 GCA_033791445.1 Bacteroidales bacterium | reverse complement strand
GGTATTTCCATCTATCTGGCAAACATTTTGATCACGGACTGATATTGTATAGGTTCCAGGAGGCAATTCAGTAAATATTCCACCATTCTCCACATATGTCATACCTCCATCTATAGAGTAAAAATAAGGAGATACTCCACCATTTGCAACGATTGTTATGGTACCATCATTGCTTTCATAACAAGTACAGCCTGTGAAATCCTCTGAACTTATTACAAGGGGAGTGGGTTCATTAATTACAAGAGTACTACCTGGCATTGTACATCCATTCTGGTCCATTACAACCACATCATAATTGGCTGGAGCGAGACTTGTGAAAATACCGTCATTATCAACATATGTTGTGCCTCCGTCAATAGAATAGGTATAGGGTAAAACACCACCTGATGCAGTAATGGTAATGGTTCCGTTGGTAGCTCCATTGCATGTTACATCAGTGACAACCTCTGAGACAATGGAGATATTTGAAGGTTCCTGAATTGAAACAGATGGCCCAATAAATGTACAGTTGTTTATATCCTTAATGGCGAGGTTATAGGCTCCGGAGATTAATCCGGTAAATATTCCTCCATTAGAAACATAAGTGATTCCTCCATCAATTGAATACTGGTAGGGAGGAGTGCCACCCGATGCAGTTATTGTAATGCTTCCATCAATGGAACCAAAACACGAAATATCATTAATAACCTGTGTATCAATAATCAGAGGGGCTGGTTCCGCTACAGTAATAGTACTTCCTGCTTGTACACAAGATTTGCTATCTCGAACGGCTACATTATAATTCCCGGCAGGCAATCCGGTAAATATTCCGCCATTGTTTAAAAAAGTACTACCTCCATCAATAGAATATATGAAAGGAGGAGTTCCTCCAGAAGCAACTATATTTATTGTTCCATCGTTACCACCATTGCAGCTTACATCGGTTTTGGTTTCAGAGTCAATTACAATGGGAATAGGTTGTGTTAAATTTAGAGTACTTCCATTTATAAGGCACCCATTATTATCACGCACAACAATGTTGTATGAACCTGGTGCAAGCCCTGAAAAATTTCCTCCATTTGCAGCAAATATTGCTCCGCCATTCACAGAATATTCGTATGGAGAGGTACCGCCTGAAACAGTTATTGTAATAGTACCATCACTGGCTCCGTTACAGGTAATATCAGAAAATAATTCTGAATCAATAACAATTGCGCTTGGTTCAGTAATGGTTATTGTTGAGCCATTGGTTGAGCAATTATCACTGTCTAATACTGATACATCATAATTTCCAGCGGCCAATCCAACAAAGTTGCCTCCATTTGAAACATAGCTTAGTCCTCCATCAATTGAGTAAAGGTATGGTGGTGATCCGCCAGAGGCAGTAATGCTTATTGTTCCATCAGTTAATCCATTACAGCTTATATCCGTTTTGATTTCTGAACCAATAATTATTGCTGATGGATTGGTAATAGTAATGGTAGACCCTGAAGTGGTACAAGCATTATTGTCACGTACAACAATCTGGTAATTTCCTGAAGCTAATCCTGTAAAGTTCCCTCCGTTAGATATAAAAGTTGATCCATTATCAATTGAATATTGATAGGGCAAGGTTCCTCCGGAAACATTAATAGTAATGGTTCCATCGTTGACATTGTTACAGCTTATGTCTGTAGATGTCTCTGAATCAATACTTATTGGAGAAGGTTCATTAACAAAATCAAAGCCAAATACTGTATTATTGTTAGCATCTTCAACAACCAGCCAGTACATATCTGCTGGAAGGTCAGTGATTGTTATGGATGAATTGCTTGTAGTTATAGTATCAGTAGTTGACCAGGTGAAAATATAGGGTGCAACCCCTCCATTCACATAGCCTGTAATACTCCCATCTGAATCACCGTTGCATGTAGTACTTTGAGTAGTAAATGTTAAAGTCAATTGGGCGAAACTAGTCTGGCCAACGAGAAAAAGAAATGCAGTGGATATGATAATAAAAAATGACTTCATCCAGAATCCTGATAATATGATAATTAGCAATTATCCAGCAACTGCTAAAAGTATTATAATTTCTAACTATTGTTTTATACTCAAAAGTTGGAAATAATGTTGCATTTGCCTGTAAAAATAAGTGAAAGAGCTAACTTAAAAAATAAAAAAGGAATGAACTTACTCACCACCAATTGTTAATAAGATCAACGGTGGAAATTAGTAAAATATCAGGGAGACTTTGGATAGTTATTACCTGTTTTGCTTAACATATTTACGGGTAATATACCTTACCGGATACCATGCGGCTAGATATCCGATGCCAATTACGGTAATAAATACAAGAATAAAATCGAACAATACAATTTCTACCGGATATGTATCAATAACAAATGATCCGCTACCTTGAAGTTTAATCAATCCAAACTCCTTTTGAAGCCAGATAATCAAAACGCCAATTGTAAGACCAGTAATAGCACCTAGTACCGAAATTAGCCAGCCCTCATATAGAAATATATTTCGTATTCTTGTAATTTCAGCACCCATACTTCGCAATATTGAAATATCCTTTTTCTTTTCAATAATCAGCATAGTCAGTGAACCTATAACATTGAATGAGGCAACAACAAGTATAAATGTAAGAATGAAGAATATTGCCCATTTCTCAGTCTTCATAATTTTATAAAGAAGTTCTTCCTGCTCAAAACGATTTTTAACGTCATAGCTCTCACCCATAATCTCTTTGACTCTTGCCTGCACATCATCCGAGTCATAGGCTGGATCAATTTTTATCTCAAGAGCGCTGACCTCAGTAGTAAAATCAAGCAACTCACGGGCGAATTCAATCGGAACAATCATATACCTGGAATCAAAATCCTGCTGGATGGCGAAGATCCCGGAAGGGAATATATATCTCCTGTTAAAGGCCTTTTCAGGATTCATTGAAACCCTACCTTCTCTTTTTGGTACATAAACTACTATGGGATTAACAAAATTCAATCCTATTGTAAGTTTGATAGCAATACCCTGACCGACCACAGCATATTCATTTTTACCCTGTTTTAAAGAAAAGTTGCCATCAATGATCATTGTGTCAATCCCACTCATTTTCAGGAAGTCTTCACTAACCCCTTTGATAGTAGCAATGTATTGTTTTTTACCATATTTTAGAAGAGCATTTTCTTCAACAACCTCAGATAAATAAAGGACACCTTCAGTATTTTTTAATTCTTCAATGGAGGGTAAATCTGAGGAAAATCTTTTCCCTTCTTTTATGGTTATTTTTAAATCAGGATCAAATGAATTAAAAAGAGAATGCACAAGAGAGTCAAAGCCATTGAAGACCGAGAGGACAACAATCAAAGCCATGGTGCCAATGGATACACCAACAACAGAAATGGTCGATATAACATTGATAGTATTCTGCGATTTTTTCGCGAATAAATATCTTTTAGCTACATAAAATGAAAAGTTCAAAATTCAGGTGTTTGAAACTGTGGCTAAAGTTAAGTTGGCAAATTCATAAAAGCAAATAACTTATCTAGCAAGAAATTTTGACTTTAAAAAGCACTTAATAATCTGAGATATATGAATCTTAATGGGAAAGTAAAAAGAAAGGTCTCTAAGCGGGACTTTAACCCGTACCTCCTTATCGGTATGATAAGCCGTTCTGTCAATTAAACTACAGAGACCTTTCGGATTCTTAATTTAAAAAAAGTCGGGCAAAGATAAAAATTATTTAATAGCCTTAACGATAAGACCAGTTCCCGATTCATGAAAGTTATGAACATCAATATAGTTCAGAAGAAGGCAAAACGGGAAAGTCAGGATATAATAAAAGGGCAATATTAAAAAGAACAACTTACTTTTATTTAACATAATAATGGGGTATTTCATCGATAGTTTCCATGAAAGAACACCAGGTTTTCCGTAAGAATATTTTGAATCAACAAAAGAAAAGCCTGCATTTTTCAATTTTTCTTCAATGTCTTCAATGCTATAACCATCCCTAACATGCTCATCAATAAATGACTCCTCATGATTGTGCTGCACATCTGAACCTCCTTTATCTGATGGAGTAGAAATTAATAATATTCCACCCTGTTTCAGAGAGTTACAAATATTTTTAAAAACACCTACATCATTTTCTATATGTTCCATTACGTCTACTGACAAAGCTGCATCATAGATTTCTTGCTGTTGGAATTTTGTCAGATCTGCAACTTCAAAATGCACTCTGTCTGCTCTACCAATCTTATTAAAAAATTGATTGCAATCTTCAACCTGATCTTCTTTTACATCTACAGCTGTGATTTTCCAGGTTTTCGAAACTCGGGAAAGGAAATAGCTATATTGTCCAAAACCAGCCCCAGCATCAAGAAATTGTGCCTCGCGAGGAAGCAGCCCTTTAATTTGGCGAATCTCTTTTTTGATATACCAGGTTCTTAAAAGAAGAGTATCAAGAAGTCTGTAGAATAATTTTCGAGCAAATGGGGTGGTGTTGAAAACTTTTCCTAGAGATCTTTTAACAGGATCATATTTCATTTAGAATTCTAATCTTTAAGCAAATTTTCAATATTTTCTACATAATCAAGAGAATCATCAACAAAGAAGACTAGTTCCGGTATTGACTTTACCTGATGTCGGATCTTTTTTGAAAGTTCATACCTGATGAATTTATTTTTCTCAATTATAATCTCAAGAAATTCATCTTTGTTCTCAGCGGGAAAAAAACTAAGATAGACCTTTGCTTGCGCCAGGTCAGGAGTTACATGAACTACAGTAACCGAGATTAATTTCCCCTGAAATAGATTTCGTGATTCCTGTTGGAAGATCACTGCCAACTCCTTCTGGATCATTCTGGCTACCTTTTTTTGTCTTGTTGATTCCATGATTGTCTAAACTTGCTGCAAAAGTACAATTTTTAACTCAATGTGCTCATTCACCCAAATATTTGATATAAAGAGTCAATGACTTATTCGAACAATTGTTAATTTTGCACGGCTTTTGAGAATTTATTTAGAAATTTAGAGATATGGAAATAGTTGTTAGTGGAATAAGATCAACCGGGAATTTGCATTTGGGGAATTATTTCGGAGCTTTGAAGAATTTCGTGAAGATGCAGCATGAAAATGAGTGCTATTTTTTCATTGCTGATTATCACTCACTTACTACCCATCCTACTCCTGAAGATCTTCATGGCAGCGTGCGGCAGGTTGTTTCTGAATATCTGGCCTGTGGCCTTGATCCTGAGGTGGCAACCATTTTTTTACAGAGTGATGTTCCGGAGGTAACAGAACTTTATTTATTGTTAAATATGAATGCATATGTTGGGGAACTAGAAAGAACTACCTCCTTTAAGGATAAAATTCGCCTGCAACCAAACAATGTAAATGCAGGACTTCTAACTTATCCTGTTTTAATGGCAGCGGATATTATCATTCATAAAGCCAATAAGGTGCCGGTAGGAAAAGATCAGGAGCAGAACCTGGAAATGACACGAAAGTTTGCAAAACGGTTTAATCACATGTATAAGGTTGATTATTTTCCTGAGCCAAGTGCTTATAATTTTGGTGAAGAGTTAGTTAAAATTCCGGGACTGGATGGAACAGGTAAAATGGGGAAATCAGAAGGAAATGGGATATTCCTAAGCGATACAGCGGAAAGTATCCGGAAAAAAGTCATGCGGGCAGTAACTGATAGTGGCCCGGTGGAACAAAACCAAAAAATGGCTGAACCAATAAAAAACCTCTTTACCTTAATGGAGGTTGTTTCTGACAAGGATACATGTGATTTCTTCCTGGACCGATACAATAATTGTGAGATACGTTATGGAGATATGAAAAAGCAGCTTGCTGAGGATATTATTAAATTCACAGAACCTTTTCGCGAGAAGATATTATCTATTTCCACAGATGATGCCTACCTGAGAAAAGTAGTAGACATGGGAGCAGAGAAAGCCAGGCTTAGTGCGTCAAAAACAGTTAGAGAAGTTCGGGAGATTATCGGTTACAAACCCTTCTAAAAAAATAAAGCCAGGAATTTGGTTCCTGGCTGCCCTGAATTTGTTTCAAGTATATTTAGAAGATTGCCTGTACATAGGAATAAACAAATACTGTGCCAAAGGTGCTCTTATTGTTGTGTACTTGGAATTATTTAAGAATCTTTTCTACTGCACCAAAAGAATCTATAAGCTCATTCACAACAATTGTATTATTTGTTGCAAGCCGCTCATAGCTTTGGTGGCCACCTGAGAATAGCACGCAATGGGCATTTAGAGAATCAGCTATTTCTTTATCGTGTGTGGTATCTCCAATAAAACAGGTTGATTCTGGGTTAAGTTTAAGTTCAGTAAATAATTTTTCCCCATAATCTATTTTCCCATGAGCCAGCTTATCCTGGGCTCCCCTGATGATTTTGAAGTACTTTGTAATTCCAAACTTTTTAACAGAATTTTCCAATGAATTCTGGTCCATGGCTGACAAAATGTATTGCTGATAACCCTCCTTTTGAAATTTCTCTAATACTTCCCTGGTACCATCACTTAATTTCGTTTGGTCGAAATTTTCAAAATAAGTTGCTATAAATTTACTTGAGAGGTCTTCGAGAGAATCCTTTTTAAAGTCAAATCCAATTTTTTGGTAATAGTCACCGATGGGGAAACCGAAAATTTCACGATACCTATTATTGTCTAATGTATTCAGATCTCTTTCTTTCAGGTAAACATTGATCCCTTTAATACAAATATCAAGATCGTCAAGTAGGGTTCCGTTCCAATCCCATATAATAGTTTTTGAGTTTGGGTTTTCAGCCATTTTTTGTTGAGTTCAAATAATGAAGTGTGTTATTTTATATCCTTATCTATGGAAATTCCTCTATTCGTACCCTGCCAGTGAATAACTTTCCGGGTGTTCATATTGTATTTATCTCCTGCCCGCAGAAGGAAAAACTTCCCACCGTTCGGTAAAACAGGTTTATTATCGGTTTTGGATCCATCTTTCCAAAATTGGGTATCGTAGATGGCAACAAAACTTTTTCCAATTACTTCAAGTTCGTCTCCTTTTACTACTATAGCAGTATTTTCATCAAGACCAATTCCCAGCAACTCCGGATGAGCATTTAGTATTTCAATTAAATCAAATTGGCGATTTCTTACTAATAAATGTTGATCAATAGCAGAATTTTTCAAATATCCGAATCCTTCCTGGTGGTCTCCCATCATAATTCTATTGGTTTTAGTATCTCCTCGTGCCAGGTATGATCCCTGTATGGTAGCACCGGCTGAGCTTCCACCTATGACTCCCCCGCGCTCAAGTACCTTTTGAAATTCTTTTTCAGCAAGAGTGTTGGCATAGGCGTCAACAATCCTCCACTGTCTTCCTCCTGAGAACCAAATGGCATTAGCATTTTTGATTGGTTTAACAAACTTTTCAGTATTGGCAAGCTCTGGATTATTTGTATGCACAATTTGAACATTTGTTGCCCCCAATCTTGTCAGGAATCCTGAAACCCTGGCAGGATTAACTGAATCTACTCCCATAGCAGTTGGCACAATTACAATTGCAGCATCTTTTCCTCCAGCCAGTTCAATAAATTTCAAAACAATATTTGTGTCGCGCATTGCCCCTCCAACTACTACTAGGCTGCCATTTTGGGGTCCGGTTGTAACCACCCTTTCTTTAGAAGAATCAAGTACCTCTGAGTACAGGGACTCAGGAATAAACAATAATAATAGAAGAAAGAGAAGGGAAATTAGTTGATTTTTCATGGTTTTGAAGGGGTTTATTACTTGTTGAGTCACAACAAAATTAGTTTTCATTCCGAATTAAATGGCCATTTGAGTGAGATTCTTGCAAGGTTAGTAGCATGACTTGTGATAATTCTGAAATTTGTAATTAGCTCAAGGTGGAATTCACTAGTTTCAATGGATTGTTTTACCTCGTCCTGAATGCGCTTGAAATATTGCCTCTCAAGATCAATGGCCATCTCCAGATTTACGTCTCAAAATACCTCTATAGCTCTTGCCATTTATTTTTGTGTTTTTTGCTGGTATTCCAGGAATTCTTTCTTTCCCTGTGGGGTGAAATCTTGCGAATTTTCTATCCATTTATTCGCCCTTAACATAAGGTTTTTTGATATTACATCGGCAATCTGTTCAAATTCCTTTACCGTGTACATGATCTGAAAGGCCTTGTTAACCCTGTCTTCTTTGACACCTCCTTGAATTGTTCAGGGATAGACCTTATCCAATAGTTATTCTTACAGCTAGATAAAAGTTTCTGCCAGGAGAAACAATGCCAGAGGAGTAAGGTCTGTAGCGCACATTTAAAATATTCTCAATACCACCCTGTATACTAATAAATTTTGCAGGTCGAATGGACATTTTAAAGTTTAACGTATACCACGAAGGAGAATAGGGTAAACCACTTTGATCAAGCTCGTACATATACGTTTTTGATTGTTCTTCGGGAGCCAGGTTACTATTGGTAATTTTACCGTTGTAAATAAAATAAAAGTCACCATTAAAGAACTTGTTTTCATACAATAAGTGCAAGCCACCGTAATATGGTGGAATATGGCGAAGAGGCAAACCCTTATCGTCCTGGCCTTTTAAATAGGTAAAATCAGTTTTGAATGAAAATGATTTTGACAATTTGGCTACAAGGTCTAAACTACCGCCATAAATTGTTGCTTCCCGGGCATTCACCAACGCAAATACCTGACTCATTTCATTATCGTAATATATTGAATCCTGACCATTGTAATTATACTGTCTCCTAACCATCGCATTTTTTAAGAGGGTATAGAATCCGTTGACTTCAAAAGAAAGGGTTGAATTAAAACTTTGTCTCCATCCCAGGTCAAAATTGTAGGCGTATTCAGGTTGCAATTCATCATTAGGTACTACTACTCCACTTGGCTCAGAATCAAACACTTTAGCCATATCATCGGTGTTTGGTGCTCTAAACCCTGAAGAAAAATTAAAGTTTATCTGTGATCCTTTTACTGGTCTATAAACCAATCCTATAGAGCCGTTAAGAGCACTATTTGTATTCCTTATTTCATTATAAGGAAAATTGTAGAAGGAGTTATCAACTATAGTAGAATAGAGGTTTATAAAGTTGTACCGAATCCCAGCATCAAAAGTGACTTTTCTTCCTAAGTTTAATTTAAGCGAGGCATATGCTGATAAAGTGAAATAATGATTAACCCCATCCGGGTACCTTGTAGATTCTGGCACGACCTCTCCTGTAATTATATTTTCGGAATTAGCTGTTGATACAACATCATTATAAAACGACTCAAGGCCATAGTAAAACGAATGTTTGGTTCCCAGTTTTTTATTCAAATCCATATTTATGGAGAAAATATTCACGTTTTCAGTGCGATGCCTGAGTTGGGAATCAAATAATTTTCTATCGTGTCTGCTTTCAACATAATGCTGGTAAGCCAAGACTATTTTGATATTATCGTAAATGGATGTTTTATTATCAAATTGAGATGTAAGTGAATTCATCATCCACTTTTGGGGCCCATAGTACCATTCAGCATATTTTAACTGATCATTGCTGTAAATACTGAGTCTATCATATCTGGGGATATTAGAGGATTCGGAATAATGGAATGCATATGTGAAATTGATTTTTTCTTTCGGAGAAAATCTAAATTTTTGAGTCAGGTTTAACTGGTTAAAACCTGAAAATACCTGCTTGTCTGGGTTTGGGTTGGCAACAATGGAATCTGTATTGCCAACACGTGTAGCATATTCCGGACGTTGGTATGATGGGTGATCCCACCCACCCATTTGAAGATGATCGTAATCACTGTAGGATATACTGGTCAGGAACCCCCATTTTTTAAAACCAGCATTGAGATCAAAGTGTCCCATTTTTTCATTGTTGGCTGATGAATAGCGTGCCCCAGCGTTTACATTAAGCTTTGATTTCTTATCTTTTGAAAGCTGAGGATCGAAGGTGTGAAAATCCATTACACCTCCCAGTGCATCACTTCCATAAACAACAGATCCAGGGCCATAAATAACCTCAGATTCCTGGATAATATTGGCGTCAAGAGAAAGTACATTTTGAAGATTTCCACTCCTGTATATTGCATTGTTCATTCTAACACCGTCAACTACGAGCAGAACTGAATTGGCAGCAAAACCACGTATCATTGGGCTACCTCCGCCCAGTTGACTTTTCTGAAGAAAAACGGCATTTGAAATTGTTAATAGGTCAGCTGCTGTTTGAGGGTTTTGGAGTTCAACTTCATTTCGGGTAATAGATTTTATTTTATTAGGAACCTCCTCCTTAACTTGTTCCCAACGTTTTACAGCAATTACAACATCTTTAAGCATCCTGACCTGTTTTTCCAGCTGTATTATAAAACCAAATTTTTCCAGATCTGTTATTGTTTTAGCCAGTCTTTTGTACGACGGATGTTGAAAATAAAGGCTGTCAACATTAGAGAAAATCGAAATATCTGCACTTCCCATATCGTCAGAGATTACCGCCTTGTTCATTTCCTGATTAAAAATAGCAACGTCAGGAACAGGCAGGCCCGAAGATTTATCCAATATCTGTATAGTTTGGGCCGATAAAGAGATAGTGAAAAGAGCATATAAAATGCCTGAAAATATTAAGAAACTTATTTTATGCATGCAAGTTCGGCCTCTCCATTGATAAAAGCTATTTTATATAACAAAAATTATTCCAATTTAAATCTTAAAAATTAAAATTTCAATTATTAGAAAAACAATGAAAAAACTTGTTCCCCCAAGTAAGCTATTTCTGTTATATTAAATCCACCAAATTCATTTATGAATTGCAGATTTTTTAATCAGCTTATTTTTCTAATTTTGCCAGTGAATCTAAGCTATTTAAGTAAATGTTTAAAAAACTCTGGAGCGTTGCAATTGGAATGGTGATTGTTGGGATAATCTTGGCTGGGTATTTTGTGTTTAAACCCAGGTTTCAAGCCAGAGAGGATATATATAATGCAGTCCCAATAGATGCAATGCTTATTTCTGAAATTGGTGATTTCCCTGATTTTATTGAAAAGCTTCAGAAACGGAATCTAATGTGGCAGGAGTTCCTGCAAATAGATGTTGTTAAGGAAACCCACAACGATCTTTTATATTTAGATTCAATCCTGCAATCAAACAAAACATTTGAGCAGCTGATTACACATAAACCGATTGTAGTTTCCGTTCATCATTCTGGTAAAAACGATATTGAAATCTTGTATTTAGCTACCTTACCAGAAAATATCAATATTTCGTCTTTGCAAGGGGCCTTTGAGAAGCAATTTGAAACATTGGCAAGTATAAAAGAAAGGCAATACCAGAAAGCAAAAGTGTTTGATATCCAGGCTAATTCGGGAGAAAATAAATTTTCTTTTGCTATTTATAAGAGCGTTCTTATGCTCAGCTCCTCCACAATATTATTGGAAAGCTCTATTCGTCAACTTGATCTTAGCCTAAGTATATTAGACCAGGATGGGTTTAAGCGAGTAAAAGCTACGGCTGGAAAAAATGTAGAAGCAAACCTTTATATTAATTTCAAGCGAATTCCCTATTTTGTTGCTACATTTCTTAATAGTACATACAAAAGGAAGGTATTGCCTTTCGATAGTTTTGCGAATTGGGCGGAGCTGGATATAAATATTGATGAAGATGCTTTCCTGTTAAATGGATTTACCTATTCGAATGATACTCTGAATAATTATCTGAATATTTTCAAGAGTCAAACCTCACAGAGCCTGTCTTCAGAGCAGGTTCTTCCGGCCAATACCATGGCCTACCTTTCATTTGGAATTAGTGATTTCGATGAGTTCTATGATAAGTACAAATCTTACCTTAAGGATAACGGAAAGTATAATTCTTTTACAACTCGATTGAAAGAGGTCAATAATAAGTTGGGTGTTGATATAGAAAAATTGTTTATACCTATGCTTGAGAATGAAGTTAGCATCGCTTATACTGATATTAAAAACCGAACTTTTGAAGACAATACATATGTTTTGTTTGGAGTGAAA
>JASJGS010000067.1:0-2637 GCA_033791445.1 Bacteroidales bacterium | reverse complement strand
CTGACATTAACATTGTTTAAATTATGCCTCATCTTACCCCAACTCATAAAAACTCTCGAACATTTATTAGCCTCATCATCGGTTAAATAAGGATGCGGGCTACAATAGTATTCGATTTCAACGACATATCAAAAGTTTAGAAGAAGATACGCGGATGAGTAATTTTATGTACAGATGTTGAATATATTCCTGTTTTTTATCGATTTCAGCTTTTATGATCCATATTTTATATGGTAGCAGCAATAGATGCAATATGAATACAAAAATTTTTCCAAACTGTAAACAAAGGAGACCATTATTACCAATCACTTACACTTAAATTGTAAAATAAACTTGTTTTGCCTGCAAAAACAGCATAACACCCGTAACACTTACAGTCTTCCTCTCATGCCATCATCTATTCGTTATTAACTAGATTTCTCACAAGAAAGAGGCGTAATCAACCCGTCTTTTCAAACATCAAGGCCAAAAGATTTCAATTTCCTGTAAATTGTTGGGCGGCTGATGCCAAGGGCTTTTGCCGTTTTGCAGATATTCCCATCAAAATGGGCCAAAGCCTTTGCAAATGCTGCTTTCTCCACTACGATCCCTTTGGCGTCCTTTGCCTTGAGAGCATGTCCCCTAACCCGAATTTCTCATGAACATTTTGTCCGTCGTTCGTTAATAGTTTCTTTTAATATGGAAATATTGAAGACATGTTGTTTTACCCGACATACAAAATGTTCATGAGAAATTCGGGCTAAACCTCGTGGGCATGTAAGAAACCCAAGAACCTACGATCTTCCTGTTATCTGTTCTGTGATAAAGGGTGTTGCACTACATAGGAACGAAAAAAAGATTACAGGACAGCGTGGCCTGTAATCTTTCTCGAATCTACCCTATTACCCTATTACCCTATTAAGAATAATGAAACTTAACGTGCATGTATAGGAACATAATCGTATTTCTGCGCCCCTGTGTATATCTGGCGAGGTCGACTGATTTTCCATTTTGGGTCATCTTTGCTTTCTTTCCACTGAGCGATCCAACCAGGTAATCTGCCGAGAGCAAACATCACAGTAAACATGTTGGTTGGGATGCCTATGGCACGCAATACTATACCACTATAAAAATCAATATTAGGGTAGAGATTGTGATCAACGAAATATGGGTCTTTGAGAGCGATTTCTTCAAGTTCCCTTGCTCTATCGAGCAGCGGATCATTAATTTGCATCGATTCCAGCAACTCGTCACACATCTTTTTCATTATCTTGGCTCGTGGATCATAGGTTTTATAGACTCGGTGACCAAATCCCATAAGCCTAAAAGGATCACTTTTATCTTTTGCCCGTTCCACAACTTTGGCGCAAGATTCACTGCCATTTTCAATTTGTGTGAGCATCTCAATAACTGCCTGATTCGCACCTCCATGAAGCGGTCCCCAAAGAGCGGCAATACCAGCTGAAATAGCGGCATACAAATTCACCCTCGCACTTCCAACCATGCGAACAGATGAGGTGGAACAGTTCTGTTCGTGATCCGCATGCAAAATCCAAAAAACCCTCAGTGCATTAACCGCTTCCCGCTTCACCTCGTAGGGTCTCACCGGGGTATCAAACATCATATTGAGAAAATTTTCGCAATAGGTAAGATCTGGTCTTGGCAGGACTATCTCATGGCCTCTGGAAATTTTATAAGACATCGCAGCCATGGTACGTACTTTGGCAAGCAATCTTGTCATGGTGATATTTATTTCTTCATCCACAGCATCAAGCTCCGGGTAAAAGCTTTTCATAGCATTCACCATGGAAGACAATATGCCCATAGGATGTGAGCCCCTGGGATAATTGGAGAAAAAAGCTTTCAAATCAGTATGCACAAGACTGTTATCATTAAGCATTATAGAGAATTCGGTATTTTCATCTCTAGTGGGAAGCCTGCCGTTGATGAGAAGATAAACGGTTTCTTTAAAAGTAGAATGCTCTGCAAGCTGTTCTACAGGAATACCGCGATAGCGTAGGATCCCTTCCTCTCCATCCATAAATGTGATTTCACTCAGGCAACTCCCGGTATTCGCATATCCTGGATCCATAGTTATAAGGCCGGTTTCAGCCCTCAACCTGGAAATATCAATTGCACTTTCTCCTTCACTTCCAGTAATCAAGGGAAGTTGTATTTCTTTTCCTTTATAAGTTAGATTTACAAATTTATCCAAAATACCTCCTTCAATAAAATTCCGGCCATCCTCACATAGAACGACCAATATCGGTAAGACTAATTGCATTAATGTAGTACAAATTGGTTTTTATAGCTACTAAAAGAAGACGAAAACCATTGTAATCATGTGGTTTTAACAAAGGAACAGTGGTTTTTCCGATACCATCAGACAGGAACATACAGTAGTAGAGGCACTTAATTTCGAGACAATTATTAAAAAAAAGGCCCACCATCCAATAGAAAGGATAGCAGGCCCAAATCGTTGCCCAAAAAGACTATATAAACACATTCCCCATCAAGTTAACTTCCATAAACTACCTTTGGAAGCCAGGTAATAAGCTGTGGCCACATTGCAAGAATACCGAGCAGGATGATCTGAATTACCACAAACGGAATAATCCCTTTATACAGGTCCGTCGTCTTCACTCCAGGAGGACAGAC
>JASJGS010000066.1:0-5058 GCA_033791445.1 Bacteroidales bacterium | reverse complement strand
AATTGTGAAATGGGTTGGAATCGCAAGTATCCTGGCCATCCCTGTTGCCTATTACGCCACAGATAAATGGCTGCAGGATTTTGCTTATCGCACATCTGTAAATATTGGTGTGTTTGTTATAGCAGTTTTCATCGTACTGGCTATTTCTTTACTGGCAGTGACCTTTGTGGTGTTAAAAGCTGCGAGGATAAATCCGGCAGATTGCTTACGGTCTGAGTAAAATAAATAAGAATTTAGATTGTACGACGGAGTGACCTCCTCCTAGTTAAATATACCAGTTAATAGTAGAGACTTCGGGCTTTTTAAATTAGAAATCTTCCACCTTGAGAAACTCATAATCAGGGGGTCCCTGGTTCGAGCCTAGGTGGGCCACTCATAATCAGGAAGTTACAACGTCAAAATTGTAACTCTTTTTTTGTGCCAGGTTTGTGCCAGGATTTTAGGAATCTTAACAAGATAACTCCCAAAGATGAAAGGTCGGTGTGAATTACCACTTTTCTTAATTAATCCTTCAATTTTATGTTTTTCTTTAAATAAATCACGATATTTGTACTGTGAGTACTAATAATAAGATAAAAATAAAGAAGCTTCTGGATTTGCATGTCCCGGGAACTGTAATTCTTGCATCATGGCTTGACAAGAACGGGTTCTCATATGACCTGCAACAAAGATACAAAAAGAGTGGGTGGCTTGAATCTATAGGTGTTGGTGCATTCAAACGGCCAAATGAGAATATACGTTGGCAAGGTGCAGTATACTCGCTTCAGAAGCAAGCAAATCTGCCGGTGCATGTAGGAGGGCTTACAGCCTTGTCTTTGCTAGGATATTCTCATTATATAAGAACAGGTGTCGAAACAGCATATTTATTCTCCAATCTAAAGATAAAATTACCGGCATGGTTTGAAAAATATTCATGGAGAGAACCGATCAACCACACAAAGACCTCTTTTCTTCCAACGGAGAAAGGATTGGAGGACTATAATGAAGGGGCCTTTCAAATTAAAATCGCTAGTCCGGAACGAGCAATCTTAGAATGTCTATATCTAACTCCGGATAAACAGGACCTTCTTGAAACCTATCAAATAATGTCCGGACTGGTTAATTTAAGGCCAGATATGGTACAAACATTACTTAATGAGAGCAAATCTGTAAAAGTTAAGAGATTATTCCTTTACATGTTAAAAAAAGCGAATCATCAATGGGGTCAGTTTCTTGATCTATCTAAGGTTAATCTCGGAACCGGGGATCGTGAGCTTGTCAAGAACGGTATATATGATCCTGAATTCCAAATAACTGTTCCCAAAGAATTGGCTCAGATATGATAGGTCCAAAATACAGAGCTCAGGTTGAATTATTGCTTCAAACCATTCCCTATGTAGCCAAAGAAAAAATATTTGCACTCAAGGGAGGATCTGCTATTAACATGTTTGTACGTAGCCTTCCAAGGTTGTCTGTTGATATTGACCTTACTTATATTCCCATAAATGATAGAGAAACCGCATTAAGTGATATTTCAGAGGGGCTGGGTCGGATAAGAGCAGATTTAGAGAAATTAATACCTGGAATAAGTGTCACGGCAGTTTCAAGGGAGGGAGAGGACGCCAAAATCAATTGTCAATTACAGAGAGCACAAATCAAAATTGAAGTTAACACTACCACACGAGGAACTATCAATGATCCAGAACTACTTCAGGTTGACAAGAATGTACAAGAGTCTTTTGGTAGGTTTGCAGCAATAAATGTTGTGTCCATGGCTGAACTGTATGGTGGTAAAATCTGTGCGGCCTTAGACCGTCAACATCCCCGTGATCTTTTTGATGTAAAGTTGTTGTTGGAGAATGAAGGTTTAACAGAGGAAATAAAGACGGGGTTTCTGGTCGCATTAATATCTCATATGAGGCCGATTAATGAACTTTTAAATCCAACTTTCATTGATCAACGAAATGCGTTTGAAACTCAATTTTCAGGTATGTCAGATATACCTTTTAGCTATGAGGAATTTGAAAAGACTCGAGAAGAACTTGTCTCCGAAATAAAATCAAAACTAACTATTGAAGATCTGGTGTTTTTGGTTAGTTTTAAGGAAGCAGATCCTATTTGGGAATACTTTGGTGTCAAGAATGCCAATGAACTACCAGCCGTTCGATGGAAATTTCAGAATATAGAAAGATTAAAACAAGAGAATCCCAAAAAACATATGGATCTTATCAACACTCTTTACAAGGTTTTGTTTGACTGACTTACCGTATACGAACCAATCCAATTTTGTGAGTTTTCCAGAAAAAAATACCGGCCAGGTATTTTGCTAGGTTTTGTGAAAACCAGTGATAATGTATGTAAAGTAAAAATCGTAAATGATAGAGTATGACAACCTATACAAATCAGTGTAATTTCAGAATTGACCTTATAACTGACTTATAATCAGGGATCGCTGGTTCGAGCCCAGCTGGGCCCACATAAATTTAAGAAAGCCATAGTATTAAACTGTGGCTTTTTTATTTATAGAATCAAAAGAAAAAGATGGGCGAGAAGTTTATCCCGATGTTGTAATACGAAAATCGGGAAGCCCCGCTATGCCACCAAACTTAAATAAACGCTTTTTTTAAGGTAATACAGACTGGTGTTTATTATATTAATACATATGACCACATAAATACAGGATTGGATATTTACAATTCTGAGTAATCAGTAGGTTGTAAATTGTATTTTTCAATTTCAGAAACAGTATTATCATACTGTTCATCTTCCTTAAGACTGATCCAGGCTGGTGATGCTCTGAATTCGTTCCAATGCTTTTCCTGGGATTCTTTATTCTTAAAAGTAGTCAGGTACATTAGGTTGGGCATACTTGATCCAGAGAGAACTTCACCAAAAAATATTGGTTGAAAACCGAGGTCCACAAAGATTTTTGACTCTCCACCGTCTGTAAACATCTCAACCTTTTTTTCATAAAGCTTCTCGGTTGCAGCCTGGTAGCTTCTTAGTTCATAAACCCTGTCTGATGGAGATGTGCTATGGTCAGGAATACCATAAATAGGCATAGATTTAAATGCTCTTAGCAAAATACTTTCAATTCTTTTGTAAGGAGCATCATCAAAAGCTGCATTAATATAATCCTTACCATCTATTTGATATTGCTCATCGTTATTTAACAATGTACCAAGTTGTTCAAATTCATCTATTGTTTGATAAGGAATCAGGACAAAAATTAAATTACCAGCCTTATCATCATCCTTAACAGGTTTGAAAACACCTACATTGCGAATCCCTGCGCGATGGAGAGCTGGAATGTATGCATCTTTAAGATATTTATCCATCCTCATTTCCTGTTGCTCATTTTCAAGGGAATAGATTTTTATTTGATAAATATCCCTACCCACAGCCTGATTAGAAAGGATAATTACGGCTAAACAAAGTATAAATTTCAAGGACAGCTTTTGTCCAGATACCTTAATGTTCAAATTGCTTTTCATGAAAATTGATTTAAATGTTTTATTCCATTCATATTGATCAATGAGATGACTTTTTTGCCGGGAAAAAGCAAATGAATAAAATGCGAATCTTTGAGATTATATTACTAATTGGCTCTAACAGTCTTGACGGTTTCAATAAGCACAACTCCATTTCCACCGCGGGTACCATAAATAGCTGCACTGGTATCTTTTAGTATATCGATTGACTTTATCTCGCAAGGTTGTATCCATCCGATGTCACCAACTTCTGTCCCATTTACTATATACAGGGCCTGAGTTTGGCCACTAAAAGAGCCACTTCCTCTAATATAAACATTTCCGCCCGAGATAGTTACACCGGAAAACCGCCCCCTGACCAAGTCAAAAATATTTGCATAGTTGCAGAAATCATTGTTCTGCTGTTCCAGATGATTGATCCCATAGTTTAAATCCTCCTCTTTGATATAACCATATCCAACAGCCACTTCCCTATTTGACTTATTATCAATAAAGAGCAAATTTATAGTTAGAGAGTCTGTATCAGACTCAACTTTTTTATTGACCGGTTTGAAGGCTTTTGACCTGATTCTAATCATATCATTCTCAAAGCATACCAGTGAAAACTGCCCAAGAGAATCTGTTACAATAGTAGTTTTGGCTTTTTTCGCACTTACCTCAATATTCATTA
The DNA here is from genome assembly GCA_033791445.1 of Bacteroidales bacterium. GTDB lineage: Bacteria > Bacteroidota > Bacteroidia > Bacteroidales > VadinHA17 > JANTGF01. Next base: position 918 of record JASJGS010000066.1, on the reverse strand, counting down.
CCGGGTAGGTGTTAAATACAGTTAATTTTCCTTTAACCACCTTATTCTGGGGAAAAACAGAAGTGGTTAAGAATAGCCCCATCAATACTATACTAATTTTTTGTTTCATTGGAATAATTTTTGGTCTTTAAAGGTAAGTTATTTCTATTATATCTAATAATTTATCATGCTTTATCGCAAAGGGCATAAGTGAGTATTACTTATTCATATTTTCAGAGTCAAAAACAACTTCTAATTCTGAAACTCCAAGACAAACCTCTCCCACCTGGGTTATTCCTTCAACAAAAATCTTATACCTGGAAATATCATCTGAAGTAAAAAAAGAAACAGATACTTTGCCTTGGTCTGTGATAATTTCTGGATTCCAATATAAGCTTATTCGGTGATCAGGTTTTTTTGAATTTACATTTTCTGGAGTATACTTTGGAGAATAAAATTCCCTGTAGGGAGCATATCCAACTATTTTTTGCGATAGTGTTCCATAGGAATAATAATTACTATGTGCTGACGCTCCTTTCTTTGTAAATACCGATATAACTCCTGCACCTCCATTCGTACCAAAAATTGCCGTTTCACCAGGATTTTTCAATACTTCTACAATATCAATATCACTCATAGGGATACTCATGATGATATCTGATTCTTTTATGGGTGTTCCATCCAATAAAAATAAGGGTGTAGAGGGCCCACCAAAACTACCTGGTCCACGAATCATTATACTATTGCCAACAACCACTACCCCTGCCACTCGTCCTTGCAAATAATCCGCAACATTTCTATAGGTAACATCACGTTCAGTAACTTTTAGAGAATTGTAAGGTTTAGTATAAATTCTATAATGTCCATCGTCATTTTCCCTTTTTTGCCCTTCTATTGTAACTCCCTCAATTAAAATCGAACCCGTTTTCAGAAGATAAT
>JASJGS010000065.1:0-16469 GCA_033791445.1 Bacteroidales bacterium | reverse complement strand
CCATTGATCAGGGCCCCATAATTGTTATGATAGACAACTATCAGACGGGGATGCTATGGGATTTATTTATGTCCTGTCCTGAAATTCCAGATGGACTGCAGATACTGGGTTTTCAGTATTAAATCCAGGTTTATCAATTCTATAGATTAATCTATCCAAATTCATTTTCAAACGTTTATAAGCTTGTTTTTCCAGCCGAATTAACAAACGAAATACAACAAATGGTTAACATTTGATAAAGATTATTAAAATTAACTTACTCAGACCTTTATTAATAGTAAACCAGCCTACTGTATTTCTTTGGCAGACTGGTTTTTCTATTGTTAAACTCAAATTTTACCTGGTAATTAAAACCTGTTTAACCAATCGTTCTTTTTCCGTTTCAAGCCAAAAGGCATAAACACCATTTGGGAATTGGGAAACATCAATTTTATCTTCCAATACAGAACGACTCTCAAACTTTCTATTCCAAATCACTTTTCCGTTAACATCAACAATGCGAAGTGTCCCTTCTGCAGCATCTTTCAGTGAAATGTGTATATTTAATAAATTATTTGCAGGGTTAGGATACAAATTCAATTTTATATTTTTTGTTCCATCTTCAATTCCGGTATTCGTAGACAAAACCGTTAAAGTATCCGTAACCAAACAGCCATTGCCGTCTGTAACAACCACAATATATTCACCTGCTGGAATATTACTCAGGTCTTCCGTCTCAGCATTATTGCTCCAGTTAAAGCTATAAACTTCCGTTCCACCTGTAACTGTGAGGTCAACAGCGCCATCATTCCCTGAAGCATCAGTTATTGATGAGGTAACTTGCATTTCTGGTGGTTCACTAATTATGAACTCAAGTGTATCCGAACAGATATAGTAATTATCTGCTACCATTACAGTATAGGTATCTGATGGTAGTCCTGAAACATCTTCTGATGCATCATTATTTGACCAGGAATATGTATATGCTCCGGTACCGCCTGAGCTAGTCAGATCAATGCTTCCGAGAGAATCTCCGGAACACAGATTATTTATACTGTTGGTCAGTACAACTGAAAAATCTTCACATGCATCTCCATCCACTGTAAATTCGCTCCATTCACGCAAGCCCCAGGTACCTGAAAAGGATTGAATCCTGATCCCGATTTTATGTGTTCCGTAACTCAGATTTTCCAATCTTAACGATTCCTGAATGCTCAAGGTATCCCCTTCCTGAAACGAGATAATGGTTCCTTTACCGACTCCAGGATCAACATCGATAAAGAATTCCATACCAACAATAGGATCTGGTTCTAGTGGATTCGAAGTATAATCCTCTTTTACAAGGAAAGAATAAGGTTCGGTAATACCCCAAACATTGTTCCCATCCTGTAGCCTCAGAAAAATGGTATGTTTGCCGGGAAGGAGATCATTCACTATTGACTCATCGATAATCACAGGGTTTCCTGAAACCAAAATAGCGGTTCCATTTCCAAACCCAGGATCGTGATCAACAAAATACTCTGCATTCACCAGGTTACTCTGTGAAAAAGCATAGGTGCAGAGTAACAATAATAATCCTGTTAATATTGTTTTCATAGAGTAAATTATTTGTTGGTGCGACCTTCAGCATCCAGTTCAATGGGCTGATTTTGCAAAATTAAAGCAGGAACGCTCATTTTATGAACATATGGAACACCTCTCAGATTATTATAGTTTTTAAAAGGATATTGTCCACCCATAATTCCAATATCAGTTCCGTCGGTTCCGGCATTGGGCAGAGGAGAATAATCAAGCAGAGTAAGTGAGAACTCATTTTTCCAGACCCAGCCGGATATGATATTTTCATATAAGGGATCCGTATTCGTTAAATTTCCGCTGCCGGTATTTACAGGGGAAGAAGTTGAGACCGGAGGAATATCGCAACCTCCATAATTGGTACAATCAAATGAAAGGTTATTGCTATAAACATTGGCATAGTTGAATCCGACTGTAGAGCCATATTTATAACTTTTGGCTGAAGAACCATAGAAAACATTATTGGTAATAAAGCAATTTCTGATATTAAAAAAGAAATAGTATCCATCTCTGGAAAATAAAAGATTATTTGTAATCAGAGTCTGGTTGGCTGCACTAATACCTGTTCTAATATTTCCATTAGCATAATTAGTGCCAATAATATTATTAGTTATCAGCAAGTTTTCTGTCATCCCGTCATTTACATCAAAATTAAGTGTTGTATACCCATCAGTGGAATAAAGGGTAGCAAAAACGTTGTTTCTAAGGATCACATTTTTTATGGGACAGTTATCCCTTTGCAAAATGCCTGGAACTTTGCAATTATATATCTCAATATTTTTTAAAGTATCCAATGGGGCATTAAGATCACCAAAAATTATCGGGTAGTGTTTTGTTTCAGTAAGAACAAGGCCGTTCAGGGAACTCCCGTTTGCCTGATTGGCTAAAAAAACAATTGTGTTTACTTTAGATATCTCTCCTGTTTGACTATCTGGAATCCATCCGGAACCAACCAAATGAAGCTCCTTATTGATGGATACTGAACCGTAATCGTCAACAGCGGGAATAATATGGATCATATCCCCAGCAGATGCATTATCTATGCATAGTTGTAGATCATTAAATACATGATCTCCTGTTGGAGCGTCCGGATTTTTGTCAACAACATAAATAGTCTGTGAAAACAAATTTGCCGACATGTACATTAAAAGCAAGAAGAAGGAGAATTTTTGTTTCATAGCATTTGGTTTTAATAAAAGATAGAATATAATTGCCAATTCTTAATAAAAGGAAATTTGCATGTAGCATATGATTTAAAATTGGCACACTAATATAGGAATTAATTTTATAAGTTCCTAATTCATACGGAATAACAGCTAGCAGGAAAGCATTTATCTGTTTGCTAAAGTTTATCTTTTATAAGATTGTGACTCTTGAGAAAACCAAGACCTTAATTCGCAATTGGTGGGTCAATAAAACAAAAATGGGAAACTCTTCTTACGAATTGTTTCCCATTCTCACTATTTGGAGCCCATAGGTTTCAAACAGTGCCAAATTACAGTTATTCTGGCTTCTACCTTTGTTACACTTCTAAAGAAGTGATCCCTCCGGTGTTTGGGCGTTGAACTTTCAACTCTTACGAGTCTTATATTCTCTACCCTGGCTTCAGACCCTCAGATTATTTGAATCTTGCGAAACAGATGCTCTGCGGTGAATTTAGTTCGGGGTTCCCGTCTCCGGGTCTGCCTTTCTGCCTTCGCCTGTGAATGCTGCCCTCTGCATTAACGCCTCTGGTTTTTTCCTTCTGTATCAGTCCTCTGAGCTTTCATACCTTTCGGTCTTTCTGCTCTGAATTCCTTACTTTCTTCAAGCCGATACAGTCAAAGCCAAACATTGACATTCTTGACTTACGAGAGGTTAAATTGGGCCGATTCATTACAAACCTTTCTTCTCTAACTTAAGACTTCACGCCAGCCTTTTATCTCTCACCTGGTAGAACAAAAATAGCGTCAGGTATGATTCTATACAAATATTTTAATCTCTTGATATGAACATAATTTTAACAGGAGTTATTAACAATTGTTAATAAGTATGACAATACAATAAATTTTGGATTGTAGAATACATTTTCTATACATTAAAACATCCTGGATTCATTTTTACCTAAGTCTTTCATTTATACATTCTACACAATTAGTAATACATTAAACTATCTTTGCGAGCTGATAATTAACATTGATTTGATAAAATAATATTTTATATTTGTGTCAAACCTATAGCGGATATCATGATAAAAAAAGTTCTGATTGCCAACCGCGGGGAAATAGCTGTTCGAATACTGAGATCTTGTAGAGAAATGGGTATTTCAACAGTTGCAGTTTATTCAGATGCTGACCGGACTGCCATGCATGTGCGGCTAGCTGACGAGGCCTACTACCTTGGTCCTTCCCCTTCCAATGAAAGCTATTTGATAACAGGTAAAGTACTGGATGTTGCGAAACAATCAGGTGCTGATGCCATTCACCCCGGCTATGGATTTCTTTCTGAAAATGCTGAATTTGCAGAGAGAATTGCTGCCGAAGGATTAATCTTTATCGGCCCTCCACCCCATGCTATCCGAACTATGGGCGATAAAATCACCGCCCGACAGAATATGATAGAAGCCGGTGTTCCGGTGGTACCCGGTACGGAGGAAAAAATTGTTGATAAAGAGCAAGCAGATCGTATTGGAAAGGAAATTGGATTTCCGATAATGGTGAAAGCTTCGGCCGGTGGTGGCGGAAAAGGTATGCGTTTGGTAGAGAAGGAGGAGGATTTGTACCCAGCAGTACAGGCGGCTCAATCAGAAGCCCTTGCAGCCTTTGGTGATGATTCAGTTTATATTGAAAAATATATTGGATCACCCCACCATATAGAATTCCAGGTGCTGGCAGATAAATATGGAAATGTAATTCACCTCTGTGAAAGGGAATGCTCAGTGCAAAGAAGGCATCAGAAAGTTGTGGAAGAAACACCTTCCCCCTTGATGACCCCGAAATTGCGTGAGGAAATGGGGGAAAGTGCCAAGGAAGCGGCCAGTGCTGTAAATTATGAAGGAGCCGGTACCATTGAGTTTCTAGTAGATGATGATTTGAACTATTATTTCCTTGAAATGAATACCAGGCTACAGGTAGAACATCCTATTACCGAGATGGTTACTGGAGTTGACCTGGTAAAAGAACAAATTCTAATTGCCTCGGGTGAAAAACTAAGTTATTCCCAAAAAGATATTAAACAAACCGGCCATTCAATCGAATGCCGTATCTATGCCGAAGACCCGGAAAACAAGTTTATGCCCAGTCCAGGACTTATAACCAGGCTGGATGAACCCCAGGGAGTGGGTGTTAGAAATGATGGCTATGTTTATTCCGGCTTTGAAATACCAATGTTTTATGATCCAATGATATCAAAGCTGGTTACCTGGGGAAAGGATCGGGATGAATCCAGGAGGCGCATGAAGAGGGCTCTTAGTGAATATTTCATATCCGGAGTGAAAACATCTATACAATTTCTCCGTCGTATTATGGATACCCCTGAGTTTGTAGATGGTAAGTACAATACCCATTTCATTCAAGACAATGAGGAATTTCTTTTTCAGCCCTGCACAGATGAAGCCGGCAAAGGATCCGGGACAGAGAAAGTAGAAGAAAGACTGGAGAACCTGGCTTTGATAGCAGCACTGCTTAAGTACAATGATGAAAGAAAAGCCAAAAATGGTCAGAATGGACAAAACGGCCAGAATGGAGATACTAGCAAGAATCCCTGGAAAGAATTCGGAAGGAAAATTTCTGCTTCAAGATTATAAACTACAACTATCTTTCATTTATTATGGAAATTCAATTAAATGACCGGACTGCTGAAGTAAAAATAATCGAAGCGGTTGGACATGTTTTAAAAGTTGAGATTGATGGAAAGATCCATGAGCTGGATTATGCCAGGGTGGGTGATGGAATCTATTCTTTTCTCATTGATGGAAAATCAATCGAGATGTCAGTTTCCGACACCGCAAAACCCAAAACCTTCGAGGTAAAGCATCAATGTTATAATTTTAAAGCAGAGATTATTGACTCTGAGGCCAAATATCAAAAAAGTCGCAAACAATCCAGTGTCGAAGATGATGTAAAGACCATTTCCTCCCCTATGCCCGGGAAGGTAGTCAAAATACCTATAAGTATTGGCGACAAAGTGGAAGCCGGCGATACTCTAATCGTAATATCGGCCATGAAAATGGAAAGTGAATATAAAGCAAAAAGTGGAGGTGTTGTAAAAGAAATACTTGTAGAAGAAGGTTCTACCATTGATGGAAATCAGCCCCTGATAACTTTAGAATAAGCTAATCTATTCTAATTTACACTTTCAAACAAAACAACAATTTATTGAATCTAGCAATTTTATAATATCATTATGTCAAGCTTAGAAAAAAAATTTAAAGATTTTCAAGAAAAAAATAAGGATGCCGAAAAAGGTGGTGGTGAAGAAAGAATAAAGAAGCATCATGCTGCCGGGAAAAAAACAGCCAGGGAAAGAATATTAACCTTACTGGATGAAGGTAGCTTTGTGGAAATGGATAAGCTGGTCAGGCATCACAACCATGATTTCAATATGTTTGAGAATCGCCCCCTGGGGGATGGTTTTGTAACTGGCTATGGGAAAATTGATGGCCGCCTGGTCTATGTGTTTGCCCAGGATTTTACCGTTTTTGGAGGCAGCCTTTCCAGAAGCAATGCTGATAAAATTATCAAAATCCAGGACCTGGCCATGAAAGTTGGTGCACCGGTTATCGGGTTGAATGATTCCGGCGGAGCCCGTATACAGGAGGGTGTAAGAAGCCTAGCTGGTTATGCGGACATCTTTTACCGCAATGTAATGGCCTCCGGCGTAATTCCGCAAATATCGGCCATACTGGGTCCAAGTGCCGGTGGTGCAGTATATTCTCCGGCCCTGACGGATTTTATTCTTATGGTCAAGGAATCCAGTTATATGTTTGTTACCGGGCCCGATGTGATTAAATCGGTAACCCACGAGGATGTTACCAAAGAAGAACTGGGGGGTGCTATGACCCACAATTCAAAAAGCGGAGTTGCGCATTTTATGGCCGACGATGACGACCAGGCTATGATGATGATCCGGGAACTATTTAGTTTCATCCCATCAAATAATATGGAGGATCCCCCGGTTGTGAATTGCAGCGATGATATTGAGCGTGAAGATGAAAAACTACAGGATGTTGTTCCGGTCGACCCCAACAAACCTTATGATATTAAGGAAATTATAAACTCTGTGGCAGATGACAATTATTTCTTTGAAATAATGCCACACTATGCTCAAAACATTGTAATTGGATATATGAGGTTAAACGGCCGTTCTGTAGGTGTTGTAGCCAATCAGCCAGCCTATCTGGCGGGTGTTCTGGATATTAATGCTTCTGTAAAAGCAGCTCGGTTTGTAAGATTCTGCGATGCATTTAATATACCTATTGTTACTTTAGAGGATGTTCCGGGCTTCCTGCCTGGCACACTGCAGGAGTTTGGGGGAATAATTAAACATGGAGCCAAACTTTTATACGCCTATTCTGAAGCCACGGTACCCAAGATTACCTTAATTACACGGAAGGCCTATGGTGGTGCATATTGCGTTATGTCGAGCAAGCATATTGGTGCGGATGTAAATTTCGCTTATCCAACGGCTGAAATTGCCGTTATGGGACCGGATGGAGCCGTGAATATTATATTCAAAAGCAAGATAGAAACGGAGGAGGATAAACAGGAGCATGTCAAGGAATATAAAGAAAACTTTGCCAATCCATACCGGGCAGCCTCATTTGGATATGTGGATGAGATTATCCTTCCAAAAGAAACCCGTAAAAAGTTGATTCAGGCACTGGAGATGACAAAAAACAAAAGCCAATCAAATCCTCCTAAAAAACACGGAAATATCCCCTTATAAAAGGATTGACTTCTCAAAATAATAATTATCTGAACTTTAACGTTTGTATATTGTTATATAGATATACAATTGTGTTGATATGCTTAATAAAATGAATAAATTCCTATATATATTTGTGTTTATTTTTTGGTCTATGGCTATTGTATCTTATGGCCAGGAATCAGAAACAAAGAATGAAAAAGTGAAAAAATCAGATAACGAATGGAAAGAGCTGTTGACTCCCATGCAGTTTCATGTACTCCGGGAAAGTGGTACCGAAAGCCCATTTACAGGGGAGTTTGAAAATACTTTTAATCCTGGGGAATACCTTTGTGTGGGTTGTGATAATTACTTATTCAGCTCAGACAAGAAATATCATTCTGGTTGCGGCTGGCCCAGCTTTAGCGATGCCGAGGCAAAAGAGAATATTACTTTGCTGATTGATAAGAGCCATGGCATGGTTCGAACCGAAGTACGATGTGCAAAATGCGATGGACACCTGGGTCATCTTTTTAATGACGGCCCTCCCCCAACGAATATTCGCTATTGCATCAACTCAGCTTCGCTGAAGTTTGTTCCGGATTCTGGAAAAAAATAAGTATTCTATTCCAAGACTTTTCTAGGGAGAAACCATTTTCATCAATAAGCCGCAAAGATAAGCTCCATAGGTTCCCACAGCATAGCCAAAAACCGCCAGTAATACCCCAACCGGGGCCAGGGAAGTATTGAACTCACTAGCTACAATAGGGGCAGAAACCGGTCCTCCAATATTTGCCTGGCTACCCACTGCTACAAAGAAGAAGGGTGCTTTTATCAGCCAGGCAACAGCAATCATTACCGAAATATGGATGAGCATCCAAACGATCCCCACTATAAAAAACTGTGGGTTCTCTGCAATGGCGCGAAGATCCATATTCATACCAATGGTAGCTACCAGGATAAATAAAAAAGCCGTTCCAAACTTAGAGGCTCCCACTCCTTCCAGCTTTCTCACTTTGGTAAAGGACAGAAGTACACCAAGCGTTGTGGCTATGATGACAATCCAGAAAAAATTATTGGTCAGAGAATAGGCTTCCAGGTGAGGATAGTTTTTCTGTATCAAAGGTGCTATAAAGTCAGCCAGCAGATGAGAAGCTCCTGTTATCCCGAATCCTACACCCAACAACATCATTATATCAGGAAAAGTGGGAATCCGCATAATGCTTTTCTGATAAGCTTCCACTTTTTCCTTGATTTTAGTAATATTTGAAACATCAGCCCCTGTAATTCTATCAATCTTTTCCGGTTTCTTCGCAAAATACAACAGTACTGCCATCCAAAGGTTTGCCATAACTACATCTACGGCAAGTATCTGGCTAAAAAGTTCTTTACTGGCTCCAAATACCTCAAGCATGGCTGCCTGGTTTGCTCCTCCTCCAATCCAGCTGCCTGCCATGGTAGCCATCCCCCGCCAGACTTCTTCACCATTATAAGTAAACATATCAGGCGCAAAAAAGGATATTATGATAATGGATAAAGGTCCTCCGATAATGATTCCAAAAGCACCCGCCAAAAACATAATTATGGCCTTTGATCCCAATCTCCACATTTCTTTAATATCGATGGTAATGGTAAGTAAGGCAAGGCTGGCCGGCAAAAAGAAGCGGGACGCCACAAAATACAATTTAGACGCCTCACCGGAAACCAGTCCGAAAGTGTTCATCAGGCCCGGAATAAAATAGCACAATAAAATAGCGGGAATAAAGGTGTAAAAGCGTTTCCAGAATTTTCCTGGCAAGGAGGAAGTGTAAAATACCAGTGCAAGGACAATAAATAATATGCCGGTTACAACGGCATCATTCTTCACCAGCGGCCCACCTTCAGCAATAGACTCAATTTGAGAAACTTCACTCAAGTTGTTAAGCGATTCAACCTGCTCCTGTACTACCACTGAATCGGGTTCATGAGTGATACTATTACATGCACCAAAAAGGACAATTATAAAAAAGATATAAATAATTTTTCGGGACATAGAGACTGCTAAAATAAGGAAATTGGAATCATTCTGCTATTGGAGCTAATATTTTCTTTTCCAAATAGATTCAGGATTGACCAGGCCAATCCCGGGAACATTATTATCTATAAATTCTCCATTATGTGTTTCAATCCCTGTATAAGGATTGTTGGTTACATCAATGTTTCCATCCAGGTCAACCCAGTCGGCATATGATCCGAGATGATAAGCGGCCGAAATAGCACAGGAGGTTTCAGACATACAGCCCAGCATTATCTTCAATCCCTTCTTCCTGGCTAATTTTGCCATTTTCAATCCCTCATTAAGACCGGTGGATTTCATCAACTTTATATTAATACCATGGTAGAAATTATCGGCTCTTTCTACATCCTTCAGTCGTTGTACTCCCTCGTCTCCCACTATGGGCAGCGGACTTTTTGATTTCAACCAGGCCATTTCATCTTCCATGTCAACGGGCATAGGTTGCTCCACAATTACCACGCCCTGTTCTTTCAGCCACGAAATATTCTCCAGGGCAAGAGAGCGATCTTTCCACCCCTGGTTCACATCTACATAGAGAGGTTGATGTGACATATCCCTTACTGCCTGGATGATTTGTTGATCATCATCCGTTCCCAGTTTGATTTTCAGAAAAGGATAAGCAGATGCTTCCAGAGTGCGTTCCCGAATTATGTCCGGTGTATCGATTCCAATCGTTTTTGAAGTACAGAAACTCTTCACTTTTGGTAATTCAAAAAGTTCATAGCAAGGTTTTTTGGAAAGTTTGCCTGCAATGTCGTGCAGTGCAATATCAATAGAAGCCTTCGCCGCAGAATTCCCCGGCTCAACACTATCGACATATTGCATAATACTTTCAATATCAAGTGGGTCCGAAAAAGGGGAAAGATCAAGCTTAGAAATGAAACCTATGGCGGAATCCTGGGATTCTCCATACATGGGTGGCATAGAGGCCTCACCATAGCCTGTCACATTCTCAAACTGAATTGCTGTTAACAACAATGGTGTTGAGGTTCGCTCACCCCTCGATATTCTGAATATATGTTTAAAATGCAGAGTGTAAGGTTGGTAATGAATCTTGAACATTCTTCTGAAATTTACAATTTTGGAAAGCTGCCTGGTTAAAATAATCATACCAAAGGTACAAATTAACCTTATTTGAAAGTAAAGATAATGGAAGAAAAATTGGTTAAAAGTCAGGCATGACTTTCCTTTTCGAGGATCCGCTGTATGACCTCTACCGAAAATGGATCTCCATGGCCGGGATAAATGGTTGTGGCACCCATATCGATCATCATTTCCCATGATTTTTTCAATTGAGGAATATCATGGGCATATATTGGGAATCCGGGACGTAGCCTGAAAGGTAGGTCGTTATGGGCCATGCACCCGACAAATGCCTCACCGGAATTCAGCAAAACACTGATAGAGCCGTTCGTGTGCCCTGGTGTGTGGATTATTTTACCATCTATTCCAAAGTCCTTCAATGGAAATTCACTGCCCTCCATAACGATATCTGCCTGGGTTTTTTGGAACTTAACTTTATTTTTTAAGAGTGGTTTAAAAATGGAGCGGGTTATGCTCCCCCAGGTATTCGCCGCCGGAGGCCAGATCATCTCAGCGGTCTCCAGCATGTCATTGTCATTTTTATGCACCAGGATTTTGGCTCCCGTTAACTCCCTGATCTCTTTGGCGGATCCGGCATGATCAAAATGCCCATGAGACAACACCACAAGTCTAATATCTTTTGGATTAATATTCAATGTCTTAAAAGATTTTTTGATAGATTCAATCTGGTTTGGACTTCCACCATCCATCATTATTGTTCCTTCCTGCTGAATAATATAGCAGCGGTTTATTTCAACTTTGAATTGAAATATTTCAGGCTTCTTCATCGGTTTATCTTGAAATTAACTTAATTCTCATCAAGTTACTAATTCCTGATAACTATACCAAACCCTAAAAAGCCATTTGAGGTTAAAAATGGGATGAGAAAATAAAATTAGAAAGTGCTAAGAGACCTCCATGGCACCAATAAGGCTGCTCACATCGTTTACACCATGTTTTTCGCAGTAGGTTTCAATTCCTTCGAGCACCTTGATGGAAACGGTAGGATCGATAAAATTGGCTGTACCAATTTGAATAGCTGTGGAACCGGCTAACATGAATTCTATTGCATCGGTCGTATTCATGATCCCTCCCATTCCAATGATTGGAATTTTAACTGCGTGGTATGCCTGCCAGACCAACCGGAGTGCAACAGGTTTCACAGCGGGTCCAGATAGTCCGCCGGTTATAGTTGAGAGAATAGGTTTTCGGGTTTCGGCATTGATTGCTATTCCCAATAAGGTATTTATCAATGAAATAGAGTCCGCTCCTGCCCCTTCCACTGCTTTCGCAAACTCCTGGATGGATGTAACATTAGGAGATAGTTTCACTATAAGTGTTTTGGTAAAAGCTTTTCTTACCTCACGGGTAACTTCTATCGCGGAAGGACAATGTGTTCCAAATACCATTCCACCTTCTTTGACATTGGGACAGGATATATTCAGTTCGATGGCCGGAATTTTATCCAGCTCATTTAATTTTTCTGATACCTCTACGTATTCCTCAATGGTAGAGCCGGATACATTCACTATTATGTGGCTATCGTAATCTTTTATGCGTGGGTAAATGTCTGAGATAAAATGATCAACTCCCTTATTTTGAAGTCCTACGGAATTAAGCATCCCAGCAGGTGTTTCGGCCATACGTGGATAGGGATTTCCATCTCTGTTGCTTCCCGTGGTACCCTTCACGAAAATGGCTGAAAGCCTGTTTACATCCATGAAATCATCATATTCATAGCCATAACCAAAGCAACCCGAAGCCGTAGAAACTGGATTTTTAAATTTTAAATCCCCTATTTGAACTTCCAGATTTACCATATTATTTCCTTTGTATTGAAAACAGGACCTTCTTCACAAACTCTAAGATTGCCATGGACGGTTTGTTGAACACAGCAGAGACATGCACCAAAACCACAGGCCATCGTATTCTCAAGTGAAGCTTCACATTCAATTTCATTTTCCAGGGCAAAGCAGGCCACAGCCTTCATCATAATTTCCGGACCACAGGTATAAATTTTTTCATAGACCGATAAATTGTGTGAAAGAGCAGAATGATTTAATACAATTCCCCTCTCGCCAGCACTTCCGTCATCGGTTGTAAGGTGGACCGGTCCATATTTCTCAAATTCAGAAATATCAACCAATAGTTCTTTTGATCTGAAGCCCAGCACAAAAGTGGGCTCAATTCCCTTTTCTTTCAGGTACTTTCCCAGAAATAGCAGGGGTGCTACACCCACTCCACCGCCTATTAATAAAGCTCTATGGACGCCCTGGCAGTTAAATGAGTTTCCCAGTGGATAGATCATGTTGATCATTTCTCCCTCCTCCGCCTCAGCCAGTTTTCGGGTTCCTTTCCCCACTTCCTGAATGAGAAGATGGATTATATTATCCTGAAAATCAATATCATAAAATGATATGGGCCGACGTAGAAACACATCATCGGAATTATCAACACGCAATTCAGCAAACTGTCCGGGCTTGATTTCAGGTAAGTTATTATCGGCCTTTAATTCAAGAACATAATACTCATCATTTACACGTCTGTTTCTAATGAGCCTGAAATCCTGAACCAGTTTTTTCATACCTTTTTACCAATTAATGGGAGGAGAATGAGCTCCCGCAAAATATTTTACAAAGATAATTAAGCTATCGAATGAATGCCTAAGAAATTTTAAGATTTTTCTTAGTTTGAGGTGATCTTAGGAGGTTTTGCAAAAAAAGGGAACTATCCGGGTTATTCTTTCATTTAAAACTATTTATCCAGCAAGTATTCATGAAAAGTATCATCATCATACAGGATAATAAGCTTTTTTACTGCTTTAGACTTCTTTTTAGTCATTATTGGCCCATCACTGGATGTTGGTCCAGGAAAATCTATTGATTCTTGTTTATTGGGCTTATTTGGATCAATAATATCATTATTCTCATCGGATATTCCAGGATTTTGAATTCCTATATCCATTAACATCTTACCACGGTTCATTATCAACCATTCAGAATTGAGCACAGGATATTTTGAAAATAGTTTATGCAGAAACTCCAAACTAGGTTTATTTCTCCCAGACAATATATGGGAGATACCCGAACGCTGTACATCAATTTCATCTGCAAGGGCTGAATTCGTTATTCCAAGATAGTTTATGAATTTTACGAGTCTATTGGCGATATCATCCATGTTACAAATGTAATACTAAAAAAGCATATATTTGTTCACTTATGTAACTCTTATTGATCACACCTGTAACTATCAAATACCATTAAATGGTCGCAATATTATGTGAATCTAATACCCTTTTATGTTTTTGCTGGGAGATTCCAAATTTTGATGAATCGATCCAATAGAAAGCGATTTAACCCTAGTTTAAAGTGTTTATTGGGATTCTATTAAACAGTCTTATAGGATTACAAGTAAGTATATTAAAGTATAGCATTAGATATAGCCTATATCAGACTAGTTATAAGACCTTTAATAATTAATTTGATAGAAATTAAGTGCTTTATCTCCGAACTTCATACTTTATAATTGAATTTTAACTTTATATAAATCAGTTATTGTACTGGTTATCAATTATATAATACGATATATATTTGTATCAAGATTGCGGTATGGTTTTCGTTTACATTACTAACATATTTGATGACAATATGTATATTCTTTGTTTACTTATGTGTACTTTTACTGATATCGTGGTTACGCATGTAACTATTACGATTAATTGAAATGTCGGTGCTTAAGAATGTTGAAATCTATATTGTAGTCAAATTTTTTCCTTGCTCTTATAAATTCCATTTTTCAAGATTTGGAAGCAAATCTTCATAATGAAATTGTATTTTGTTTTGATAAAACCAGCAGGACTAAAATTCAGGAAGTATTCTGCATATAATTACACCTATTCCCTATTCATGCCCTGCTAAACAAGTATTATTCTATACTAACAGGAGTTTAAATAATTGATTGACAATATGTTAAGCTATTATATCAGAGATATTTGCATAGCAGAGTTCATTTACAACCAGATTAAAATGGGCTGAATTAATTAAAATGAACGGATTTTAGATATATTTTATATCATGATGATCTATAGAAGGATCTTTTTTGGATGAAAGCCTATAATAGGCAGATTATCTCTAAATTATATAAACTGAATAGTTTTTGAAGAAAATTATAAAGTCAACAGGAATTAGTCGTGATGTTTATGTTTTGGAGGATAATGCATGGCATTTTCGGATTTTGCCACTATAGAAGCCACAGTGGAGTCCCCTGTTACGTTCACAACTGTTCTGAGCATGTCAAGGGGTCTGTCTATACCCAAAATTAGGGCCAATCCTTCAACAGGCAGTCCGACAGAGCTTAATACAATGATTAGCATAACAATGCTCCCACCAGGTACTCCAGGAGACCCAATAGAGGCAAGAAGAGCTGTGAGAAGAATCATCATCAGCTGACCAAAGCTCAGGTCCACCCCAAATACCTGGGCAATAAAAACGGCAGCAATGGCCTGGTAGGCGCTGGTTCCATCCATATTAATGGTTACTCCAATAGGCAACACAAAACTGGATATCTCTTCATCAACCCCCAACTCGTTTTCTACCTGCTCTTTTGTAACTGGAAGAGTTGCAGCACTCGAGCTGGTAGAGAAAGCCACCATCTGGGTAGGTAAAATAGCCCTGAAGAAATCCTTTAATTTCACACCTACCACTAATCTCATAAGTGCAGGGTAAAATATAAGGATCAATATAAACAATGCAACTACCACTGTTATAGCATACAGACCCAGGGCTGTAAACAGATCCAGATCCCCACCAAAATCAACCACCAGTCCTGCCATGAGCGCGAAAACACCATAAGGAGCAAATAACATAATTAAGTCAATGATTTTCAGTATGATATCATTCAGGCCATCGAAGAATCTTTTTACGGTTTTAACTTTTCTCTTCTTGAGTAAGACCATAGCCACCCCAAAAAGGATAGCAAAAAATATGACCTGGAGCATTTTTGAATTATCGGAACTTGCCAGGACAATATTCTCCGGAACCATGTCCACTATGATCTTAAGTGGTGATTCCTTTTTTTGTTCCTCAGCTACTACTTCTTTTTGGGCAACATCATTCGAAAATCGTTGCAAATATTCGGCTTTTTTCTCTTCCGAAAAAGTATTTCCCGGATTCACAATATTTACCAGTACCAGACCAACAATAATGGCAACAAGAGTGGTGGAAATATATAGTAATAAAGTCTTTAGCCCAATTCGGGAAAGCTTGGAAATATTTGTCAAGCTGGAGATTCCTTTTACCAGAGAAACGAAAATAAGTGGTACCGCTATAAGCTTCAGAAGATTAAGGAATATAACTCCCCATGGACTGATCCAATCAGTCGTAAATTCTCCTGCATTTATGAACACGGCTATTATTCCCCATATCATTCCCAGGGCCATTCCAATTAGAATTTTCCATATAAGGGATAGTTTCCTCCAGAATTTCCACATATAAGATCAGATTTGGTTTAGAAGGCCAAATTTGGTGAAAAAAAATGAAACAAGTAGGAAATGAAGAAAGATATTGACTTAGAAGTACTGGTTACTGAATAAATCCTTTAATATTATAGCACTATAATGGACAAGGTCAAGGTATTTCCACAGGAGTTTGAGATGTTCCACAGGAGTTTCAAAATAGTTTGAAATGTTTCAAAAAAAACCTGTGCCAATAGCTAAGAAGCTTAGTAAATTTCTGCAATGCAAGACTATCATGGATTACATGAAACTATCTGAACCAAATTGAAACAATATAGAACAAATGAAAATATATGAAATAGAATAATTGACCTAATGTCCACAGCCGCAGCCACTTTCAGAACCTTGCTTAGATCCATCCTCATCGGAGCAACCGCATCC
>JASJGS010000064.1:0-8794 GCA_033791445.1 Bacteroidales bacterium | reverse complement strand
TTGGTAGGGTTCCAATGACGACTATAAAGGAAACACCCTTCAGTTTTACCTTCAAATGTATCAGTCATTACATCACCTCGTGAAAAGGCAAATGTGGCTGAATCAGAAATAGCAGGATTAACCCCATCAAACGGGCTTAGGTTCATGACTTTTTGTACTTCAACAGCTGGATCAAATTTCATAATAGTAGGTTTTTATTTTTTATAAAGCTACTAAAATTTATAGAAAGAAATCGAATGTCTTACCTGAAATTTGGACAGAATTTTCTCCTAGATTGGATTAATATTTAAACTGTTTTTCGGTATCTCCAAACAGCTGGCTAAGAATTAATATTGTAAATACAGAAAGAGAAAGTATTTCTTTTAAGATTTAATGAAAAACTGATATCTTCAACATAATCATATGTATTACACACTTAAAATGGACCAAAGGATTTAAATAATTCATTATTAAATAAGCCAAGCACTTTCTAAATTATTTCTAAAGAAGACTATTTTTGGGAATTAATGTACCATGTAATTTTAAAACTACTATTTTTGGGCTTCAATAAACTAAAAAATTACTCATGTTAAGATCAATACTATTTTGGATTCTTGCAGTAATAATTACAATTGGATGTTTATCCTATCAAGATAAAACCGGTCCCACTTATCCTTTGGAGGACACCATTGAAATTTTTGGTGAGAATGTTAATTTTAAATTTTTGAGAAGTGAAACAATAGGAACTGACTTGCAGATAATGCTTCAAGACCCGGTTCCTGCTGGCATTTCTGGTTATGTAAAGTACCGTAGATTCAAATCAAATGATGAATGGGCTACAGTACAAATGGAGGCTGGGTCCTTTGAGTTTAGACGTCGCTGGGAAGTTCAAACGGTTCAGGGCACAGGTGCAAAACTACCGAGTTTACTCGAAAGAGCCGGTAAATACGAATTCTTTGTTTACATTACTAAAGAGAATGCTGAACCTATTTCTGTTACAGGGGACAAACCTATTTATGCAAGATATAAGGCAAAAGTTCCACCCTGGGCACTCCTGGTTCACATCTTGACTATTTTTATTTCCATGGCTATTGGAATACGTACGGTTCTGGAAGCTCTTGTAAATGGTAATTATAAATGGATGATCTGGGCTAGCATAATTTCCCTACTTTTGGGCGGTTTTGTTTTTGGTCCTGTTGTTCAATGGTATGCATTTGGCGTTTTGTGGTCAGGAATTCCATTCGGTCATGACTGGACTGATAATAAGGTTGTTTTCGAATTGGTTTTCTGGTTTATTGCAGCCTATATGAACCGAGGTAGCAGGCGCAATCGCTGGTCAGTCTATATTGCAGGAATCGCCACGCTACTTGTTTACTTTATTCCTCATAGCATTTTTGGTTCAGAATACAATTACCAGACCGGTTCAGGTCATGGAACTGCCGGGTAAAATAATATTATAATAAAATACAGTCGATGTTGAAAAGAATGCCACCAAAACCTGGTGGCATTTTTATGTTTAGCAAATTCTTATAAAATTTTACTTTTATGTGGAAAATGCTATTCCCTTACTGGAGCTTAATATCAAAAAGATCACATGGAATATTTTCCATCTACAATATTAATAGTTAAAAAAAATGCCGGACATACACTTTTTGGTGAGAAACCCACCGAAAGTTTGGGTGCAATTAGAAAGTACTTTGAGGAGAATTAAAACTCAAGTACCTTTCCTGTACCAATTTCAATATAGTCTTCCTTATACCCATCTTTGAACCGTTTGATTTGATTATCACCCGTACAGTGTGTGGCACCACATTTTTGCACACCAAGATTTCGAAAATCATCTATAATGTTATCGACCGCATTATCTGGTAATTGCATCAGGTGGAAACCTCCAAAAACCAGGTAAACATTTTTCCCAGAAAGCTTTTCAGCCTTTTCCACAATACTTACAATCCCTGGATGGGAACATCCGGTTATAAGCACGGGACCTTTTCTAGTTTGAACAATTAATGACTGTTCATTAATGGGGCCAGACAAATTACCTGTCGAATTTACACCGCTGCAAAGTTCAATAGGTTCATTTACCAGTATCACTTCGTTATCAAACTCTTTAATATTGCTGATGAATTCCTGAGGGAAGGATTCAAGTATATATACAATTGCCTTTGTATTAGATTCAAGGACAGAAACTAGGCCGCCTGTATGATCCCAGTGATTATGAGAAATTACAATGATATCGACTTCGGATATGTCTACTTCTAATTCTTTAATATTGTGCATTAGTACATCAGCATCCCCTCCCGTATCAAATAGAATAGTTTTTTCACCAGTCTCAATTAAACAGGAAAAGCCCCATTCAGCCTCGGTACCTGGTGAATAAACATAATTATCATACAAAACAGTCATTTTAACTAAAACATTATTTCTATCCAATTTGGTTGGATAATCATTTGTATTCATAGGGTAGTTTTTATTATTAGTTTCCAATGTAAAACCCAAACAATAATTAAAACTCAAAAATAAAAGTACGATACTAATCTTGAATTTCATATTCATTATGTCCTTTCTATTATTCATTAAAATATTATTGCTTATTTTTGGTAAACATAGTCTCCAACTTTGACAATTCTCGCAATTTCTTCTTCACTCAATGGTCCAGAATCTAACACGGAAAGATTCTCCCTCATTTGCTCCAAATTCTTTGCCCCCATCATACAAATATCAACTGCTGGGTTCGATAAAACAAATCGGTAACAATCAGATGCAGAGGGGGCCTTTTCCCCATCGGGCATTTTCTTTTCATGTAGAAGTTGTTTCCATTTTGTGGCAGTAAATGATACTAAACCAGGTGGATTAGTTTGGTTTAAAAACGGGAATATATCTTTTTCGGCACCTCGATTTGAAGCATTGTATCGAACGTGGAGTATGTCAAAAATCCCTTCCTTTATAAGTTCTGGAAAAACAGCTCTATTATGTCCGGATATTCCAATAAATTGAACAATTCCCTTTTCTTTTAATTTGAGGGCACCATCAATAATTTTCTGAGATGGCCTTTTAGGAAAGTAGCCCAATAATAAGACATCAGCATATGCAATCCCCAAAGATTTTATCCCTTTTACAAAAAACTTCTCGGTCAAAAAGTTATTATGAGCATAGGTAAACATTGAAACTATTAAATCATTTCGCTTTCCTTTATGTACAATATTCTTTATTGCCTTTCGCATTTCGGAGGATCGTCCCTTAATAAAGGTACCCCAGGTAAAATAATTACACCCGTGGTCAAAAGCTTCTTCAAAGGCAGCTGCAGGCGCTCCGTAGCTGGAAGATATTCCCAGCCGACCTGCCATCATGCCCGTTTTACCCAAACCTCTTTTTTCTCTAAAATTCATTTAAATAAATTAAATAAATATTCCAATCCTAAATTTCTGAAAAACTATTGTTCTATTAAAGATAGTGAATCATTTGCAAGTAAACCTAATATTGAAGTTGAAATAGAAAAAATTATTAAGTAAATCAAGAAGATGGAATCAACAAAAAAATACTAAATTCGGATAATTATAGCCCTGCAATTTAGAAAACCTGAATATTAGAACAATGAATTCAAAGATCACAAAAATCGAAATATATAAAATTAATATCCCGTTGAAGAAATCTTTTTCAATTTCATTGGGAACCGTTGATACAGCAAATAATATCGCTATTAGGATTCATACTGACTCAGGTTTAATCGGTACTGGCGAATGCAGTCCATTTGTTTATATATTAGGCGAAACCCAGGATTCTGCTTTTGAAATAGCTAAGGATCTCTCGATGGTTCTTTTGTCTTCCAACCCAATTGAAATTGAAGACAGGCTAGCATCTTTGGATAAGGCAGTTCCCGGAAACAATACTATAAAAAGTGCTTTTGATATGGCACTATACGACCTTCTTGGTAAGCAGGCTGGAATGCCCCTTTACCAGATACTAGGAGGTTCTTGTAAACGTGAAATCATTTCTGATATGACAGTTTATCTAGATTCACCCGAGAATATGGCCAAAGATGCTTTTACATACTTTAAGGAAGGATTTCCTGTAATTAAGGTAAAATTGGGAACAAATAAAATAGATGACCTTGTTAGAATAAAAGCCATTAGAAAGGCCATTGGCAATAATCTTCCTCTTCGAATTGATGCAAACCAGGGTTGGGATAAGGTAACTGCTATTTCAATATTAAAATCACTGGAATCCTACAACATTGAATACTGTGAAGAGCCCATCCCAAAATGGAATCTTCGTGACCTAAAGAAAGTTAAGGAAGCCAGTCCCATACCTATTATGGCAGATGAATCTGTTTCTGACCATCGTGATGCATTCAAACTTGCCAGTGCCGATGCTTGTGATTATTTCAACATTAAATTATCAAAAGCTGGTGGAATTCATAATGCACTTAAAATTATAGCTATTGGCGAATCGGCTGGAATAAAATGCCAGGTTGGTGGAATGGATGAAAGTAGATTTGCCCTTACAGCAATAACTCATTTAGTTGCTGCAAGAAATAACATTTCATATTTTGATCTGGACTCATCAATGAGCCATGACATAGATCCGGTAATTGGAGGTTTGGAGTACAAAGGGAAGGGGAAATGGGTATTACCAGATCTACCTGGAATTGGAGCTGAGTTCGATCCCGAATTCCTTAAGAACTCGGAAAAGATAGAGATAATCTAACTGAAGGGATAATTTTCAATAAATAAAAAAGCTCCATAACCTGGAGCTTTTCTTTTGACTTACAATGTATATTTTAAAAGGATTAACCTTCACTTGCTGAGGCCCCAGATCTCATTGCCATAATATCACGATCAAACATATATAAATTACCATCACCAATCATGTTTAACCTGTCAAGAATAGCCTGAACAGATGCTTCCTCTTCGATTTGCTCAGCAACAAATCCCTGAAGCCAATTCTGGGTTGTAAAATCTCTTTCATCCACACACAGCGCAACTATATCATTAATTGAGGCTGAAATAAACTGTTCGTGACTCAATACATCATTGAACAACTGGCTAATATTATTGTAGTCACCTGAAGGGGTTTTAAATCCTGGAACTACTGCCCTACCACCTCTGTCGTTGATATAATGAATAAATTCAAGCATGTGATTCTTTTCTTCATCAGCCTGAGCATACAACCATCCCGAAACTCCAGGAAAACCTTTGTTTTCAGTCCAGGATGCCATTGCAAGGTATAACAAAGAGGAATAGCCCTCTTTCTCAACCTGAGCATTTAATAATTCTTCAACTTTTGTCGATAACATAATTTTAAATCTTAAACTTTAATTCTAATAATTATTGGAAATTTAAATAGTTCAATGAAATTACATATTTGAAATAATTTCATCTCCGAATTCAGAGCACTTCAGTAAAGTTGCATCTTCCATTTGTCTTTCAAAATCGTAAGTAACTCTCTTTTTATCAATGGCTTTCTCAATTCCTTTCACAATTAAATCACCCGCTTCAGTCCAGCCCAAATGTTTGAACATCATAACCCCTGAAAGAATAACTGAGCCTGGATTTACTTTATCAAGGCCAGCATATTTTGGTGCAGTACCATGTGTTGCCTCAAAGATAGCATTGCCAGTTTCATAGTTAATATTTGCTCCTGGAGCAATTCCAATTCCTCCAACTATGGCAGCTAGAGCATCTGAAATATAATCCCCATTAAGATTCATGGTTGCAATTACAGAGTATTCGCTTGGTCTTGTTAGAATTTGTTGCAAAAATGCATCTGCAATAACGTCTTTTATAAGCAGTTTGCCATTTGACAATGCTTCATCCTGAGCTTTATTCGCAGCAGCTGTGCCCTTTTCTTCGGCTATTCTATCATATTGCTGCCATGTAAACACTTTATCACCATATTCTCTTTCAGCTAAATCATATCCCCATTGCTTAAATTGCCCTTCAGTGAATTTCATAATATTACCCTTATGAACAAAGGTAACAGAGTCTCTACTCTCTTCCATGGCGTATTCAATCGCAGCACGAACCAGGCGTTCGGTTCCTTCTTTGGAGATTGGTTTAATCCCTATTGAAGTGGTTTCAGGGAAACGAATCTTGGTAACACCCATTTCATTTAATAAAAACTCTTTCACTTTAGTATTTTCATCCGTTCCACTCATCCACTCAACTCCAGCATAGATGTCTTCAGAATTTTCACGAAAAATCACCATGTCTGTTGTTGATGGATCTTTTACTGGTGATGGTACACCTTTATAATATCTTACGGGCCTAAGACAGACATATAAATCTAGAATTTGACGTAAAGCTACATTTAACGAACGGATCCCCCCACCAACAGGAGTTGTAAGCGGGCCCTTAATGGCCACCAGGTATTCCAAAATAGTATCAAGAGTCTCCTGAGGAAGCCATTCTCCAGTTTTATTGAAAGCTTTCTCACCAGCTAGAACTTCCTTCCAGATAATCTTTCTTTTCCCATTATATGCTTTTTCAACTGCGGCATCAAACACTTCTACAGCAGCAGCCCAAATGTCTGGTCCGGTTCCATCTCCTTCAATAAAAGGAATAACAGGAAAATCGGGAACATTTAATACACCCTGATCAATGGTAATTTTTTCTCCATTCATAATAATCTTAATGTTTAGTTTGATTTTAAAAAATTGAGCTCAAAGGTAGTAAATTCAGGAAAGAATAACAAATATAAATCAGTAGCTTCGTGTTATGAAACAAGCAAATTCGAACTATTCAAAATCTAATCCAAGCTGTTGTTTTAAAATTTTAAGGTTGGGATTCTTATCGCTTAAAAACTTAAACTTTTCCTCATCGGTATAAGGTTTTTTATCGTCTTCTTCCACCTCAGCCAAAACCGTTTCAATCGATATCTTATCATTTTCAAGTTTCTCCTTTAAGAAAGTAAGAATATCCATTTTCACGTATCTCTGAAAATCCTCCTCCTGGTTGGCGTTATCTAAATTTACAACAATCCTGAAATTATCCTCAAGTTTTGGCAGCTGGGTTCTTAGTGTAATGGAAAGCCTGGGCTTCTCGCTTTTAATAGATTCTGAATATCCCAGCCAATGCTCCTGTAGATCATTTACCGTAAAAGGTTTAACCCTGATTACTTTTTCTGCTCTTGCTGAATCATTCAAAGAATCGGAATCCTGCTCAAGATTAATAGATCCCTTTAATCCATCCTTAATAGAGGTAGTTTTATGCTGATATTTAGACTTAAACTCATGAACTTTGGGTGCCGCTTTCTCAACCTCAACTTCGATTTTAACTTTTGGGTTAACAAGCACAGGTTCTGGAACTTCCATTTCCTCAGGTTCAACTTTCTCTTCACGTTTGACTGACTCTGCCTTACCCACCTTATTTACTATAGGTTTACTCACTACTTCCACTTCAGCATTAGTATCTGTTAACCGACAAATTTTTATAAGAGTTAATTCTGTATGAAGCCTTGGATTCTTATTCTGACGAAACTGAACATCAGAAAGGCTTAATATTTCTAAGGATCTGAATAAGAAGTCAACTGAACAACTCCGAGATTGATTCAAATATCGTTCACGGAAGCTCGCTCCCGCCTCCAGTAATTGTATTGTTTCAGGATCTTTACAAACCAGAATATCACGCAGATGACTGCTTAAACCAGTTATTAAGTGATGTGGATCAAACCCCTTGGTCATAATCTCATCCAGCATAAGAAGGCTGCTTGTTGTATCATTTGACAGAAAGGCATCGGTCAGCCTGAAGTAATAGTCATAATCAAGAACATTGAGATTTTCAATTACATTTTTATAGGTAATCTCACTCCCTGAAAAACTTACAATTTGATCGAATATAGATAATGCATCCCGCATAGCTCCTTCAGCTTTTTGGGCAATAATATGAAGGGCATCCCCTTCCGCAACTACATTTTCTTTATCTGCTACAAACTGCAATCTTTGAACAATGTCATTAATTTTAATCCGATTAAAATCAAATATCTGACAACGCGATAGAATTGTGGGAATTATTTTATGTTTCTCCGTTGTAGCAAGAATAAAAATTGCATGTTTAGGTGGCTCTTCAAGTGTTTTTAAAAATGCGTTAAAAGCCTGGGCCGATAACATATGAACCTCATCAATTATATATATACTGTATTTCCCTACCTGTGGTGGGATTCTAACCTGATCAATCAAATTTCGAATATCGTCGACAGAGTTATTTGAAGCAGCATCTAGTTCATGTATATTATATGACCTTGATTCATTAAACGAAAGACATGACTCACAT
Organism: Bacteroidales bacterium; assembly: GCA_033791445.1. GTDB lineage: Bacteria > Bacteroidota > Bacteroidia > Bacteroidales > VadinHA17 > JANTGF01. The sequence goes on along the minus strand of JASJGS010000064.1, from coordinate 545 downwards.
TTATCACAAGCCTCTATATCTTCTGTAATATTGCTGCAATTAATAGTTTTTGCGAGTATTCTGGCACAGGTAGTTTTTCCAACCCCTCTGGGTCCACAAAACAGATATGCCTGTGCTAAATGATTTGACTTTATTGCATTCTTCAAGGTAGTTGTGACAACATCCTGTCCTACAACAGAATCGAAAGTTACAGGACGATATTTTCTTGCGGATACAATAAAGTTTTCCATACAGTAATTGTTAGCAGATATATTAACAATAAATTTTCAAATAATAAGCCGATATCAAACATTACAAATATAGGTAAATCAAGTAATGCTTATACAACTATTTTTCGCCAGATATTAATCAAATAATAAACTACTGAAGATTTGGCTTTTCATAATAAAAATTATATTTTTGCAGCCCAAATCAAATTTTAATTTAAAACTATTATTAATTATGTTAAACCATTACGAAACCGTTTTCATTGCAACTCCCGTTTTGTCTGATACACAGATGAAGGAAGCGTTAAACAAATTCAAGAAGATCATCACCGATGGAAC
>JASJGS010000063.1:0-35192 GCA_033791445.1 Bacteroidales bacterium | reverse complement strand
TTGAGGTGTCCTCCTGGCCATCATAAGCAATACTTTCATATGGGATATTGTTATGGTCTCTTTTAAATTTATGACCAATAGACGAAACCACAGTTCCAGGCATACACGTAAAGGGAAGTATATTAGCTATTCCTGAAATGCCTGTTTTCGCTAACTCAACTGAACTTCCCAGGTTTAATGCAGGATCACCATCGTAATGCCTGTGAATGTATTCTCCGCAACTTGAAAGCATGTCTTTTACAGATATATCCCTATCAACTTCAATATGACCGTGTACTGCTTTGTGTAGCTTTCCTGCAGAGATATTTTGGGAGAATTCCTGTATTTTTGATTTCATTACGCCTTTGTAATCTTGCCTCCATAAGCTATCACGGGTGTACCTGTATGTTGAATAACTTAGCCATTCAGAGAAAGGAGCAATAAATGTTTCAGCTCCAAATTTTTCCAATCGGTCAACAAGAAATCCGCTGCAGAATGGATTGTCACGCATGAAAATTTCTCCTACAATAGCAATTACTGGTCTTCTCTCGCCATTGCTAAATTGAATTTTTTCAAAATTCAATGCTGCACGATGCAGAACATCTGGGAGATCTTTAGCCCCATTTTCAATTGATCTAACAACATCATCAAGGGCTATCTGGTAAACTTTATCAGTTGTACCTTTAATGAGTTCGTATGGCCTTCTTTCCTGTTTTAACTTTCTTAAAATATCTACAGCAACAAATCCCTTCCAGGCAAGAAAACGAAATTTGGTTCCTTTTCCACCAGAAATATCCTCGTAAGCAGTTTCGTTACTTGGTGAAATTATTTCTGCGTCTTTAAATCCAAGTTTGTCGAAAACAATTCGTTGAAATTTATTGTACTGTCCAAACCTGCATGGGCCGTTATGATCTGGCATGAAAAAACTCACTTTTTTAGGATCCGTATTTGGATCATACAGTTTTTTGAGGAAATTACCTGTAGTTGCAATCATTGGGAAGCACTCTCTGGCTGAAGTATGTTTTCTACCCAATTCAAGGTCTTCTGCATTTTGCATTGGCAAAACCTCTGCATGAATTCCACAAGCACGGCTAGCCGCCGCAACAGCACTTGCACTGTCGCTCATATAAGGAAAATATAAGGTTCTGTCCTTAAGGGGTGAAGAAGTCATAACACCTGGCCTGTACGTTACTTGCTTCCTTTTTTCAACCATTCTAGATCCTCTCAGGCTATCCAGGAATGCCTCATAGCGGGTTATCATGCCGGCATCAGCACTATGTTCATCTATTTCAAGTTCAAGGTAAGGTTTTCCTGCCATTTCCTCATGAACAAAATGTGCAAGAAATGAATCAGGACCACATCTGAAATTTCCCATATAAACTGCATGTAGCCTTTTGTCTCGAGCAACAATCCGTGCAGCTGCCAGAATTTTTTGTCCATTTGGCCAATACATTTGTGGATAATCCTGCAGAATATGCTCACTTCCGAGGGGAAGGAAGTCCGTTGGGATAGGTAGGACGTCCTGATTAATTAATTTATCTACCATACTTAGATTCAAGGCAGGATCACCTGTGTTATATGGCCGTCCAATTACAACAAGAGCTTCCTTATCATCTCCTAAGTTATCCAGAACCTCCTGACCACGCAAAATAACTTTATTTTCGAATGTAGTCTGCGCCAAATCAGCTTTTGAAATAGCTGATACAACCTTCTTTTTAGAAACCCCAAACTTTTCAGACATGAAGTCTGATAATTCTTTATTCAATACTTTTCCAAAATACTTGAAATTCAGAGTGGGGACAAGCAACTTTTCTTTCTGTTTTTCATCATTTATAGCAGCTTTAACCATAAAGGGGAAAGTTTGCACCCAGGGGCAGTTACAGTTACTGGTGGAATTACCCACTTCTGTTTTTGCATTTATTATGAAAGGTGTGAATACATAGTCCACATCCTTTTCAAATAGATCCATAATATGACCGTGCATCAACTCAACAGGGAAACAGGTTTCTGCGATAATCATCTCTAAAGATTTCTTTATTAGTTGATTGTCAGATTCAGATGAAACCACTACCCGAAATCCCAACTCTTCAAAAAATGTTCTCCAAAATGGGAATTGCTGGTAGTATAACATCAATGCTCTTGGGATCCCAATGCTTACCCTGTCATCCTTTTCCGTTTCTTCGTAACCGTCCCGAAGCATTGCCAGTCTCTCTTCAAATAAATTCGGAATCCCAACTCCTTTTCCCTTTCTATCTTCAATTTCCCATTTATCACACCTACCTCCGTAATAGAGAGGTTTTTTCTCACCTTCAATTCGGATACGACGTATTTCACACTGGTTAGAACAGGCTTTACAGGTAAACTTGTCAACTGTGTAAGGGATTTTGCTTATGTCAAATCCTTTAAACTTAGTTTTTTGTCCATTTTTCATGGAATCTCTGGCTAGAATAGCCGCGCCTATCGCACCTGTAACATCAAAATGAGGGGGAACAATGATTTTCTTTCCAGTAACTTTTTCAAAAGCAGCAACTACAGATTTATTATTGGTGACCCCACCCTGGAAAAAAATATGCTCTCCAATTCGTTTCTGTCGAACTACCTTTTGGATATAGTTTTGCACGATTGAATAGGCTAGTCCACCTACTAGATTTTCTTTTTCAACCCCTTTTTGCTGCAGAGAGTTCAGGTCTGACTCCATAAATACCGTGCAACGATTCCCCAGACTAGCTGGTTTTTTAGCTTCTAATGCAAGTTTGCCAAACTCTTCAATAATATTAATATCCAGCTTTTCTGATTGTTCCTCTAAAAACGAACCTGTTCCTGCCGCACAAACCTTGTTCATCTCAAAGTCGACAACAACACCATTATCTATACTGATATACTTTGAATCCTGACCACCAATTTCAAAAATGGTATCTACTTTTGAATCATAAGCAATGGCTGCTGTAGCCTGGGCAGTAATCTCATTTCGGATAGCATCAGCTCCTATAAAATCACCTGTAAGATATCGACCTGATCCTGTAGTCCCGGCAGCTTTTACCTGAACCCTGTCACCCACTTCATTAAATATCTCAGACATTCCTCTGCGAATAGCTTCTAAAGGTTTGCTTGCAGTTGGCAAATATCGGCGGGAAATAACGTTGTTGTCTTTATCAATTAATACAACATTTGTACTTAATGAACCTATGTCAAGGCCCAGATATACTTCCAATTTATCAATATCTTCAGGAATGGGTGTAACGTCCTTTTCATATTTTGCTGCCGATTCAATTAGGGCTTCCTGCCAGGTTCCTCTATCATGATCTCCCGATAAATAATCATTCAATTCATCAAGGCCCTTAAATGGCTTTGATTCAGACTGTTCTTCGTCCAGTATATGATATAGAGCACCAATGGCTCCCATCGATGCATAGTACTCGGGAATAATTAAGTCATCCTCGCCTGCTTTTAGAAGTTCCCGAAATGCCCTCACCACTCCAGCATTGGCAGCAACACCTCCCTGGAAAAGAACAGGGGTCTCAAGTTTTTTTCCCTTACCCAGGCTGCTTATAAAGTTTCTTGCTACAGCAAAACACAAACCTGCCACAATATCATATACAGGTGTAGCAATTTGCTGAAGGTGTATCATGTCAGACTTTGCAAAAACACTACACCGTCCTGCAATTCGAGGAGGGTTTTCAGACTTTAAAGCCATTTCACCAAACTCTTTTTCAATAGAAACCCCTATCCGCTTTGCTTGCTGGTCAAGAAAAGAACCTGTACCTGCTGCACATATATTATTTAGTGTAAAATCTGATAAACTGCTTGGCTTATTATCCTTCCCTCCATGCATCAGGATCAGTTTTGAGTCTTCTCCTCCCATCTCAATAACTGTTTTAGCATTTGGATACAACTTGGCAACAGAAGCTGACTGGGCAATAATTTCGTTTACAAAATGCCCACCAAGTAATTCATTTGCAACTTTCCCCCCAGTACCGGTAAATGTAATAGCTTTAATAGAGCTTTCAGAATACCTGGAAAGTACAGATGCAAGTATGTCTTTTAGAAGATGAAAGGGTTTTCCATGGCAAAAATCGTAATGATTTTCAATAATATTCCTATCCTCATCAAGTAAGACGGTATTTATTGAGATAGAACCAATGTCAAATCCCAGGTAATATTTCTTTTCCATAAAGCATAAAATTTGAGAGCAATCTTAAGAATGCTTATTTCCTAACAGGGTTAAATACTAAGTCATTTTAGTTTTCGAATATACAAAAATTGATAAGAATAATAAATAGGGGTAGGTGGCATAATCGATTCGTTAAGACAATTATTTGAATTCAAAATAAATCAATCTGCAAAATAATATTTGTAGAACAATTGTTTTATAATTGTATAACACTATCAAACAAGAGAATACCCTATTATTATTATTTTAAAAAGCGAGTTGAAGACTATTCAATTATCGAAATATTAAGAACCTAAATTCGTAAAAGAAATAAAGATATTTATATGTTTTAGTCGTTTAATTGGTTGGATGAAGGAAGAATATCTCGTTTATTTCCCTATTAATCTAATTTGAGAACAGCAAGAAAAGCCTGCTGTGGTATCTCAACATTGCCTACCTGACGCATACGTTTTTTACCCTTTTTTTGCTTCTCAAGTAATTTTCTTTTTCGGGTAATATCACCACCATAACATTTTGCGGTTACATCTTTTCGGAGGGCTTTTACTGTCTCGCGTGAAATTATTTTTGCTCCAATAGCCGCCTGAATGGCAATGTCAAATTGCTGGCGGGGGATTAATTCTTTTAATTTTACGCACATTCGTCGACCAAAATCATAGGCATTGTCTCTATGTATCAGGGTGGAAAGGGCATCAACCATTTCACCATTTAAGAGTGTATCCAGCCGAACCAAATTTGCCTGGCTATAGCCTGATTGGTAGTAATCAAAAGAAGCATATCCCCTGGAAATACTTTTAAGTTTATCGTAGAAATCAAATACAATTTCAGCCAGCGGTATTTCTAGTGTAAGTTCTACACGATCGCTTGTGAGGTAAACCTGGTTTTTTAGAACACCCCGTTTCTCAATACAAAGGTTCATCACTGAGCCAAGGTATTCAGATTTAGATATTATCTGGGCTGTAATAATTGGCTCTTCAATATGATCAATGATGGTCGGTGCCGGAAGACCAGAAGGGTTATGAACTTCAATTATTTCTTTTTTAGTTGTAATTACTTTATAGGAAACATTAGGAACGGTAGTAATCACATTCATATTGAATTCTCTTTCAAGGCGCTCCTGGATAATCTCCATATGCAATAGTCCCAGGAACCCGCACCGGAAGCCAAAACCAAGAGCAGCAGAAGATTCAGGCTCATAGGTAAGTGAAGCATCATTTAGCTGAAGCTTTTCCATAGAAGAGCGCAATTCTTCGTAATCATCAGCATCAACAGGGTAAACTCCGGCAAAAACCATCGGTTTTACATCCTCAAAGCCTTCAATTGCTTTTTCGCAGGGGTTTTCAACCTGGGTAATTGTATCTCCGACTTTAACTTCTGATGAAGATTTGATCCCTGAAATAATATATCCAACATCACCGGCGCTTAGCTTGTTTCTGGGATCAGTTTTGAGCTTTAATACACCAATTTCATCAGCATAATACTTTTTACCAGTAGCTACGAAATTGACATGATCGCCTTTATGAATAGTGCCATTCATTATCCTAAGATAGGCATAAATGCCCCTGAAGGAATTAAATACAGAATCAAATATCAAAGCTTGCAATGGAGCATCCGGATCTCCTGAAGGTGCTGGGACCTTATGAATGATGTCTTCAATAATTCGATCTATACCCATACCTGTTTTCCCACTTGCTTCAATAATGTCTTCAGCAGAACATCCGATAAGGTCGACAATCTGGTCTTTAACCTCTTCAGGCATAGCATTATCAAGGTCCATTTTATTTAAGACCGGTATGATCTCTAGGTCATGCTCAATAGCCAGGTATAAATTGGATATTGTCTGGGCCTGTATTCCCTGGGTAGCATCAATAATCAGAAGTGCCCCCTCACAGGCAGCAATAGACCTTGAAACTTCGTAGGAAAAATCAACATGACCAGGAGTATCAATAAGATTCAGAATATATTCACTTCCTTCAAATTCATATTGCATCTGAATGGCATGACTTTTTATAGTAATACCTCTTTCTCTCTCAATGTCCATGCTATCTAACACCTGGTCCTGAAAGTCCCGTTCATCAAGAGTATTGGTTTTCTGTAACAATCGATCTGCCAATGTACTTTTCCCATGGTCGATATGAGCTATAATACAGAAATTCCTAATATTTTCCATTTCCAATTTTAAAATCGTAAATTTAAAACGCATGCAAAGATATTGATTTCCCTTTAATTAGCTTCGTTCCATTGATTAAAGACATAATTTTATTTGCATCCTCTATATAAGGGCACTTTTTACGGCAACCTGGACCAATAAAACTAAATTTTGCAACATGAATACAAATCGAAGGAATTTTTTAAGAAAGTCAGCAACTGCTACAGGCTTGTTTGCTATGGGTAGTTTTTTCAAATTGCATGGTTCCAATCAACTGGAAAATGCGGTCAATATGATTGGAAACCAATCTCCTCAAGATACGGCAGGGAACGAAGATTTCTGGCACTGGGTGCAACAATCTTTCACTGTATCACCAAATGTTATTAATATGAATAATGGTGGTGTCTGTCCACAACCGAAGGTTGTACAGGATATATTTGAACATTATAACCGGGTAAGCAATGAGGGGCCAGCTTATTATATGTGGAGGATTGTTGATTCAGGGAGAGAAAATGTAAGAAAGGGGCTTGCAGAGTTGGCTGGTTGTTCTCCTGAGGAAATTGCCATCCAAAGAAATACGACCGAGGCCTTGGAAACAGTGATTTTTGGATTGGACCTAAAGCCAGGAGATGAGGTTGTTCTCACCAAGCAGGATTACCCTAACATGATAAATGCCTGGAGACAAAGAGAGAAGAGAGATGGTATTGTATTAAAATGGATAAGTCTTGACCAGCCCATTGAAGATGACAATGAAATTGTAAAACTTTATAAAGAGGCTTTTACAGAGAAAACAAAGATCATCGAGATTATGCATATTATTAACTGGTCTGGACAAATTTTGCCAGTAAAAAAAATTACCCAGGCTGCACATGACAGGGGAATAGAGGTAATGGTAGACGGAGCACATAGTTTTGCCCACCTGAATTTTTCAGTGCCAGAACTGGAATGTGATTATTTTGGAACAAGTTTGCATAAATGGTTATATGCTCCATTTGGTACCGGTTTCCTGTATGTGAAAAAAGATAAAATAAGTAAGATATGGCCAAGACTTGCTCCCGGGGATCCCGAAAGTGATGATATTCGAAAGTTTGAAGCTTTGGGTACACGCTCAATGCCGGCTGAAATGGCCATAGGTAAAGCCATTGATTACTATTACCTGATAGGAAGAGATAGAAAAGAAGCAAGGTTAAGATACCTCAAAGACTATTGGATGACAAGGATTAAAGATCATCCTAAAGTGAAATTTTATACATCTTTCAAACCGGAGTATGCATGTGGGTTAGGCAATTTTGGAATTGAAGGAATGGAACCTGCAGAAATCCAAAGGCAGTTATTTAGTAAATATAAAATCTATACTGTAGCAATAGTATGGGAGAATATTAATGGTGTTAGGGTAACACCCAATATTTATACTCCAATTCACAAAATGGATTACCTGGTTGAAGCTATACTTGAAATTGCAGGATAGCCAAACTCATTAGTCGCAGGTCTATTTGGCAGGAAGATCGAATAAACCAAGGTCTGAAAAAGCCACTTCTGTATATTTTTCCGGAGGAGAAAACCTATTTGGTTTTAAATCCTTTTGTTTTACCTTATAAACTTCTCTGGTAAAACTAAGTTCATACCCAAATTCAACGGTTTTCATTAGGAAACCAGATTGTAAGAGTTGAGCATAGGCTTTACTTGCGCGAGAATTTAGGTCATCCATCATCCCCATTCCAATTTTATTTAGCATTCCATTGTATTTTACCATATCAAAAGTATGGTTCATATTAATTTCCTTTGAAATCCAAACCTCCTTTCGAAGGTCTTTATTTACATACAGACCAAACATCATGGAGTTATATCCGGCAATTTTTGCTTTTTTACCTGTATTCAAGATTAACATGTCTAGATCATTTTGATTCATATTGGTTGAATCTTGTAAATTGGCCAGATAATATTCATAAGTTGCCCTGGCCATTTCCACCTTTTCTTTGGGTGTATCTTTTAATTGTTCTTCAAAATATTTATTTACAACATTCTTATATCCTGAATTATAATCATCCACAGAACCCTTCCAATAAATGGATTTTGAAGGAATAATAAAAGTTACAGAATTGTTCTTCAAATTAAAGATGGTTTCCAGGTCATCCTCCACTAGCTTTAGTTGTTGATCCTGGATAAAATACACATACTTCGCTTCATTATCAGACCCTGACTCATAACTCTTTTCATATATGATCCAGCCAGCATATATTTGATTACAAAACATTAAAAAGATTGTGACTACAAGCAGGATGGGCTTATTTCTAATTATTTGATAAAACATTTTTACAGGTTTTTACAAATTTAACAATAAAGCTGTTTGGGAGCCATTTTACTTCAAGCAATAAGTTAGCCTTTTTATTTTATATAAAAACAAAAAACCGGGGAATTCCCCGGTTTTGTATTGCGAAATAATAATATTATTACATCATTCCACCCATTCCGCCCATTCCTGGCGCGCCACCCATAGGAGGCATAGGAGGAGTATCATCTTTTTCGTCTGCAATAACACATTCGGTTGTAAGGAACATTCCTGCAATAGAAGCAGCATTTTCAATGGCTACCCTAACAACTTTTGTTGGATCAATAACACCAGCCTTGAACAAATCTTCATATACTTCTTTACTAGCATTAAAACCAAAATCTTTCTTACCTTCTTTTACTTTTTGAACAACGATTGAACCTTCCACACCAGCGTTTTCAGAAATCTGACGAATAGGCTCTTCCAGAGCACGTTTGATGATTTGGATTCCAGTTTCCTGATCTTCATTCTCAACTTCAACACTACTCAAGCTATCAACTGCTCTTAGGTAAGCAACACCACCACCAGGAACAACACCTTCTTCCACTGCAGCACGTGTAGCATTTAATGCATCATCAACGCGATCTTTCTTTTCTTTCATTTCCATTTCAGAGGCAGCCCCAATATAAAGTACAGCAACGCCACCGGACAATTTTGCTAATCTTTCCTGAAGTTTTTCTTTATCATAGTCTGAAGTAGTTGATTCTATCTGCTTTTTAATCTGACCAACCCTTGCACTGATATTATCCTGTGATCCAGCACCATTTACGATAGTTGTGTTTTCTTTATCTATGGCAACTTTTTCAGTTTCACCAAGCATCTCAAGAGTGGTAGTTTCAAGTTTCAGACCTTTTTCATCTGAAATAACTGTACCACCAGTAAGAATTGCGATATCCTCAAGCATTTCTTTTCTTCTGTCGCCAAAGCCTGGAGCCTTAACAGCTGCAATTTTGAGAGATCCACGAAGTTTATTTACGACCAATGTAGCCAATGCTTCACCATCAACATCTTCAGCAATAATTAACAAAGGCCTTCCAGCTTGAGAGGTAGCTTCAAGAATAGGTAAAAGATCTTTCATTGTTGAGATCTTTTTATCGTGTAGTAAAATGTACGGATGATCCAGAATAGTTTCCATTTTATCAGCATCTGTAATAAAATAAGGAGAAATATAACCCCTGTCAAACTGCATTCCTTCAACAACCTCAACGGTTGTTTCAGTTCCTTTGGCTTCTTCAACAGTAATTACTCCTTCTTTCTTAACCTTATCCATCGCTTCAGCAATCAATTTACCAATTGAAACATCACCGTTAGCTGATACTCTTGCAATCTGCTCAATCCTTTCACCATTGTCCCCAATATTTCTGGTTTGTTTTACAAGGCTTTTTGTAACCTCAGCAACAGCTGCATCGATACCCCTTTTCAAATCCATCGGATTTGCGCCAGCGGTAACATTCTTCAAACCCACAGAAATAATAGACTGTGCAAGAACGGTAGCAGTTGTTGTACCATCACCAGCATCATCGTTTGTTTTAGAGGCTACTTCTTTTACCATTTGTGCACCCATATTTTCAAATGCGTCTGCAAGCTCAATTTCTTTTGCAACAGTAACACCATCTTTTGTGATTTGTGGAGCACCAAATTTTTTATCAATAATAACATTGCGACCTTTTGGACCTAAAGTTACCTTCACAGCGTCAGCAAGTCTATCAACGCCCTTTTTCAAGATATCACGGGCCTCTATGTTAAATTTTAATTCTTTTGCCATTTTTATAAATTTTTTAAATTTTAGATTTATTATAAGTTAAATTACTGCAAGAATATCAGACTGGCGCATAATCAGATAATCATTACCATCAATAGAAACTTCTGTACCTGAAAACTTTCCATACAATACAGAATCGCCTTTTTTGACTTCCATTTTTTCATCAGCCGTTCCTGTGCCAACCGCTACAACTTTTCCTCTTTGAGGTTTCTCCTGAGCAGTATCCGGAATAATAATTCCGCTGATTGTTTTCTCATCTGCCTGTTCCGGTTCAATTACAACACGGTCGGCTAATGGTTTAATTTTTAATCCAGCCATTTTTACATATTATTTTTAGTTAAACAATTCAATTATTTGGTGTTTCATTATCATATTTTATGCCAAATCGAAAAAGGCAGGAATATTTTCCATTAAAGGACAGAATTTCAGTAACAATTGAATTCTACGAATCATGCAAACTGCAAAAATGGTGTTTAGTTAGAACTAGATCAGACTGTTACATTGGGGGAGCCAAGAGTTGGAGCAAAAAAAAATGTCAGTCTCATTTATGACAGACTGACACAGATTATTCTTTATTAATTGCTGCTTTTTCCTGGCAGGAGAATCAAAGGATAGCTACAAGTTTTAATAAGTCATTATTAATTTTCACCCTCAGTACCAGTTGGAACACCTTCAGATGGAACCGCAGTAGGTAAATTTGGTACCTGGGTTGGGTCAATAGCCCGTTCAATCTGTTCCTGAATTCTGGATCCTTCATCACCGCCCCTACGAATGGTAGCACTTGAAAGTAAGCTGAAAACCAATAAACTTACAGCTAAGGTCCAGGTAGCTCTCTCAAGAAAATCGGCTGTTTTTCTAACGCCCATTACCTGGTTTGAGGCTGAAAAGTTGGCAGCCAAACCTCCTCCTTTTGAGTTTTGTACCAGTACCACAAGTATTAAAAGGATGCTGACAATAATTACCAACACTGTAAATAATGTATAAAGTCCCATTTTATATAGAATTATAGTTCGTTAATTCGATCTTCTATTTTCTTAATTTGAGCCGCAAAGTAACTACTTTTTTCTGGAAACTTCAAACTTAATTTTTTGTAAATAAATAAAGATTTAGAATAGTAGCCTTGCTTTACATAAATTCGGGCAAGAGTTTCAGTAAACAAGCCTTCATTTTCTTCAACACTTTTATCAGCTATGTCTACTGCCTTTTTTGATTTTTCCTGAGCAGGTGTAATCCTTGGATTATCTTCAATAAATTTATCAATAATCTCAAGCTGTCTCTGATTTGGGCTTTCAGTGTTCCTGGTTAATTCAATACTTTCAGTTGGTTTAGATGTGTTCAATAAATTAAGCCAAGATGAAAATGAATGAGTTTCGGTACTAATTATTTCACTATTCAGGTTTTTTTTTTCGGAAGTATTGTCTTCTGTCTTTTCCTGATTATTGTTCAGACTTTCAGGAGGCAAATCTTGTGTAGAGCTACTATTAACTTCAGATTCGAGATCTAATAGATCGCTTGTAACTGGATTTTCTTTAGCAATAACTTGCTTGCTACTTCTTATTTGTTCTGTATCGTCTACAATTTGCTCATCAGATAGTTGTAATATATCATCGGTGTTATCTTCGCTAGCTTGCAATTCTTGCTCTATCTCTTTTTTACTCGATTCTTTTATTTCTTGCAAACGTTTCTTTAGTTCAGCAGCCAGGTCTTCTTTTGATCGTGGCTCATCAGTTGGTTCTAGAGTTTCTTCAGTTTTGCTTATTTCTTCAACTATAGCATTAGGTACTGGTTCCTCATCCACTTTTTTTGTGTCTATTTCATCCTTGACTTCTTGTTTCTCCTTGTACAAAATTTCGGGATCTTTTAAAGCTGCTTCTTCTTGAATTGGAGGCTCTTGGCTTTCCTGAGAAATAGTATTTTTATCCACTGAAGTATCAATTTGAGGCTCATTGTAATCAAATAAAAGGCGATAAAGGATTTCTCTGTTTGCCACAAATGCAGCCGATTTCTTAAGCTGTCCACCAAATCGAATATGATCTAATTTATGAAGGTTTTTTAAAAATAAGAGATGACCAGATTGAAAATATGGAAATTCTTCAAGAAGTTCATTTATTTCACTCAAACTAGATTTATCTAAGCTAGCCGGTTTCTTGATATATGAAATAAATTCTTCTCTATTCATACCATGAAATTTATTTACCAATTGACAAAAGCAGCATTAAAGGCATCTTCAGTAATGTCCTCAATTATTGCAGCAACTAAATCTTCTTCAACATCGCTAAGATCCAGGGTACTATCATAGTCTTTATATCGTGAAAAGACCCTATCATAATCATTGTCTCCATCTAAGATGTTAGCATATTTAATTCTAATGGAAACAGTAAACCGGGTCATGGCAGATCTTTCATCTCCAGTAATTGCCAGGATGTTGGTTTTATAATCAGTAATCTCTCCGCTAAAATTAACATCGCCTTCATTCTCCATAAATATCAGGTTAGTCTGGCCTTTAATTTTATCCATTAAAGCGTTGGTAAATTCCTGACTTAATGTTGGATTCACAATTCTGGCGCGATTCGGGAAGAATTGTACAGAAACCGTTTTAACCTCAGTCGAAATGGAAGCTCCAGAAAAAGAATAACTCACTTTACAGCCTGAAATACATAATAGAACTGACAGGATTATCAAATTTAAACCAATGTATCTTCTTCTATTCATTCAATCAGGAACTTAGATTTTATCCTTCAATTCTATTTTTCAGCTTAGTCCGTATTCTTTTATTTTCCTGTACAAAGTTCTTTCTGAAATACCCAGCTCTACCGCTGCCTGTTTACGTTTTCCGTGGTATTTATCCAGTGCTTTCTTTATCATTTCAATCTCTTTGTCTTCCAATGAGAGTGATTCTTCAATTATTTCCTCTGTATCCTGGATTAGGGGATCTTCATCTTTTCTGACATCATATACCTTTGGAGCAGGAGGATTCTCTGAAGGTATGTCAACACTTTGATATAACTTTTGAACAGCACTGGCATGACTTCCCTGCAAATCTGTGTCATCATAACCCTTTTGCAGTAAGTCAACAACCAAACTTTTTAGGTCATTCATATCACTTTTCATATCAAAGAGTATCTTGTAAAGAATTTCTCTTTCTGATGAAAATGATTCCTTATCATGTTTTTCAATAAGTGCCGGTAACTTTCTCCCCTGGTAGTCAGGAAGGTAATTTCTTAGTACATCTTCACTTATCTGCCTATTCTCTTCAATAACAGAGATTTGTTCTGTAATATTTTTAAGTTGACGAATATTTCCTGGCCACCTGTAATTTAATAGTATTTGCTGAGCGCCTTCTGAAAGTTGAATAGGTGGCATCCTGTACTTCTCGGCAAAATCACTGGCAAATTTCCGGAATAATAAATAGATATCTTCTCCTCGTTTCCTAAGTGTAGGAACATCAATTGGTACTGTATTGAGGCGATAATATAGATCTTCCCTGAATTTCCCGTTTTGAATTGCATGGATAATATCCATATTTGTGGCGGCAATAACCCTTACATTGGTTTTATGGACCACAGAAGAACCTACGCTTAAGAATTCTCCAGATTCAAGAACCCGCAAAAGCCTTACCTGTGTCGAGAGTGGCAGTTCTGCCACTTCATCAAGGAATATCGTTCCACCATTTGCCACTTCAAAATACCCTTTACGGCTATCAGTAGCACCCGTAAAGGCACCTTTAGTATGGCCAAATAGCTCCGAGTCAATTGTTCCCTCCGGAATGGCACCACAGTTTACAGCAATGTATTTTCCATGCTTTCTGGAACTAAATTGATGAATGATCTGTGGAAATACCTCTTTGCCACTTCCGCTTTCACCCGTTATTAAAACTGACAGATCTGTAGGTGAGACTTGGATTGCAATATCGATATCACGGTTCAGTCCAACATAGTTGCCAACGATACCAAATCTTTGTTTTACTTTCTGAATTTCATCCATCGTTTATATATTCCTAGAATAATGCGAAATTAGGCATTTTTTTAACAATTCAGAAACACTAAGGAGAGAAGCTTCATCATAAATTAATCCAATCTACTGCCAATTCCCATATTGGAATTGAAATTGGAACAGAATATTTTGGACAGACTTATATTCTTAATTTTATTTTCATTTTTTCAAGTACTCCAGTAATTTGAACAATAATCAAGGCAAATAATATAGACTTGAGAATCCCAATACCTCCGGTTCTCAAAGCTATGGGTAGAGAAAAACCCAAAAGAGCAGTTATGGCATACCAGTAGTATGGAATTAGGTAACAGGTTAGGGTACTGGTTCCAGCTGCATCGATAATAGAAAACCAGTTCCTCTTTTTCCAGATATCAACTATTACATAAAGAAGGCCAAAAAGTAAAAAGCTTATACCGGTACAAATTCCTACCCAGGCTGGAGTGGCCCTAATTTTTGAGATACCCCACATTGGCCTGGTAACAAACCCAAAAATCAGCATAATTGCCCCCAATACAGCCATAGCAATTAAGAACTGCTTTAAATTGTTTTCTTTGCTTAGTTTAATGTAGATTACTGAAGCCACTACACCTCCCATTGTGAAGGCAGGCATCGAACCACTTCCAACAATCCAAATATATTTTTTAATGGGAGTCAGAAATTCAAGCCAACCTGCAAAATCTGCAACATTAAACAGGTTGAAAAATACAAGAGCACTTATTAGTAAAATGAGATTTGATCCAGCGAATAAATAGACAAATGCACTTATTAAATATGCCCAGCCAATAAGACCCAGGATTCCCCACCAATAAGGTTTAATCCATACCGGATTTTCAATAGTCCCGCCTTTATAAATGGCTGCTAGTAAAATTAGTATTAGATAACCTGTAATTTGCAGAGCAATATACAAGTACCTCTTTTTTTCGTTAGTACGTGGATAAACATTCCATATGAGAAAGAAGGCTAGGGTCATAAGGATTTGCCACCAATATCTATTTATTATTGCCAGCTCAGTATTATAACTTTCTAAATTTACCATATATACTCCCATTACAATCAGAGCAAGAGAGCGAGTCAAAATGTGAATGGAAACCTGTTTTAATGATTGACCCTTTTTCCTTCTATTGGAAATTGCAAAAGGAATTGAAAGGCCAACAATAAATAAGAATGTGGGGAAAACTACATCCGCCAACCCCATCCCATCAACGTCAGCTGCGGTATGCTCAAGCCATTCAGGGATGTCCTTCAACGACCACAGATCATTCACAAAAATCATCAGGAGCATGGTAAGTGCCCTGAATACATCTATAGAACCAATGCGACTCAATGTTTTAACCATAGAAGTTATTTTTAAAAGTGAAAGGTAAAATTTTATTGTAAATCCTCAAATGGCCATTATCATATGATTTTAATTTATTCTGATGTATCTTAGCTTGCAAAACTTTTTTGAACCAACTAAATCACCCCTGGTAATGAAAAAATTACATGTACTATTTATTCTGATTATTACTATAACAGCTTGTACACCAGATGAAAAATATGATGTTATAATTAGGAATGGTGTCATTTACGATGGTTCAGGAGCAATCTCTTATAAGGGTGACATTGCTATTAAATCAGATACGATTGCTGCAATGGGGGATCTTTCTATGTCAAATGCAATGACAATAATTGATGCAGAGGGACTTGCAGTTTCTCCAGGCTTTATTAATATGCTTAGTTGGGCAACAGAATCACTAATTGAGGATGGACGCTCCCAAAGTGATATAAGACAAGGAGTAACTCTTGAAGTTATGGGCGAAGGCCATTCCATGGGACCTCTCAACAATTTGATGAAAGCTGAAATGATTGAGGATCAGGGAACATTAAAGTTTGATGTTGAGTGGTCAAGTCTGGGGCAGTATTTGGAGTTTCTGGAAAGGAGAGGTGTATCAACCAATGTTGCCTCATTTGTTGGAAATGCAACGGTAAGGCAATACGTTCTTGATTATCAAACCCGAGCACCTGATGAAACAGAATTAGAGCAAATGCGGGAATTGGTTCGACAAGCTATGGAGGAAGGTGCTGTAGGTTTATCTTCAGCACTCATTTATGTACCAAGTTCATACGCTAGCACAATGGAATTGATTGAACTTGCCAAGGTTGCAGCTGATTATGATGGAATGTATATCTCTCATTTGAGGAATGAAGATGACAGCCTGTTCAAAGCCATGGATGAGTTCATTCAAATTACAGAAGAAGCTAAGATCAGGGCAGAAATTTATCATTTTAAAGCTTCGAAAAAATCAAACTGGTACAAACTTGATGAAGCTATTCAAAAAATATTGGATGCTCGGTCAGAAGGGCTTCAAATAACAACAGACATGTATATGTACCCGGCAAGCTCAACAGGATTAAATACAGTTCTTCCTTTGTGGGCAATTGAGGGTGGAATTGAGCCTACGATTGAAAGATTCAAGGACCCATTGGTAAAGCAACAAATCCTAAATGAAATTTCCTTCCCGTGTTCTCCTGACAGCATATTATTGGTTGGATTCCGTAATGAAAAACTTTGGGACTTAACTGGTCGAAGCCTGGGACAAATTGCTAGAGACAGGAATATCTCACCAAAGGAGTGCGTGGCAAACCTTATTGTTGAAGACAACAGCAGAATTCAATCTGTGTTTTTCTCTATGGCAGAAAAAAATGTTAAAAAGAAAATCACCTTACCATTTATGAGTTTTTGTTCTGATGCCGGATCCATATCAAATGAAGGAGTTTTTTTAAACAGTAATCCTCATCCCAGAACATACGGATCATTTGCACGTCTGCTTGGGAAGTATGTTCGCGATGAAAAACTTATACCACTTGAAGAAGCAATACGACGCTTAACATCATTCCCGGCAGGCAATCTGAAGATTAAAAAACGAGGATTACTTAAAGAAGGATATTTTGCAGATATTGTTGTATTTAACCCTGAAGCAATTCAGGACAATAGTACATTTCAAGAACCTCATCAATACTCAACAGGTGTTTCTCATGTTTTAGTAAATGGAATACAAGTATTAAAAGATGGCGAACATACTGGTGCTAAACCAGGGAGGGTAGTAAGAGGCCCAGGTTGGAAGGGAAAAAACTAAGCACTGAATAAATAGAAGGGAACTCAGTGATTTATTTTTGGTTTAGCAGAATTGAAGCTTATTTTATACTATCATACCATCGATAATATTCAGCAGTAAGATCAATTACTTTATCAGGATTTTCTTTAGCCAGGTTTATTTTCTCCCCTGGATCATCATGAATATTTACAAGATATATAGAGTCTAATTTTGGATGATCTGGTTTTAAAGTATGGTCAACTGGATTGATTAGAAGTTTCCAGTTCCCTTTTCTAACTGCCCAATGGTTTTGGTTTTTGTACCAGGTAAAAGATTTATGAGGCGTCGCTGCCGCCGAATCGTAGATTATTTCTTTGATACTCTTTCCTTCAAAATGATCTTTATTGTAAGGTATGTCACATAAATCCAAAATAGTTGGGAACCAATCAACATTTACAGCCATTTGGTTTCTGGCTTCATCCTCTGGTAACTTAGCAGTCCAGCTAATTATAGCAGGGACTCTAATTCCACCTTCAAAATTTGAAAATTTGCTGCCTCTATATGGCCCGGAGTTTCCTCCTCCTCCAAAAGTCCTTGTCTCAACAGAATGGCCATGGTCAGATTGAAAAATAATTATGGTATTTTTTCGTAAGTTGAGGTCTTCTAATTTTGAAAGTAAATTTCCTATCCTTTCATCAACAGTTGAAACACAAGCGGCATATTTATTTCTTGGACTTTCAAGGTCTTTATAATATTCTCTCCACTTATTAGTTCCTTGCAAAGGATAATGAGGGAGATTAATGGCATAATAGAGAAAGAAGGGTACATTTTTGTTTTCATCTAGAAATTCATTGACCTTTTCGGCCATAATATCCTGAAAATATTCACCATCCAACCAGGTTTCATTCCCATTTTCCCATAAGTCGTGCCTGTTTGGCCCGTTCCAATAGAAGAAATGTGAATAATTATCTATGCAACCACCCATATGGCCAAATGAATAATCAAATCCCTGCCCATTTGGCATAGTAGGCTCACTGTATCCCAAATGCCATTTTCCAACATGCCCGGTCATATATCCGTTATCTTTCAAAACTTCAGCAATTGTAATTTGCTCAGTTGGCATTCCTGCATGACCTTTAAAAGAGGAAGTGTTTCCTGGTAATCCTGCTGCTAAAGGGGTTTTTCCTGTCAATAATGAAGCTCTGGATGGTGAGCATACGGATGCTGCCGTATAAAATTGCGTGAAGCGTATACCTGTTTTAGCCAATTCATCCATATTGGGAGTATAAAGGTCTTTCGCACCATAGCAATTTACATCAATTGAGCCCTGGTCATCTGTATAGATTATTATTATATTGGGCTTTTTGACTTCATTTATTTCTTTTGAAGAATTGCTAAAGGCGGTGAATATTATTACCAGGAAAAATAGAACCGCAATAATTCTTAATACACTAATTTTAAAAATCATAATCGAAGCTTTTTCATTTTAGTGAATCCATTATCATTTTAACGAATTCATTTGTTTTAGCTGTATCAAACCATCTTACTACAATTACCAGGTCGTGGTCAGGTTCAATTATTATATAATTCCCGCCAAAACCGGAGGCATAATAAGCGTTTTTTGAAATGTTACTGAGACCAGGATTGTCCCCATCAGGATTGAGCCACCACATGAATCCATAATTCTTATTAGCAGGAGAGGGGGTAGTAGCAAGTTCTATCCAATCACTATTAATTAACTGTTTATCTTCCCATTTACCCCTGTTCAGAAAGAGTAAGCCATATCTTGCATGGTCTTCAGTATTGATAAACAAACCACCACCTGAATGACCGCCACCACTTACTGATTGCATCTTAATGCCATCCATTGTTACCCAGGAATTATCGTAGCCAAACCATCGCCAGGTAGTGGAAGCTCCAATAGGTTTCATGATTTTTTCATTGAGGAGCTGGGGCAATGCTTGCCTCCATACTTGCAAGAGGCAATATGAAAGCAGATTCACTCTAACATCATTATATTTGAAATAACTTCCAGGTTCGTTTAGTTCCCGGTATCTCCAGGAGTCAAGATTTCCCCCTCTGGGTGGTCTGTCAGCCCAGTCATACATGCCCCACAATTCTCCAGACCAGTCTGACGATTGATTAAGAAGATCTTTCCATATAATCTTAGAATTATGGTCTCCATCAAATTTTCCGTCCCAAACATATTCTTTTATGGAATCATTAACTGAGCGTATCAACTTCTCTTCAATTGCTAAGCCTGCCAGGGTCGACAAATAGCTTTTTGTGACACTAAATGTCATATCAACTCTTTTGGTATCACCCCATTGGGCAACTATATAACCATTTTTTAGTATAATTCCTGAGGGTCCTCCTCTTTTTTTGGTTGGCCCGGCTATTTTATGAAATGGTTCTCTTTCAAATCCTTTTAAAATTGCCTGGCGTAAATCCCTGGATCCTTTATACTCATTTTCTAAGGCAAATTGAATCGCTTCCTCCAGCTTGTTATCATCAATGTCAAATTCAGATGGAGGCTTCTGCTGCCAATCCTTTCCCTTTTCGGGGAAGTAATATTCCTTTTGAGCATAGACGCATGTATTTATTACAAGGTAGGCTATGAGCAATAAAAATTTGGGAGATCTCATATTTTAGGGTTTAAAAGGTTACAACTTTTATTTTAGAGTTGAAATATACAATATAATTATCGAGAATTTTGTATTTATATTTCCATTTTAATTTCATAAATCAACCCATGAATTTTCTGGAGGAACTAAAATCGCAAAGAAAGGCAGCTTAGGCCTCCATCCAGTTTTTGGAATTCTGAGACGTCTAAAACAATTGTCTCATAGCCAAGTTCCTGAATTTTCTCAGAAGCAATTGGAAAACCATGCGGAACAAGAACTTTTTCATTTACCCACACGCTATTTGAAGCATAACTTTCCTGAATAGGTAATCGCAAATGTTCGAAATTCTCGAATATCTGCATCTGTAAAAATTCTCCACTAATGAGCAAACGGTTTTCTTCAAGATAAGAGAGCCCTGACTTTAAATGTAGAAACTCTTTCAAAGCAACAGTTTTTCCATCCATTCCATATGATCGTAAGATTTCAAGCATTTGTCGTGCACCCTCATTGTTGGTCCTGCTTGAAAGTCCTATGTAGAAAAATGAATCGACCATCATAATATCTCCAGCCTCAATTGTACCAGGGTTTACAATGGTTTCAATGACCTTGAAATATGATTCAATTACTTCCCGGATCTCAGCAGCTTCACCTTTTCTTGAAGTAGCACCTGGATTGGTAATAATGGCCACTTTAGTAGTTAAAAGGGCGGTGTCCTCAACAAAAGTTGAATCAGGGTAATCCTCGTTTGCTGGAAGGACATTTACCTCTAATCCACAATATTCTAATGCATCAATATATTCCTTATGCTGCAGTAGGGCTGTATTGTAATCTGGGATACCCAATTGGGCCTCGGTAAGACCATTTACCATATTTTTGCAAGGTGTTCTTACGATGGCTTTGGAGAAAGTTGGTTTCATTAAATTGAATTTTTTATAAGTTGAATTATATGTTTCAATTCAAGTATTTCTTGCTTGTGAAATGTTCTAAACATAGAAATAGTATTATTCTTCTTAAATAAAGTATATAAGCGATCTGAATCTAAAAATAGATCAATCAAAACCATTATCCAAACCAGAAATTGCAATTTTTTCCTGAATTGCAATTCTATTTCCGGAATTGTTTATTAGGAATATTAAGATTGATCTTTTTTCTATACAAATCAACGGCCCTAAAACTAATAATGGGCGTTTCACGTATATGAATTATTGAATCTAAGAAGCAATTGTATTACAAGGGCTTACTTTATCAAATATTTTAGCATTTTTGCAATACAATTTTACCAGATATAATCTTCAATTTCAACAATGGCTTTAAATTACATTTGGGTATTCTTTTTTCTTGTTGCTTTCATTATTGGGTTTATTAAATTATTCTTTTTCGGTGATACTGAAGTGTTCCCGGCCATGGTTAATTCAACCTTTGACATGGCGAAAACCGGTTTTGAAATATCCCTCGGACTAACTGGAGTTTTAACTCTATGGATGGGGATAATGCGAATTGGAGAAAAAGGCGGAGTTGTTAAACTTTTTTCGAGAGCCATAGGACCCTTCTTCAATAAATTATTTCCTGAATTGGGTAAAGATCATCCTGCCCACGGCCCCATAATGCTTAATATCGCTGCCAATATGTTAAATCTGGATAATGCGGCAACGCCTGTTGGCTTAAAGGCTATGAAGGAAATGCAGGCAACTAATAAGGATAAAGATACTGCGTCTAATGCCATGATAATGTTTCTTGTTTTGAATACATCAGGCTTAACTATCCTGCCAATTAGTATTATGGTTTATAGGGCCCAGTTGGGTGCAGCTAACCCTTCGGATATTTTTATTCCAATTTTGTTGGCTACTTACTTTTCAACTATAGCAGGATTGATTTCTGTAGCTATTTATCAGAAGATTAATTTACTGGATAAAGTCGTGTTATTTTACCTGGGAGGACTTTCAATTTTCATTGGAGGCTTAATCTGGTATTTCTCAACTCTGGACAAGGATGCTATTACCCAGGTATCAAAAGTAGCCAGTAATTTTATCTTATTTTCGGTTATTACCAGCTTTATAGTAATGGCTCTATTGCGTAAAATAAATGTGTATGAAGCCTTTATTGAAGGCGCTAAAGAAGGATTTACTACAGCGGTAAAAATTATTCCATACCTTGTAGCTATCCTTGTAGCGATAGGTGTTTTCAGGGCCTCTGGAGCCATGGACTGGCTCATTGCTGGAATTACATGGATATTTCAGCAATTTGGTGTGAATACTGATTTTACACCAGCTTTGCCAACTGCCTTAATGAAACCTTTAAGTGGAAGCGGGGCCAGAGGAATGATGGTTGATGCCATGACCACATATGGAGCAGATTCATTTGTTGGCCGTGTAGCTAGCACTGTACAAGGGGCAACGGATACTACATTTTATATTCTTGCAGTGTATTTCGGTGCGGTTGGAATAAAAAATACACGTTATGCTGTCGTCTGTGGTTTGATAGCAGATTTCGTAGGAATTATAGCTTCAATTTTTTTAGCATACCTTTTCTTTCATTAATTATTGAAAGACTAAATACTCTTGCATAGGACACATTGGTGTTCAACTTTATCCTTTGCTAAGCAATATGCTTTTCATTTATTTAAGATTTGCTACAGAGGCAAAAAAAAAGAGTACTGGTTCGAGCACTCTTTCAGTATATAAGAAATGAAAAAATTATTTTAATTGATCTACTTTAATAGATGAATAGTTTAATTTAAGGGCACTGGCCCTTCTGAGAGCTTGTTTTATATCAGTTACCACACCCATCTTAGTTTCTTCGTCGACCTTCATTGAGACTGACATTTTAGCCTGATCTGATTCATTCATAGCATCTCTTTCTTGTGCAATGAAGTCCTGAATATCATTAACATTCTTAAATTGATCATTCAACTGAATTCTGGGTTCTGTACCAAAAAGTTTTTGGAAATGAACACTGGGTTTCCCGATATAAATAAAAGAAACCAAATCTTTCTTTTCCAGTTTTTTAGCCTCAGTAGCGCTTGGAAGTCGAATGTTCACTTTTAAATCTACTTCTTTCATAACTGTTGTTGTCATGAAGAAGAATAGAAGCATAAAGACAATGTCAGGGAGTGAAGCTGTATTGATAGCCCCGACTCCTTTTTTACCTTTTCTTTTAAATCTTGACATTATTTGTTTCCTCCAATATTTTTTGGTTCAGCTTCTGATAAAACAGAAGTATAATATTGTTGAACTGCTTTTTCTTCTTCTTCTTCCAGGTTCTTGTATTTTTTACCAAAGGTTTGCATTGAGAGCTGGTCTCTCAATTCATTTTTGGCTGCCAGCAATTCATTCTGTACCATAAGATAGGTACCATATGCAGTGCCCCTGTCATTCCGCAATGAAATAACAGGATTTTTTGGTACGTATACATTGCCAAAAAATTCGATTTCTTTATAATCTTTCTCAGGTAAGTCTTCCCTGTCATCAGGGTTTGCTATAAATTCCATAGCCCTTTCTCGCAGATCATAAATACTCATTTCTTCATTCTCAACAAGAAGGTCATTATTTTTATTTATGAGAACAACAAAAACATTCCGTTCCTTAATCTTATCGTCAGTATCTTGTTGATCTTCATCAGGAATTGGTGGCAACCTTCTCATCAAACCGGTGTCAACATCCATAGTTGTGGTTACCAGGAAAAAGATTAACAGGAGGAAGGCTATATCAGCCATTGAACCTGCATTAATTGGTTGTGATTCCCTTTTAGCCATTAGTTGATCTAAATTTAATGATTAATTGTCTTCGTATCAATTGAATTTGATACGAAGACAATATATATTTTATTTAAAATACTTTGCTATCTCACTGTATACAATAGCTAATACAGCAAGTCCAGACAAAATATATGCCAGCCATAAAAAAGTACCGGCAGATTTCAAAGTGCTCGCAACATTCTGAGCACCTTCATATCCAGGCATATTTAGTACTTGGTCGTCTGCTATTAAGTAGGAAACAACAACAAGTAC
The DNA here is from genome assembly GCA_033791445.1 of Bacteroidales bacterium. Lineage (GTDB taxonomy): Bacteria > Bacteroidota > Bacteroidia > Bacteroidales > VadinHA17 > JANTGF01. Next base: position 11,108 of record JASJGS010000063.1, on the reverse strand, counting down.
AGCTCCAACTCCAACCATTATTAATGATTGTTTGAGTGCCTTAGGATTAATTATTAGATTCACAATGGAAAACCCTAGTGTAATAACTGTTGCTCCAACGGTCATGAATTTTGCCCATTGAAGAAGTAATTCAGTAATCACCGGCTCTTCCATATTGGTTCCTTCAGTTCCAGGCACCACACTTCCAAAGTAGAATAATACTACCAGGATAACGGAAATACCCATCAGGGCCCAAAGGATAATACTTATGATTTTTGTTATTTTACTTGACATGGCCAGAAAATTTATTTCTTAAGACTATATTTTACCAGAAGATCGATAAGTGAGATGGAAGAGTCTTCCATTGAGTTTACAAGACCATCGATTTTTGATAATATGTAATTGTAGAATATCTGTAAAATTACCGCAACAATCAGACCAGAAACAGTCGTGATCAGAGCAATTTGGATACCACCTGCAACAAGTTGAGCGGATACGGTACCTGCGATACGGATTTTATCAAAAGCATCGATCATACCAATTACTGTACCCATAAATCCTAACATAGGAGCGATAGCAATAAATAGAGCAATCCATGAGAGGTTTTTCTCGAGAAGACCCATTTGTACACTACCGTATGCAATAACCGATTTCTCGGATGCCTCTATACCTTCGTCATAGCGATCAAGCCCTTGGTAGAATATACTGGCAACCGGTCCGCGAGTGTCGCGGCAAACTGATTTTGCTTCCTCAATGCCCCCGCTATTAAGCGCATCTTCAACTTTCTTTAATAATTTGTCGGTGTTCGTGGTGGCAAGGTTGAGGTAAATAATCCTTTCAATTGCAAGGGCTAAACCAAAAATAAGCGTTAAAAGAACAGCACCCATAAACTGTGCTCCACCTTCAATAAATTTAGCCTTAATTTGTTTATGAATTTCGCTACCTCCTTCAGAAGAAGCATCTCCTGCTGCATCCTGAGCTAGTGAAACTAATTCATAAGTTGATGTTCCCGCGGACTCTCCCAGGGCAAATGCATTTTGGTATGCCCCGAAACCGAGCATAGCAATAACCGCTACTAAAGCAAATAATTTTTTCATGGTTAGTGATCTGTTTAGTTATTAAAGTGTTTAAGTTTTGATTATAAAATAATAAATTTTGTTCAATATTTTCTGTTGTGGCGGAGAGGAAGGGATTCGAACCCCCGGTACTGTTTCACACAGCACACACGCTTTCCAAGCGTGCACCTTCGACCACTCGGCCACCTCTCCAATCAACAATATTTTCAAAGAATTAGGCTGCACAAAATACAAATTTTTTTTTATTTGCTAACTTATTTCTCCACTAATTGGTCTTTTAAGTAGAAAAATTAATTTTTCTTTTTCAAGATTTTGCCCCAACAGGAACATTAGTTTGGTTACAGCGGCTTCAGTGGTGATGTCTGAACCTCCAATAACACCTGCATTTCGTAACTTCAGGCTGGTTTCATATCTTCCCTGTTCAACCCTTCCTGCCAAACATTGAGTAACATTGAGAATTATGCCTCCTTTTGAAATAAATTCCTCTAAGCTTTGAATAAACCAGCTCTCAGTAGGTCCGTTGCCTGATCCAAAAGTTTCAAGTATTACAGCTTTTAATCCAGAAATATTTAAGACATTTTTGATGAAACTATCTGAAATTCCAGGGAATAGTTTTATGATCGCAATATCCTGATTCAAAGAAGTATGCAATATCAGATCTTTTTTTACTTCAGGGTATTGAATTGCTTCCTGATTGAATTTTAGATGTACCCCTGATTCAGCAAGTACAGGGAAGTTCGGGGAAATGAATGCATTAAAATTCTCAGCACTTAATTTAGTTGTTCGGTTTCCTTGAAAAAGTTTGTTTTCGAAGTAAATACTTACTCCCGGAGCCATTGGCCCCTTATCCGTTTGAGTTGAGGCTATTTCGATGGCAGAAATTAAATTTTCTCTTGCATCAGTACGTATTAGTCCAATGGGGAGTTGTGATCCTGTAAAAATAATTGGCTTTTGGAGGTTCTCCAGGAGAAAGCTCAATGCCGATGCGGAGTAGGCCATCGTATCAGTCCCGTGAAGAATTACAAAACCGTCAAAATCATGATACGATTTAAAAATTAATTCGGCAATTTTTATCCAGTTTTCTGGCTTTATGTCTGAGGAGTCAATTATTGGATCAAGGTTTCGACAATGTAGATCATGCTTAAATTTTTTTAATTCAGGAACTTCGATGGAAATATGCTTAAAATCCAAAGGCTTTAGTGAATTATTGTCAGGATCTTCCACCATCCCAATGGTTCCGCCGGTATAAATTATTAATATGGATTGATTTTTTTTTGTCATCTAATCTATTTTAAACACTTCCAGTGCATTTTTTGAGGTATTTTCAATAATTGTTTCTAAATCACAGGAGAAAATATCTGCTAATTTCTCAGCTATATATAGCAGGTATGCAGATTCGTTTCTTTTGCCACGTCTGGGAACCGGCGAAAGGTAAGGGGAATCAGTTTCCAGAACTAACTTTTCAAGGCCGATTTCTTTAACAACCTGATCTAAGCCAGAGTTTTTGAATGTAACGATACCATTTATTCCAATAAGAAATCCCATTTCAATTGCCCTTTTTGCCTGCAAAGCTGTTCCTGTAAAACTATGAAATATTCCAGATAATGGCTTCCCTTTAAATTCTTCCAAAACGAAAAAAATCTCATCAAAAGATTCTCTTGAATGAATAATTACAGGTAATTCAGATTCGAGTCCAATATTGACCTGCTCTCTGAAAGCTTCCATCTGTTGATCCCTGAAAGTTTTATCCCAATACAGATCAATTCCAACTTCACCGATACCCCAAAACCTGTATTTTGTAAGCCATTCTCTTACTTTTGATAATTCATCCTGAAAGTTTTCATTCACTGAGGTGGGGTGTAAGCCAATAAGCGGGAAAAAGATTCCAGGAAATTCTTCTGTAAGGGTAAGCATGGGTTTTACAGTGGAAGAGTCAATATTTGGAAGAAATATTTTTGCAATTCCACTTTGAAGAGCATTATTAACTATCTCTGTCCTGTCACTATCAAATTCTGGAAGATATAAATGAGCATGTGTATCAATCAACTTCATAATAATGATTAAGAAATGGCAGGTAAAAATAATAAAAAAGGGGCATATGGAATATGCCCCTAAAATTCAGTTGATAAGCTTTTATTCTAAACAATTCCCTGAGCAAGCATGGAGTCTGCAACTTTTACAAAACCACCAATATTTGCACCCTTTACATAGTCAATATATCCATTGTCTTCCTTGCCAAATTTTACACAAGTTTCATGAATATCTTTCATAATGGTGAATAATTTTTCATCTACTTCTTTCCGAGTCCAGCTTAACCTAAGTGAATTTTGACTCATTTCAAGACCTGAAACAGCTACTCCACCTGCATTTGCAGCTTTACCTAGACCATAAAGTATTTTATTTTTTTGGTAAACTTCAATAGCTTCCGGCTCTGATGGCATATTTGCTCCTTCAGCTACTACAAAACAACCATTTTTCATTAGAGTTTCTGCTTCTTCCTTGTTTACTTCATTTTGGGTAGCACATGGAAGAGCTACATCACACTTAATTATCCATGGTCTTTTACCTTCATAGTATTCTACACCAAACTTATCAGCATACTCCTTAATACGACCACGCTTAACATTTTTAAGCTCCATAATAAAGGCTAATTTTTCTGTATTGATACCATTTGGATCATAAATGAATCCTGATGAATCAGAAAGAGTAACAACTTTTCCGCCAAGGTCATTTACTTTTTCTGTTGCATATTGAGCCACATTGCCGGAACCTGATATAGTTACTACTTTCCCTTTAAGAGAATCGCCCTTGGCTTTTAGCATTTCTTCAGCAAAATATACTGTTCCGTATCCAGTGGCTTCGGGGCGTATTAAACTTCCGCCCCACTCAATGCCTTTTCCGGTAAGAACACCTGTAAATTCATTCCTCAGACGTTTGTATTGTCCATAAAGAAATCCAATCTCACGTCCACCAACTCCAATATCACCTGCAGGAACATCTGTATTAGGACCGATGTGTCGACTTAGTTCAGTCATGAAACTCTGGCAAAACTTCATTACTTCATTATCTGACTTTCCCTTGGGATCAAAATCTGATCCACCTTTACCTCCACCCATAGGAAGAGTGGTCAGGCTATTCTTAAATACTTGCTCATATGCAAGAAATTTCAAGATTCCTAAATTGACTGTAGGGTGAAAACGTAGGCCACCTTTATAGGGGCCAATTGCACTGCTCATTTCAATCCTATAGCCTTTGTTTATCTGAACCTCTCCTTTATCGTCAACCCAGGGAACTCTGAAAAGAATAACTCTTTCTGGTTCTGTCATTCTTTCCAGAACCTTAGCATGTTTATATTTGGGATTCTCCTCAATAAATGGAATCAGTGACTCAGCAACTTCCATTACAGCCTGGTGAAGTTCACTTTCCCCGGGATTTTTGGCTTTAACTTCGGCCATAAATTTGTTTACTCTAGGATCCATATTTTACAATTTTTGATTAATAAAAGTGGTTGAATGATTTGAAGCAAACATAATTTTTTTTTTACAATATCCAAATGATATAAATCCTCTTTGATTTTTATTAATTAGAATGTAATATGCAGATATATAGAGAAATAATGGTAAACCTGAACGCTCCGGAAATGTAATGTTAAAACCTGTTTAACAACATAAAAATCAAAAGTATACCAAATAATTCCTGAAATTTAGTGAATTATCAGCCAACAGAGGTCAACAAAAGTAATCTTATTTAAGAGAAGAGTTTGTACAATTTACCTGGCAAACTTTTTACCAGTCCTTTGAATTCAAGGCTTAAAAGATGTGATGATACCTGACTAACAGGACGATTTAACTTTAATGATATATGATCCAGGGTTAGGTCTTTATGCAGGCTTAACAACTCTACTATTTCCTTTTCCTTTTCTTCCAGATCAATGAAAAGTTCCTTTTGAACTCCTGTTGATTTTTGTTTCTTAGCTTCCCATCCCATTATATATTCCAGGTCCTCAACACTTTCAATTAATGCGGCTTTATGTGATATAATCAACCTGTTGCATCCTTTGGAATATGGATCATGAATTCTTCCAGGAAATGCAAATACGTCTCTGTTGTATGAGTTTGCTATATCAGCAGTTATCAGCGCACCTCCCTTAAGGCCTGATTCAACAACAATAGTTGCATCGGAGAGTCCTGCTATGATTCGATTTCGTTTGACAAAGTTGTTTCTTTCAGGTAGTTCCTGACTCAGAAAATCGGTAACTAAAGCTCCTTGTTCGATTATTTTTTTGGCAACAGACCTATGGGCGGATGGGTAAAGAGTTTTAAGACCATGCCCCAAAACAGCAGCCGTTTTCAATCCATTTTGTAAAGCTGCTTTATGAGCTGTAATATCTATCCCGTATGCCAATCCACTTATTATAATTGCTTCAGGATGCTTTTTACTTAAATCTTCAACAAACTTATTACATATTTCTTTCCCTGTTTGGGTAGCATTCCTGGTCCCAACTATGCTTATTGCTTTTGAACTGTTTAAATCTCCTTTCCCTTTCTGAAAGATCATTACAGGAGCATCTTCACAATGTTTTAATCTTTCAGGATAATCCTTATCGAGATAGAAAAAGCTTTTTATTTTAAATTCCTTCATAAACTCCTGTTCCTTTTCAGCCTTATCCAAAATGGATTTATCCAAGATATTCTTTGAAAGCTGTTCGCCAATTCCGGGAACTTTTAGGAGGCTTTTTCGTGATTGCTTAAATACACCTTCGATACTACCAGAATAAGCGATTAGTTTCTTAGCAGTGACCGGACCAATGCCAGGGATCAAGCTTATGCCGATTTTATATGTTAACTCCTGATTATTCACAAGTCACAAAAATATAAAACTTTTATAAGGTTGTTTTTAAAATTATATCATCCTAACAAAAAAAGAAGCCAAAGATGGCTCCCTTTTATAAAATTGTTATTTGAATTAAGGTATACAGTATTGAAAGAGATTGCTTTACTAAATTACTCCCTGATCAAGCATTGCATTCGCAACTTTTAGAAAACCTGCAACATTGGCTCCTTTTACATAATCAACATAACCATCATCTGATTTTCCGTATTTAACACATGATTCATGAATTTCTTTCATAATTTGGTGCAATCTGTCGTCTACTTCTTTTCGTGTCCAATTAAGTTTAAGAGAGTTTTGTGACATCTCCAATCCAGAGGTAGAAACACCTCCTGCATTAGCAGCTTTACCAGGGGCAAACAATATTTTATTTTTATGGAATATTTCAATTGCCTCAGGTGTTGATGGCATATTTGCACCCTCGCTTATACAGAAACAACCATTGTCAATAAGTGTTTGTGCATCATTGCCATCCAGTTCATTTTGGGTAGCGCAGGGGAGAGCAATATCCACTTTTACTTCCCATGGTCTTTTGCCAGCATGAAATTCTGCTCCAGGGAAACGTTCTGCATAGGGTTTTACTATATCTTCATTGCTGGCTCTAAGTTCTAGCATATATTCGACCTTATCACCTGAAACTCCAGCAGGATCATATATATAGCCATCGGGTCCGGAAAGTGTAACCACTTTGCCACCTAACTCATTTATTTTAATAACAGCTCCCCAGGCAACATTTCCAAAACCTGATACAGCTACTAGTTTATCCTTAATGCTTTTGCCATTTGCTTCAAGCATTTCTTTTGCAAAATAAACGTTCCCAAAACCGGTAGCCTCTGGCCTAATTAAGCTCCCACCCCAATCTCTTCCTTTTCCGGTTAGTACTCCGGAATGTTCATGAGCCAGTTTTTTATACATTCCATACAAATAGCCAATTTCACGTCCACCAACCCCGATATCACCGGCTGGTACGTCGGTTTCAGGACCAATAATTCTCCAGAGTTCGAGCATAAATGATTGGCTAAATCGCATAATCTCAGAATTTGATTTTCCTTTTGGATCGAAATCGCTTCCTCCTTTGCCTCCTCCCATTGGAAGAGTTGTAAGACTATTCTTAAATATTTGCTCAAATCCAAGAAATTTAAGGATACTCAATGTTACACTGGGGTGAAACCTCAATCCCCCTTTGTAGGGTCCTATTGCATTATTGAATTGTACCCTGTAACCAAGATTTACGTGAGTTCTTCCCTCATCGTCCAACCATGGAACTTTAAAAGTTAAAATTCTATCGGGTTCAACAAGTCTTTCAAGTATACCTGCAGACTCAAATTGGGGATTGTCGTTGTAAACATCTTCAATCGACTCAAGAACTTCTCTAACAGCTTGTAAATACTCCTGTTCTCCTGGATGTTTTCTCTCCAGACTATTCATGAAATTATTAACATTCATGGCTTCTTATATTAATTTGACAATAGAAATGTTTGTGAAAAAATTTGGTTACAAATGTGAGATGGTAAATAAGAATAATTAATGATTTTGCTCATGTATATGTATGTTATAAAAAACATATTTTATCAGAGTAATTACTTTTTGTTGATCTTAGTAAGCATTTGTATTGCCTTTTTTCGCTTGGCAGGTTTAAATCCCATTAATGAAATTGGAGGGTATTTGACAACTCCTTTTTTCATTTTCCTGTAAATAACCATGTTTTCCCTAAGATTGAAAACAGATTTAGTCACTTCAAAATGATCAAACTCGTCTAAGTCAAATACAATAGCTTTTTTCTTTCCAGGAATAAAAGAAATATTATAATATCTAATGGTGAATTTCTCATCTTCATCCGAGATGTAAACGAATTGATAATTAAGAATAATTGGAATGAGGATATAAACCAGATAGATAATCAATAAAATTATTACAGTTTGAATCTTACTTAAACCCCATGGTGGATTATTAAAAGATGGAATAGTAAATAATAACAAAATCAGAATACCCAAAATAATTGTGGACGCCAGACTCCGAAACCATTGTCCATAGGAAGCATTAATGTTTTCAATTACCATAGTTATAAAATTAATATTTCAAACCTAAATTATATAATTCTAAATTTTTCTATTCCTTTAAATTGTTGTAAAAATTAATCAGTTTAACCAGATCTTTTTCATTCTTAACTTTAAGCCCTTCATCTGCAATATACTTTTTTAAATTTGATTCCTCTTCTGCCAGCACTTTAAGAACATTTTTTTGTGATTTTATTACTTTTTTTGCAGGTTCCGCACCTAAAACAAGGTAATATTCTTTGGTGGTTCTGAAATAATCTCTATAGTTTCCACCAGACATTTCAGATGGAGGTACCTGTTCTCTTTTGATTATTGATTCTCTACGAAATAACAATTTGCAATAGCCAGATGCCAGGACCTCGAAATAACCTGATTGGATTTTTTTGCCTCTACGGTATTTATTATAAATGAAACTTCTTTTTCCAAAGCTTGCAATAGCAAGGTCCTCAGGTTTTGTAAACCCACGAATTTCATCTCCTTCCATAAACTCAATTTGATCGGTGTTATGGTTCAAACGCAAAAACACTTCTGAAATTTTAGATGAGTCTTTAAATACAACTACACCTTCCATAAATTCTTCCTCAACATATGGATTTCCTTCAACTTTTTCATACGGATTATCAACATAAAGAGAGGATTTTGTCGTCATAGAATTTATCCTTGCATTAACTTGCGAATAGGAAATCAACTTTGAAAATAGTAGTACGAATATGAGAATTTTAGTTTTTATAGTCATTCTTAAAGGATATCGATGTACTCAAATATAGCTAAAATAGTTTATAGAATAAGCGTTTAAATTATCTGTTAGTAAAAGTGAAAAAGAATGCAATTAGCATAATTATCTTTTAGTACTGAAGAAAGACTTAAGCAGGGAACTACATTCAGATTCAAGTATTCCTCCTCTTATTTTTGTTGATGGGTGTAAAATTTTAGATTGTGAACTGCTAAATCCTCTTTTAGGATCTGAAGCTCCAAAAATCAGGCTACCCAGCTGGGTCCAGAAAAGTGCCCCAGCACACATTATACAAGGTTCCAAAGTGACATACAAAGTGCATTCAGGTAAATATTTCCCATTAATATAATTTTGAGCAGAGGTTAATGCTTGCATCTCAGCATGAGCAGTAGCATCATTCAGTACCTCAACCAGATTATGTGACCTGGCAATTATTTTGTTAGATATTACTACAACGGAACCCACAGGGACTTCATCTTTTTCAAAAGCAATTTTAGCCTCTTTAATAGCCTCTTTCATAAAGTATTCATCAGTGTATGGCTGACTGGTAAAACTATTTAAGTGATTGGATAAAAGCACAAAGGTTAGAATTTATCAGGGTTTAATACATGCAACTAAGATAGTGAGTTTTAAGGAATTTCTCTATTTTTGCAAAATCTTATCAAAACAAAAAACATGTATAGAACACATAACTGTGGAGAGTTAAGTATTCAAAATGTCAACCAGGAGGTTACCTTAAGTGGGTGGATACAGAAGTCAAGAGACCTTGGCGGTATGACATTTATAGACCTGAGAGATAGGTTTGGACTTACCCAGTTGGTTTTTAACATGGATACAAATTCAGAATTATGCGAAAAAGCAAGGAAGTTAGGAAGGGAATTTGTTATTCAGGCATCAGGGAAAGTCACTGAGAGAAGCAATAAGAATAAAAACATTCCAACCGGTGAAATTGAAATAATTGTCAATAAAATTATTATTTTAAGTAAATCTGAACTCCCACCCTTTACAATTGAAACCAATACTGATGGAGGAGAAGAGATTCGGATGAAATATCGATATTTGGATTTACGGCGGGAGCCTCTAAAAGCAAATCTATTGCTAAGGCACCGGATGGCAAAAGAGGTGAGAAATTATTTGGATTCACAGAAATTCATCGAAATTGAAACTCCTTATCTTATTAAATCAACTCCTGAAGGAGCACGTGATTTTGTTGTTCCATCACGGATGAATGAGGGTCAGTTTTACGCCTTACCTCAATCACCACAAACATTTAAACAATTATTAATGATATCAGGGTTTGATAAATATTTTCAGATTGTTAAATGTTTCAGAGATGAGGATTTAAGAGCTGACCGTCAACCTGAGTTCACACAAATTGATTGTGAAATGTCATTTGTTGAGCAGGAGGATGTTTTATTGACATTTGAGGGGCTTGTTAAATATCTGTTTAACAATATCAAAAGTATTGACCTGGATTTCTTATTTCCAAGAATGCCTTATAATGAGGCAATGAATAGGTATGGAACCGATAAACCCGATTTAAGATTTGGAATGGAAATTACCGAGATCACTTCCCTTGTTCAAAGTAAGGGTTTTAAAGTATTCGACCAGGTAGACTACGTTGGAGGTATTTCTGCTCCGGGCTGCTCAAGTTTCTCAAGAAAACAAATAGATCAGCTTACCAGTTTTGTTACTCAGCCACAGGTTGGTGCTAAAGGCATGGTATATGTCAAAGTAAATGAGGATGGCAGCTTCAAATCATCTGTTGATAAATTTTTTGATGAGAATGCTCTAAGAAATTGGCAAGAAGCTCTGGGTGCATCAAAAGGCGACCTGATGCTAGTTCTTGCAGGTGAAAAGGGGAGCACCCTTGCAGCCTTATCAGCTTTGCGTTTAGAGATGGCCTCGAAACTGAATATAAAGGATGATAATATATTTAAACCACTATGGGTTGTTGATTTTCCTTTATTAGAATGGGACGACGACACCAAAAGATACCATGCAATGCATCATCCATTTACTTCACCAAAAGAGGAGGATGTTGAATTACTTGAAAAAGATCCGGGGAGTGTTCGTGCCAACGCATATGACCTCGTAATAAACGGGGTAGAAATTGGTGGTGGGTCAATCAGAATTCATGACAGGGAAAAACAAAAACAAATGTTTGAACATCTGGGATTTACAGAACAGGAGGCTGAAAACCAATTTGGATTTTTAATGAATGCTTTTAAATATGGTGCACCGCCACATGGTGGTATTGCTTTTGGTTTTGACCGTTTGGTAGCACTTTTCGGAGGATCTGAATCAATTAGAGATTATATAGCTTTTCCCAAGAATAATTCTGGCAGAGATATAATGATAGAAAGTCCTTCA
>JASJGS010000062.1:0-6053 GCA_033791445.1 Bacteroidales bacterium | reverse complement strand
GGATTCGGCAAAGCAGGTTCTTTTGAAGGTTTTTGTAGTGGTTCCGGAATTGCTAAACTGGCTAAAGATATCGCCCTTGAAAAACTAAATAATGGAGATCCGGTTGGATTTTGCAAATCTAAAAGCAAAATTGATACCATTACAGCCAAATCTGTTTTTGAAGCCGCCCATTCAGGAGATGAAACAGCCCTCAGTATTGTAGAAATTACAGCTACTTACCTTGGAAAAGGATTAGCCATTATAATCGACACGCTAAATCCTGAAAAAATTGTGATTGGTAGCATTTACGCCAGGAACGAAGAACTTTTCAAGCCTTATGTTGAAGTAGTATTGAATCGTGAAGCAATTCCCGAAGCCAATGCTGTATGCAAAATAGTACCAGCATCTTTAGGCGAAAAAATAGGAGAATATGCCGCTTTGTGTGTAGCTTTGCAATCTTAACAAAAAATCAGTCATGATGGGAAGTGAAATAGTGGACGATCTATTTGAAAGATACCCAGCACTCAAAGAATGTAAAGTAGATATTCTGGAAGCCATTCAGGAGGTATCGAATTGCTATCTCAATAAAGGAAAGCTTCTGCTCTGCGGAAATGGAGGAAGTTGTTCTGATGCAGATCATATTGTTGGTGAGCTGATGAAAAGCTTTGAGAAAAAACGTCCTCTGGATAGTAGCCTGGAAAAGAAATTAGAATCAGTATCAGAAGAAAGAGGTGAATATATTGGGAGAAAGTTACAAAACGCCCTACCTGCAATTTCTTTAAATGCCCACTCTTCACTGTACTCAGCTATTGCCAACGACATAGATCCCAATCTGGTTTTCGCTCAGCAGATATTGGGTTATGGTAACTCTGGCGATGTATTAATTGCACTAAGCACCTCAGGCAATTCTCAAAACGTAATTGATGCGGCTATAACAGCCAAAGCTAAAGGATTAAAAGTAATTGGATTAACAGGCCAAACAGGAGGGAAAATAAAAGAATTTTGTGATGTAATAATTCGTGTACCCTCAACAAGTACACCAGAAGTACAGGAGTTCCATTTACCAGTTTATCACACCATTTGTAAGTATATAGAAGATAAATTTTTCTAGCATATGGGATCTATCCATTCATATTCAAAAGCATTTAATACTATTAATCAACCTTTTAATTGGAGGAAAGATTATGAAAAATATTAGTTTCCTGGGTATTATAATTTTTTTAATTCTGCTGCTTACTCAATGTCAGTCTGAACCAGAACAAAAAGATAGTTTAGCAAACCGAAAAGTAGGCCCCCAACCAGATGGAAGCATTCTGGTACCAACAAACCAGTTGTTACGGCCTGCAGGATTTCAGATTACTTTTCCGGGAAGGCCTGTTGATCTGGCCTTGAGTCCTGATGGTAAATGGCTTGCTGTACTGAATAAAAGTTCTCTCGACTTAATAAGAGTCCTCGATCGCACTATTATGCAATCCTTACCCATTAAGGGAGGAGCATCTTTTAAAGGACTGTCTTTTTCAAATGATGGCAAACGAATCTTTGCGAGCCAGGCAAGGAGTAAAATTTTCATTGCTCAAATGGATGATAATAATATTTTGCATTGGGGGGAACCTATTGAATTTCCACGCCCGGAAATTGGAGGGAATCCTGTTCCTGGAGGCTTTACTCTAAGCGAAAAAAATGGCATTCTTTACACGCCGCTTAGTCGAAGTAACACCCTGGCTATCTACGATATGAATACTCGGGCCATAAAGGAAATCCCAGTAGGTGTATCTCCCTATGAAATTCTTCTGCTTAACACACAGAAAGCCTATGTTAGCAATTGGGGAGGCAGGCAACCGGAACAAGGAGAGGATAGCTATAAAACTTCAGGCAGCGAGGTTTTAATTGACCCGGAAACAGGAATTGCAAATAATGGCTCTGTTTCAGTTATCGATCTTATGTCAGGAAAACAGATAAACAATATTGAGGTAGGACTACATCCCGGAGCGATGGTTTTAAGTCCAGAAAGGGATCGTTTGTATGTTGCTTGTGCAAATAGTGATATTATCTCGGTTATTGATACCAAAGAGGATGCTGTTGTAGATGAAATTTCTGTAAGAATGGAAAAAGATCTCCCATTCGGAAGCGCTCCTAATGCTCTGGCAATTTCTAAGGATGGAAATCAGTTGTTTGTAGCCAATGGAACCGATAACGCCATTTGTGTTATCCAGCTTGATAATAAGAATGAAATTGCTGGATTTATTCCAACTGGATGGTATCCCGGTGCAGTTATCTTAGATAAAAATGACAGTTTTCTGTTTGTTGCGAATACAAAAGGAATTGGCTCAAGAAATCTTCGGGCTGACAGACCAGGTTACAATACACACAATCATATGGGCAGCATTTCTATCCTCCCTCCTCCTGATATGAATACACTTAAAACCATGTCGGAGGTGGTTAAAGAAAATAATTCTTATTCCAGGATGATGAGTCAGTTAGCTCAGAAGAACAAAAAAAGTGAAAAGGTCGCCATTCCTCAATTTCCTGGGCAAAAATCTCATTTCAAACATGTAGTATATATTATCAAAGAAAACCGTACTTATGACCAGGTATTTGGTGATTTACCGCAGGGTAATGGAGACACATCCCTGGTCCATTTTGGAAGAGAAGTAACACCAAACCATCATGCTTTGGCTGAAGAATTTGTTTTAATGGACAATTACTATTGCAGTGGTGTTCTCAGTGCTGATGGTCATCAATGGACTGATGAAGCCTACGTTACAGATTATATTGAGAAATTTTTTGGTGATTTCCCTCGTAGCTATCCTTATGATGGCGGTGACCCACTTGCATATTCCCCAACTGGTTTTATCTGGGATAATGTTATGCAACATGGCTTAAGTTTTCGTAATTATGGTGAATTTGTTGATGCTGTAATTGAACCAAGGAGTGCCACTTTCACTGAAATATACGAGGATTTTAAAAATGGCACAAACAAAATTAAAATAAGGGCAAAATCAAATCTCCCACAAATGGAGCCTTACACCTGCCCCACCTTCATTGGGTTCCCTGAGAAAGTCTCGGATATATATCGTGTAGGTGAGTTCATCAAGGAATTAAAAGAATTTGAAAAAAATGACAACTTTCCAAACTTCATTATAATGCTTCTCCCCAACGATCATACATCTGGTACTAAGCCAGGCTTGCCAACTCCCAGAGCAGCAGTTGCAGATAATGATCTGGCCTTAGGACGAATTGTGGATGCCATCTCCCATAGCAAATTTTGGAATGAAACCTGCATTTTTGTAACCGAAGATGATCCACAGGCAGGCCTTGATCATGTAGATGGACATAGGACAGTTGGGTTGGTTGTAAGCCCATATACAAAAAGGAAGCAGGTAGTATCTACAAACTACTCCCAGATAAATATGTTTCGAACCATTGAAAATATTTTAGGAATTCCTCCGTTAAATCAATTTGATCTTGCAGCAGTGCCAATGCTTGACTGCTTTACCAATAAACCAGATTTTAAACCCTATAAAGCTTTGCCAAATAATATTCCTTTAGATGAAATTAATCCTGAACTTACAAGTCTTTCTGGATATGCATTGTTTTGGGCACAAAAATCGATGGAACAGAACCTAGATGAACTTGACCGCATTGACGAGGATACATTTAATCGAATTATCTGGCATTCTGTAAAAGGGTACAATGTTCCATATCCTGTTATACAGCAAGATATTTATTAAGGGTTTTGTACTAAGAAATAAACCCTAATTCAGAAGTATAAATAAGAGGTTGAATTTTAAAGAAAAGGTAATATGAAAAAGTGGGCACTAAGAATAGGTAGTGTTGTATTAGGAATTTCTCTTTTACTGGCAGTTTGGATTTTTTGGAACCTAAGAGACCGACATCTTGGTTATGAGCTCAATTTAGCCATTGACGGGCCAAGTGTTCCAGGAGTTATAAAAGTTGGGTTTGCAGCCTTGCCAATAACACCAAATGTAGTCGATACCTGGAATGATGTAAACGGGGATTCAAAATACAAAGAAAAGGACGGAGACACATATAATGACAACAATAATAATGGGAAATTTGATCCGTATTGGATTGCAGGATTTGGGAATAGTAGGGCAGCCAATGGTGTACACGATGATGTTTGGGCCAGAGTAGTGGCATTTGATGATGGAAATACACGTATTGCTGTTGTATCACTTGATGCAATTGGATTTCGTCACGATGATGTGGTGGAGATCAGAAAAAGTTTGCCAACGGAGATAGGGATTGACTATGCTATGATTTCAAGCACTCACACACATGAAAGCAATGACCTTATTGGTATCTGGGGTGAAACCCCTTTTAAAAGTGGTATTGATAAGGAAAATATGCAATATGTAAAAAGCCAGACTGCAGCAGCCATTGAAGCAGCCGTTAATAATCTTCGCCCAGCAAAATTGGTCTTTGCTAAAGATCTTAGTAATGCTGAACCGCTTTTAATGGATACCCGTAAACCCATTGTAACCGATCCGGGAATAAGATTGATGCAAGCCATTGATACAGAAACAGGATTAACCCTTGGCACATTGGTTGCCTGGGCAAACCATCCGGAAACTCTTTGGTCTGACAACCTTTATATAAGTTCAGATTTCCCACATTACGTTCGGGAATATATAGAGCAGGGAGTTTATGATGGTGATTCTTTAATCAAAGCTGGGCTCGGTGGTACAACAGTATATGTAAATGGTGCTATTGGTGGATTGATGACTACTCGTGGTAGTATGGGTATAAAGGATCCATTTTCAGACACTATATACCTGGAACCTAATTTTGATAAAATAAAAGCTCAGGGACAACATCTGGCTCTTCTTTCTTTAAATGCCCTTGAAATGCCGGATACTATAATTGACAAAGCCAGCCTTTCAGTAAGGGCGAAAACAATTAACTTACCACTTAAAAATACTATGTTTCGTTTGGCTGCAGTTCTGGGAGTCCTGGATTTTGGAATGACAGGTTGGTTTCAAACGCGTTCTGAAGTTTCCGCTTTTACTCTGGGGCCTGCCACTTTTCTTTCAGTACCTGGGGAAATATATCCAGAAATTGTGAACGGTGGTGTAGAAGCACCAATAGAACAAGATTTTAAAATGGCAGTGGTTGAAACACCTTCTTTGCGTGAATTAATGCCCGGGGATTTTAAGTTTGTCATTGGACTTGCCAATGACGAAATAGGGTATATATTGCCCAAAAGTCAATGGGACGTGAAAGCTCCATTTGCTTTTGGTGAAAACGATGCCCCTTACGGAGAAGAAAATTCACTTGGACCAGAAACGGCACCCATATTGCATAAAGAATACATGCAAATACTAAAAGAATTATCACATTAAGATTCTACTTGTCTAAAACATTTCAATAAATTGAGTAAAAATTGGACAAACAGTTTTTTGATAAGCATCCTATTGTGTTTAAAACTTTTATTTTCTCCACACGTACATAGTAAACAAATCCTACGGAAAACTTGAGTAAATCTATTAAGACAACACTTAATATCCAGGTAGAAATAAACAAACGGTATTGGGCACTTACTTTGCTTATTTTTATTCTCCTGATTGTTGTGAATAATACAGTTTTATCTCAAGAATCTGACTTTCGAACATGGACCAAAATCAGGATTTCGACAAAAATTATCCCTAAATTAAAATTTGACCTGACTCAGGAATTCCGTCTGGAAAATAATTCTACGCAATTTGATGAGATTTATACAAATCTAAATTTAGCCTATTCGCCTTTTAAATTTATGGAAATTGCGGGGAGCTACAGGTATATCCAACATCGAAAGAAAAGTGGAGATTGGATTGCTCAAAACAGGTTTCATTTTGACTTAAATTTAATCGCAGAAATTAAAAGGTTCAGTCCAGAATATCGGTTTCGCATTGTACGTTACCCTGACTTTGCAAATGACACCAAAACTGGAGTTACAGTATTACGTCATAGGTTAAAACTAATGTACGACATTCGAAATTGCAAAATAGACCTTTATGCTTCAGCGGAACTATTCCATGCACTTATTGATAATGAAGATGATAAAATTGGTCAGC
>JASJGS010000061.1:0-6498 GCA_033791445.1 Bacteroidales bacterium | reverse complement strand
AGTTACAATTATTGATATGCTACTTGACGTTAAGAGTGATTTTTTTGCAAACCTTCACCCAGGCAAACAAAGTAACCAGCAGCTTTTGCATATTAGGAATATATGCGATAATTTTTAACCAATGAATAAAGTATCCTATTTCATATTAATTCTTTTAGGTATAATCCTGTTTTCAGGATCCTGCACAAAAAAGATAATAAAATCCCCCACAGCAGAAGAATTAATCATCTTTCCTTCACCGCCCGATACTGCCAGAATACAATTTTTAACCTATATAAATAGTTCTTCCGATATTTCCGGGCCACAATCTGGTATGCAAAAATTCTTCCTTGGAGAAGAAGAGCCTAAACCCTTAGTCAGACCTTTTGCAATTCAGACCACCAGGGATAAAATATATGTTTGTGATCCTGGAATTTCCGGATTGGAAATTATAAATCTCAAAAACGGGAGTTTCGAATATTTTAAACCTACTGGGAAGGGACAATTAAAATTACCCCTGAACTGCTTTGTGGATGATTACAATTATCTATTTGTAGCTGATGGCGAAAGAAAACAAGTTGTGATTTTTGATCAGTTTGGAGAATATGTAACTGCGATTGGGGAAGGCAATAATTTCAAACCAACCAGCGTCTGGGTAAAAGATGAAAATATTTACGTTGCTAATATAAGTGCACACAAGATACTTGTTTATGAACGCTTAGATTTCCAATTGGTTGATTCATTTCCAAACCTGGATCATGGAAATGTAGGCTACCTAAATCAGCCTCTAAATATTTCTGTTTTCAAAAACAATATCTATGTTTCAGATTTTGGTGGTTTTAACATTAAAACCTTTTCAGCAGATGGAGCTTTTAATAATACCATTGGTAGTTATGGCAAGGGGTTTGGCCAATTTACACGACCTAAAGGGATTGCTCATGACAAGGATGGAAATATTTATGTAGTCGATGCCGCATTTGAAAATGTTCAGATTTTTAATAAAAAAGGTGAATTGTTAATGTTTTTTGGAGGACATGGAAATATGAGTCTACCAGCGGGAATTGCGGTTGACTATGAAAATCTTGATTATTTCAGGCCCTATGTCTATTCTGATTACGAATTAAAGTTTCTTATATATGTAGCCAACCAATTTGGGGCCAATAAAATTGGTGTGTATGGCTTTATTGAGGAGAAAAAATAATACTATCTCATCAATGAATAAAGCAGTAACAAAATATTTAATAGCTTTTGTTGCTATTATTCTATGTAATGCTTGCTCCCCTGAAGCAGGAAAAAAAACCTTGAATTTCTTCTTTGATGGGATTCCTGCTGAAAGCCAACAAGTATTAGCCATAGCAACCGATACATTAATCATTATCGATAGCTTAAGGCCAACCCAGGAAAACTTTCAGAAAGCTGAAATTACTTATCACATACCTTACGTGGGAAAAGAATGTGCGAGCTGTCATGACCAAGACTTCATGGGGAAATATGTATTGCCTCAACCTGAACTTTGTTACCAATGTCATGAAGATTTTAACAATAGATATGAGGTTCTACATGGTCCGGTAGCAGGCGGGTATTGTACAAATTGTCATCACCCTCATTTCACAAAGGAAGAAAATTTATTGAAACGTACCGGCCAGGAACTCTGTCTGTATTGTCATATCCCTGGGAAAGGATTTAATGAGCAAATTCATGTAGGAATTGAAAATACAAATTGCATCAAATGTCATAATCCTCATGGGGGAAAAGATAGGTTGATGTTTAATTAGAAAATGAAAACAGTTATCAATAAACAGTAATCAATAACCAAGGAAAAAGACTGATAAAAAGATCAACTATGCAACATATTAACAATCAAACAATTTTCAATAAACAATAATCAGGAAATAAGAAACAAAACCCAGGAATCAAGATACAGGAAATCAATTCGAAAAAGTAACAATTGTGCAATCAAAGGATATCTATTGAATGACATTTAATATCTATGGGTGATCATGGAAAAGAAATACTATTTATTGGCAACTGAATGATAACAAAATTCCCAATGACTGACTTAGATATGTCCATGAATAGCAAGCGAATTACTAATGTCTGACTATTATGTAACTATCGATTTTCAATTGAATGACAAGGTTTACCTACTGAATGACTATTGTATTAACAATAAATGACCAATAGTAACAATTTTATGTTAATCGTGTGAAACGTATTCGTTACATATTGCTACTGTTCATCCTGGTTCCAGGCCTGGTATGCTTTTCACAGGGTAATCTTTCTTCCCTTGGTTTCTGGCATCAGCTGGCCTTTAACGGAGAAATTAGCCTTGAGGGACTTTATCGTCAGCAAAACAGTCTAATTGGAGTTTCTGAAGAAAATCAACAAAGCCTTTATGGAATTGCCGGGATCAAACTACATTCAAGCTCTTATCTCTGGCTTCCTGATCTGGTTTTACTTGACATTGATTTTGAATTCAATCCAGAAACTCGTAATGAAAGATATCTAACTATCCCAAACCGATCGGAGGTACGAACATTAGGGAAAATTGGAATCAGGTCGACTTTATTCAACAATAAACCTATCACAATTATTCCCTATTACAATTATAACCAGAGTTATTTCAACCGGGAGAATCTTACAAACGTTCAGTCTAAAAGTCAACAATGGGGAGGGATAGTACTTTTGAAAAACAGGCATGTCCCCCTCACACTTCGTTATAATGACCTAAAATGGAGCCAGAAAGAAACTGAAACAGGAAGGGTATTTACAAACAATCGAAGCACTTTCGAAGGTCGTATTGCCAGATCGTTTGGGCTACGTGATAAAAACGAACTGATTTATGGACATGATGATTATACCTATACACATACTGCTCTTGATACCAATCGTAATGTAATTAATCGGGTTAATCTTAACAACCAGTTTTTTCTAGATACCGCTAAAAATTACAACTTTAATTCTCGCATTTCCTATTACAATCAGGAAGGTACCATTAATTTCAATCGTTTTGACGTGAATGAACGCATATTATTTAACCTTCCTCACAACTTCCAACTTTCTGCCAATTACAACTATTATCAGCTAAAGGAAAGAACTCAGAATCTGATTCAAAACAGGGTGGGTGCAGATCTTTCTCACGAACTGTTTTTAAGCCTGAGAAGCAATGTTTTTATTGAGTACTACCGCACCCGGCAAACAGTATACAATGAATCAAATGTAAAGGTCGGTATTGGTTTTGACTATACCAAACAGATCCCCTTTGGTCGTTTAAACCTGTCATATCATTATTTCAGACATCATTTGGAGATGAAAGGTGAAACAGCAACACTTCAGATAGTGAATGAGGGGCACACCCTTACAGATGGCCTATTAGAATTTCTTGACAGACCTAACATCGATATCAAGTCAGTGGTTATTAAGGATATTACAGGTACCATCATCTATCAGCAAAATTTTGATTATGTACTCATCGAAAGAAATAATTATATTGAAATACAGCGAATTTTGGGGGGCCTAATACCTATTGGAGGATCAGTTCTTGTTGATTATGTAGCAATTCAACCAGGTAGTTATCAGTATGACCTGAACAACCACAATGTATATGCTGGCCTGCTGCTATTTGACAGGCTTCTTGAGGTATATTACCGAGGTCGATTTCAAAATTATGTTAACATAAAGCAAACCGATTACCTTACTCTTAACTATTTCTCTCAAAACATTTTTGGCTTACGCATCGAAAAGAACTTTGTCAGGGGAGGTATTGAGTTGGACAATTATATGAGCAATATAATTCCATACCGAATGATCCGCTATTACCTGAATTTGCAAGGCGGATTTAAGAATAAAATACTGCTTTCGCTCAATGCTTCTCTTAGAGATTATAAGTACATTGAAGAAAATCACCAACAACTGTACGGAAATATTTCAGGTAGAGCTGTGTATACCTTTAAGGCTCAAACCCGGCTGGAGCTTGAGGTAGGATACTTAAGACATAAAGCATTTCAAATGGACTTAAGTATGTGGACAGGAAGACTCGAGTTTTCTACTGTCTTCCACCAATTGTATCTCTATGCAGGTATTGATTTTTACAGTCGCAATTATACAACTAGTAACTTTACCTTGAGCGGATTATTCTTACGAGTGACTCGAAAATTCTAAAATCTAATTAATTATGAAATATATTGTATTCCTAAGTTTGATTTCTAGCTTCTTTTTGAATGTGGACCTTAGTTACTCAAATAATTCCCCACAAGAAAATTGTAGTGAATGTCATTCTGAAATGTTGGATTTCAGAGTTATGCACCCGGTAATGGAAATGGGCTGTGAAACCTGTCATGAGTCTACCGGTGAGGATCATCCGAACGAAGGGCGCTTCAAACTGACAGAAACACTTCCGGGTCTGTGCTATATGTGTCATGAAAAATATACTAAGAAAAACCTTCATTATCCTACCGATGAGGGTGAGTGTTTGTCCTGCCATAGCCCTCATGGCTCAGAGTTTAGCTCCATACTAAATGTAGAGGCTTCTAAAATATGTGCTGAATGCCATGAAACAGGAGTACCGGAGAATAATTTTGGCCATTACCCCTATGCGGAAGGAGAATGTTCTTCCTGCCATGATTCCCACCAGTCAGATAACAGCAGCCTGCTAAAATCTCCCATACCAGCCCTTTGCTATGAATGCCATGAAAACACTTCAGAAGGTGCTACCTCCGTACATGCAGTTTTAGAGGAATGTTCCACATGCCACGGTGCCCACAGCGCTGAACAACCTAAATTGTTAATCCAGGAAATGCCGACATTATGCTTTAACTGCCACGAAGAAAGCAGCGGTGAATACGAACATACACCTGTAAAGAATGGAGAGTGCTCAGGTTGTCATAATCCTCATGCCTCTGAACAGGCTTCTTTGCTTACAGCCAACAAGCAGGAACTCTGCCTTAACTGCCACAGCAAAACCTACCGTACTGACTCCACCCTGGTGGAAAATATAGGCCAGAAGATTAAAAATGCTAAACTTTTTCATGCTGCCATTGAAATAGATGGATGTTCCACCTGCCATAGTGCCCACAGTACCGGTAAGCCGGCTATGTTAAAAAGTAATTTCCCGGGTAGCTATTATACAAGGGCAAAAGCTGAAAATTTTGCCCTCTGCTTTGATTGCCACGATGCTGCCATCTTACAGGAAGATGCCTCCGCATCTGGTACCAACTTCCGGAATGGCAGTCAAAACCTGCATTATTTTCATATAAATGGCACCCGTGGTCGTAGTTGCATCATGTGTCATGATGTTCATGCCTCGATAAATGAGCATTTGATCAGGGATGTTGTTCCCTTTGGAAAATGGGAGATGCAAATGAACTACAAACCATTTGAAAACGGGGGTTCCTGTTTACCAGGTTGCCACGGGGAGCTAAAATACGACCGGGCTTTGTCTGAATAAGAATTCCAAATTATAATTAATAATGTATATTTTCTCTCAATCCACCCCAACCACCAACTGGTGGTCACCCCTCCAATTTGGAGGGGAATGTGTTAGTTTGTTATTATGATAATTATTTCTCCTCCTAAGAGGAGCCCGTCCGACTAATGGAATTATTCATCCGGGCGGAGAGACCCCGAGTGCGAATGAGGGGGAGGTGGTCATTTTGGAGTTATATTGTTGTTTACTTCCAGTATCTGCTCTATAATCTCTTCCAGTTTTTCAAAAACAACTCTATTTTCAAATCTCAATATGGTCATCCCAAAGCTTTCCAGATACTCATCTCTTTTCCTATCCTTTATGATAGCTTGATAAGAAGCATGGTAAGCTCCATCCAACTCAATGACGAGCATTATTTTAGGACAATAAAAATCAACTATATAATTTCCAATACTATGCTGCCTGCGGAATTTTAGCCCTGCCACTTGCTTGCTTTTCAACTTGGTCCACAATACCGCTTCAGCCGAGGTAGAATTATTACGTAAAGACCTTCGAAATTCCTTTAAATATTTTCGGCTATGCAGTTTATGAAAAGCCATAGATGCAGTTAATAATCACCAGTTTAGGTAGTTCTCGTTTGATTACAAAATTATATAGAGGGTTTTTAGTATTACGATATTGTATTTGTAATAGTTACAAACCACCCCGACCACCAACTGGTGGACACCCCTCCAACTTTGGAGGGGAATATGTTAGTTTGTTATTAAGATAATTCTAGAATTCTCCTCCTGCAATGAGCCCGTCAGACCAAAGGGTTTTTCATCCGGGCGGAGAGTATAATAGCCATAAGTGTAAGGGGAGGTGGTTTTTCACCACCTAATAGAAGGTTTTAAACTAAGAATAAGAAGTCCTATTTAAGCACTTTAGCCTCTTCCACGATAATATCATAGGTATAGCCATAGCCAAAATCACGATTGAGGGCGACAACGCCTTCAACGCTTATAATAGCACCCACCTCAACCTCAGAAGCAGAGGTAACTGTTAGGTCAAAAAGTCCTTGATAGTCAGTACCATCCTGCAGATGGATCCAGTTT
>JASJGS010000060.1:0-3377 GCA_033791445.1 Bacteroidales bacterium | reverse complement strand
TTCTTGATACATAGCATCTGATTCTAAATCATCAAATTTTATAGCAAATCCATCATCCAGGGTAGAGGTTTCTGCCTGATCTCCTAAATCTTTTTGTATCCAGCCAGCAGATGAAGCATCTGAACCACTAGATTTAGCAATCTTATCAAAATTTGAATTGTGGACTGTTGGCTGCACTTGAGCAAATGCGCTAACACCGGTAATAAATGCAACAAATAGTAGTAGTTTTTTCATAGTAGTAAGTTTTAATTAAGATTCATAAGTTTTTGTTGTCAAAAGAATTTGTCAACCAATTTAGAAATCAGTGTAAAAATATGATTTTATATCGGTTAAGTAAATTTTTCTGCCATTTTCTTAAAAACACACAATAAAATACCCTAACCCCACGGCTATTACTGACCTAATTGTTTGTTTATTTGATAGTGAATGAAACGCTTTATGCCTTTGGGTATAATACCGTATGGTATAATATCAATTGGTATAAAAATGAATTCCCTATTTAAATAGGGTAAAATCGTAACAGGACAAAGTTTCATTAACAGAACAGAGGATATAAAGAGAATCCAAAATAACTTAGCTGCCGGGATCAATACAATTCTAAATTCGCCAAGACGGTGGGGAAAATCATCACTAATTAAAAAGGTTGCCACCCTGAATAGAGATAAAAATCTCAAGTTTGCATTTATAGATTTCTTTCAAAAAATATCCCCTTCCTTTTCTTTTGGAGCAGATCCGATAAATGATTTTTCTGTGAGCTTTTCCTGGGATGAAGCCCAAAAAACGAAAGATGAAATAATTAATGTACCAGAAGTATAGCCAAAAGGAAAAAAATTAAGATAGTAGTATAGATGAATTTCAAAATATCTCCAGGTTTGATGACCATGTTGCTTTCGAGCAGGAACTTCGGTCATATTGGCAACATCACGAAAGCAGCACTTATTGCATCTATGGGAGCAGAAAGCATATGATGTTGGAACTGTTTAAAAATGAATCAAGAGCATTCTATAGATTTGGAGACCTTTTTATAATAGATAAAATTCCTGAAAAGCATTGGGTGGACTTTATTACCAGGATATATGTGATTTCCTGAGCAATACACAGCTTAACTTGCTATATGCAACTCTTTCCTGTGAAACAATGCTGACTGCTTCTCAAACTATGCAAAAATGTTTCAAATATCTAACCTTGATTTGGTTAAGGATTTGGCAGCAGTAGTTGGTTTATTCTTTAGCAGTTTTCTGATTCAATGAACCATTTTTGTTACTGAGAACCACTATGTATATACCGCTATCCAGGATATTCAAAACAAATTCTATAAACTGACTTTGCATTTTGGTTTCCAGAGAAATTAACACCACTGGATAGTGGGAAGTGCATATTGATATTTCGGCCTGTAGTTGTATTTTCGCATCAATAAATATGAGGCTATGGCAAAACGGGAAAAAAGAAATAAAAGCCGCGGATCGGCGGGTAATAACCGCAAAATGGGAGAAGACTTTTTGGAAAAGAACCGCAGAAAAGAGGGCGTAAGAGAAACTGAATCGAGCTTACAGTATTTGGTGCTTGAAGAAGGTGAAGGCGAT
This sequence comes from Bacteroidales bacterium, assembly GCA_033791445.1. Classification (GTDB taxonomy): domain Bacteria; phylum Bacteroidota; class Bacteroidia; order Bacteroidales; family VadinHA17; genus JANTGF01. Next base: position 1,794 of record JASJGS010000060.1, on the reverse strand, counting down.
TGCCCCGATGCTAATGCCAATATAACAGTACACCAGCGTTGTCAGCTTGTCAACGGAACTATAATTGAAGATACTTACCGCGAAAACGAAACTTCGGAAGTGAAAGTGAAAGAATTAATTGAAGGTTACCAGGAAGGAATTCAGTTAATGAAAAAGGGTGCGCGTTACAAGTTTTTTATTCCCTGGGAGCTGGCCTGGGGAAAAAACGGAACAGGTAGTAAAATCCCGCCTTACTCGATGCTTATTTTCGATGTTCGCTTGATTGATTTTTGGTAGTGGGGGGGTAGATGAACTTTTAGCTCGGCGAGGCCAACCTTCAGCTCTAACGTTAGCTAAATATTTAATCTTTAATTGCTGAGGGCGCTAGAAGAATTAATTGGTTTTCTTTTGGGTTGACAGTATAACCAAACATTTCGCACTATGCGTTTCCCATATTGTGAATAAAGGCATCAGGAAATCGCTCTAAATTTCTTCGGGCAGACCGGCTTAATAATTATCAAATACAAAATAAATATATGGAAATATATTTGCATTATGAACGATGGTTCATTATCTTTATGAACGATAGTTCATATTAAATTGATATGTCACCTAGAAACAAAAGAATTCGAAGAGTAGGTTCACCACCTGTAATAAAGGGATTTAAACCTATTGGGCTTCCTTATAATGACATAGGCAATATCTCTATCCTATATGAGGAATATGAAGCCTTTAGGCTCGTAGATTACTCAGGATTAAAACAGCATGAAGCGGCAAAAATCATGAATGTCTCAAGGCCAACATTCACCAGAATTTATAATGACTGCCTTAGAAAAATGGCAAAAGCATTTACTGAAGGCAAATCAATCATGATAGAGGGTGGAGATGTCAAATTTGATAAGCAATGGTATAGATGCAATGATTGCGTAACTGTATTTCATAATCATGATGATGAGAATCAGGAATGCATCAGTTGTGAATCAGAGAATATTGAAGATATAAATAAGAGCATAGCAGACTGGAAAGAAAAGCAATTAAATGATAAATTAACATCAAAGTAATATTGTATCTGCCCCAACTGCGACTTAGAAGAGTTGTATAAAAGAGGCGTTCCCTGTTCTGCATTAACATGCCCGAATTATAAAAAGATTCGATTGCTGAAAATGCAAATAGTGGAAGTTTGACTGCAAGATTGAGATTTGCATATGGGAGAGATGGAGACTGGTACTTTGGGCATGGAACTTCTCCGTAAAGTTGGTTTGAACTACAAAGAAATTGAAGATTCCGGAGTCATACTCCCTGTTGTGGCAAAGAACTTTAGGTTTTACTCACCAACTTTCTATGATGACGTAATAACGATAAAAACTGCTTTAACACAAGAAGACGAATCATAAAAACAGTTTAATTATAAAACCATCAAGCAATGAAAAAGATAGCAATCCCTGTAATGGATAACAAATTGAGCAGACATTTTGGACACTGTGATAAGTTCTACATCTATGACATTGAAAACACAAAAGTTATCCATGAGAATCAGGCAATTCCCCCCTCATATGAACCGGGGCAACTCCCTAAATGGTTACATCGGCACTTAGTTACTGATGTTATTGCCGGAAGCATGGGAGGTCGCGCCGTTCGTCATTTTAATCAACACAAGATTAATGTATTTATAGGCACTCCGGGAAAGTCCCCGTCTGAACTGGTTGATAATCATTTAAATGTCAATCTGAAATTAACTGGAAATTATTGTGGCCATTGAGTTTGATCACAGATTAACTAACACTCTACTGTTTATTCCGGCGATGCTGACCCCCG
>JASJGS010000059.1:0-2906 GCA_033791445.1 Bacteroidales bacterium | reverse complement strand
TCTTTATTATCTGATTTTTCCTCTTGACCTTTGCAAGAAGTAATGCTCAACATTGCAGCTGCTAATAATATAGTAGCGACTACTTTTCTAAAAATAATTTGTTGTGTTTTCATAATTAAATTGTTTTAAAGATTTATATTATTTTGATAGTGTAAAGGTCTGGTAAACCATGACGCAGCACCAATCAATAAAGAGTCAAAGAATATCAAGTTTCGTTTAAACCCTATAAAATATGACGAATTGATATAAATTATGATGCAAGTGATGAAGAAACGCTTACTTTTATTAAATAAATATTGTGTTTAAAAAAGGTGTTTTATACTGTATATCTATGGTCTCTTTATTCAAAATCTGTATCTTTAAAGAAAATTTTTAACATACTTTTTAGCTGAAACTAATAATACCCGATCGAAGCTCTATGGAAAATGATTTTTTAAATAAAATTACCCAAATTATTGAGGAGAATCTTTCTGATGAACGCTTCGGAGTTTCAGAACTGGCGAATAAAATAGGGATGAGCCGCTCTAACTTGCTTCGTAAGGTTAAAAAATTGAACGGGCAATCAGTTAGCCAGTTTATTAGGAAGGTGCGTTTGGAAAATGCCATGGAAATGTTAAAGGAGAACGACCAAACGGTTTCAGAAGTTTCTTATGAGGTTGGTTTTGGCAGTACTTCCTATTTTGTCAAATGTTTTCATGATCAATACGGGTATCCACCCGGTGAAGTTAGTAAAAAGAACCTCGAAGAAAATGAAAATGTTGAGGCCAGTAAAGACTCAAACGAATCAGTAGTTGGATTATCTCAAATGGCAAAATTCTGGAAGGAATTAAAGCGGCGTAAAGTGATGAAGGTTATCATCGTATACGCCTCCATGTCGTTTGTTGTCTTGGAATTATTGAGCATTTTGATTGAACCCCTGTTCTTGCCGGACTGGGTGATGACCTTAGTGATCGTATTGTTGGCCTTGGGCTTCCCGATCGTTATCGTTTTTTCATGGATATTCGACATCACCCCATCAGGTATTGAAGTAACCCAATCGTTGAACCAAAATGGAAACCAAACAAATGAAGCTGATAATCGGAAGAAGAGTTTTTTATATGCCGCTTTAGTAGGCGTGTTGCTGGTTGTTGTTGTCATGCTAGCTTATCCTAAAGTTTTTAAAAGTGATGAGGCTAGGCTGAATACTGATCTTGAAAAATCTATTGCTGTTTTGCCTTTCAAAAATGACAGTAATGATGCTGCCAATGTGTATATCGTGAACGGCTTAATGGAATCGGTGTTGAATAACCTACAAAAAATTGAAGACCTGAGGGTCATCAGCCGTACTTCCGTTGAAAAGTTCAGAAACAATACTAAGACTATTTCTGAGATTGCTAAGGAGTTGAATGTGAGTTATTTTGTAGAAGGCAGTGGCCAGAAAATTGATGATGAGATCCTGTTGAATATTCAATTGATAGAAGCTTCGAGTGATAAGCATTTATGGGCACAGCAATACAAACGAAAAGCAACGGATATCTTTGATTTACAGAAAGAAGTTGCTAAAAATATTGCTGGTAAAATTGAGGCTATTATTACTCCTGAAGAAGCCGCAAGGATTGATAAAGTACCCACGGACAACCTAACGGCCTATGATTACTTTTTAAAAGGATTAGATCTGTTCTATCTGGGAAATCGGGAAGGTCTTGAAGCTGCCATACCACTTTTTAAGAAAGCGATAGAATATGATACCAAATTTTCTCGGGCTTATGCAGATATCGCCATATCATATTACTATTTAGAAGTCTTGCAGGCTGAAAAACAATATACAGCCCAGATCAACGAGTATGCTGATAAAGCCCTGTTATATGATTCAAAATGTGCCCAAAGTCTGATTGCCAAAGCCCTTTATCATATGAATAGTGCGGAGTATGTACAGGCCTTGCCTTATTTTGAAAAAGCGCTGGAATACAATCCGAATTCAGCTATTGTCATTCAGTTACTGTCAGAATTTTATACCAGTTATATGCCGGATACCGAAAAATATCTTGAATATGCGCTTAAAGGTGTTCAATTGGATATCGCGTCACATGATTCTATTACAGCAAGTTATATTTATCTGCACCTGAGCAATGCCTTTATACAATCAGGTTTTGTTGAAGAAGCAGAAAAACACATTAACAGGTCATTGGCCTATAGTCCTGAAAATATATTTTCTCAATACGTAAAGGCCTATGTATTATATGCCAAAAATCAAGACCTGGCGCAAACCAAGAAGTTGTTGTTGGAAACATATGCTAAAGATACCACACGCTTAGATGTTTTACAGGAAGTGGCAAAGATTTGTTATTACCAACGCGATTTTGAAGATGCCTATACTTATTACGACAAATTTACGACTATCAAAGAAACGCAGCAATTGGATATTTTCCCTTCTGAAGATTCAAAAATTGGAGTAGTATTTGATAAGATGGGGTTGAAGACCAAGTCTGAACAATATTTTACTAAGTATCTGAACTATGCCGAAAATGACAATTCTGTATATAAAGATCTAAGTTTAGCCATGTATTATGCATATAAAGGCGATACCGAAAAGACTATAGCGCATATGAAATTGTTTGCCAAGCAGGACAATTACATGTATTGGACCCTACTATTCTTAAAAATTGACCCATTGATAGATCCTGTAAAAGACAACACTGAATTTCAGCAACTATTACAGGAAATAGAAACCAAGTTCTGGCAAGATCATCAACGAATAAAGGAGTCGTTGGAGGAGAAAGGATTGCTTTAATAAAAATTGATGAATCTCTACTAAGAAACTAATTAACTTAGTTCATCAAGTCCTCTATTTCTTCCACTTCAATTGGGATGTTTTTCATTAAATTGAAAGGTTCTCCTTTGGCTTGTACTACTACATCATCTTCCAA
>JASJGS010000058.1:0-39999 GCA_033791445.1 Bacteroidales bacterium | reverse complement strand
CTGAGTACACTGAGGCCTTTTCCATACCGTTACCATGTTTCTCAAGCAAGGTTTTAATATACTGAGGATACATTCGGATGTTGCAGGTTAATTGAGCCTCCGTCATCCATAATATGGTATTGGCAGGATTTAGTTCATACTTAGTTATATAATCCATATACTCCTGAGCCACAATATTTATGGGTAAACACTGGCCAGAATTATGTACCATGCTTTTCTTCATACTAAGCTCATTGTGCTCCAGCAATCTTGCATCATAGCCTGTTCGTCGAAGGTTGGCTACTATGAATCTGCCGGTAATATTATCCCAATTCGGAAAAAGAACTATTCTATCCTTAGACAAGAGTGTTTCGGGCCTACTTAAAACCGGGCTTAAATCCCGTTCTTGTTCAGGCTGCATTTTGGAATGGTTTTTAAACGCTCTGATTCCTGCTTCAATACGTGTTTCGTATCCTACGTTGGAGTCATGCTCATCAAGCTGTAAAATCAGGTAGGGTTTACCCTGTTCGTCAAGCATCTTTTTAAAATAGTCCAGTACAAATGAATCAGGAGCACATTTGAATGCGGTCATAAAGACTGGATAAACATTTTTTGTTTTAGCAATTATTCTCGTAATCTCAAGCGTTTTAGAGGCAAAGTGCCAGGGAAAGGCCCGGAGAAGATAATCTATATCCAGCACGTCTTGTTGCTCGTAAGGAATCATGTCCTGGTAAAAGGTTTTGATTCCCATACCAGCAAATAAATCAGGGATTCCCTTATTAAGGGATTTTGATAGAATTAGGTATGGTCTTCCAATAAGCACAACCTTTACCTCATCTACATCCTTTTTTTCAGCAATATATAATAGCTTCAATTTTGATTTCTGATCCAATTGTACTTTCACAGCTTCCAAGTACGCCTGTCTCACCTCACGTAATTCTATCCTTCCGGGAATAATCTCTTTTAGTGTAGAGTGTAATATTTTGACAACATGATCCTCTCCTTTTGACCAATTGATATAAGGCACCAGGCATTTTTCCTTAATTGTATCATTAATTAATGAGGCCACCGATGGACTAAATTGGGTGTAATAGCAATAATTTGCTTCTTTATTACCTTGTTTGTCACGTGCCTCGAGGTAGACAGGGAGAAAAATATAATCTGTCTGATCAGCGAGCCAGGCTACATGCCCATGCATGGCATGCATAGGGGCACAGAATTCTGCCCCCGCCAGGCGTTTTCCCTCCTTCAAGGGGCTGGAATACTGTCTACTGGTGCTTGTTTTGATCCCAAGCTTATTGAAGAAGGTTTCCCACAAACTCAATTCATCGAATAAGTGGAGCGTAGCAGGCAGGCCTATAGTAATTGTTCTTTTCTTGTCAACAAAACCAGGTACTGAAAGGATTTTTTTCCTCTCTTTGAGCAAATCGAATCCAGATACATTTTTATCAACAAACTTCTCAGTATCGTAGTCCCTACCGCATAAGAATCCATATGCAACTTTTGTTCCATTCACATCAGCCAAACTAATTCGGCACCTGTTATTACAATACTCGCAAGTTTCTGTTGTGACAGTTATATCATGCTTATATAAATCCAATCCCTTAAACTTTGACTCCACTTTCACTTCCTCCCTGATCATCAGGGCCGTTCCCAGTGCCCCTGTAAGGTGACAATACCGTGAAACAAAAATTTCTTTCCCCAGCTTTTCCTCAAAAGCTGCTACCAGAGCCTTATTTTTGGCTGTAGCTCCCTGAAAACAAACCTGCTCACCAATAGATGCAACATTGGCTACTTTCTGCAGATAATTCTCACGAACAGAATGCAAAGTGCTTGCAAGAATTTCTTTTACCTTATACCCCTGGTTCAGATAATGATTTATATCTCTCTCCATAAAGACGGTGCAACGGTCACTCGCCAGTGGTGAACTTGCTCCTTCAGCCAAATTGGATATTTCACTTAATTTAATACCGAGTTTCTGAGCCTGTTCCTCAATAAAACTTCCTGTGCCGGCGGCACAAACTGAATTCATCTGAGCGAAGGTCACCCTCCCTTCCTTCATAAGGGTAAATTTTGCATCCTGACCTCCAATTTCAATAATGGTATCGGTTTTAGGATTCATCTGGTAGGCAGCCTGGGCATGCGCTGTTATTTCATCAATAATCAAGTCTGCACCAATTAATTCTCCGATAAACTTTCTACCCGATCCGGTTGTTCCAACCCCATCAAAACTGAATTCAATATTCCTGTCTTTCCCAAGAGAATTTATTGCTTCGAATAAGGCCCTTGTAGCATTCAGTGGATCTCCATTTGTGTAAGTATACAAGCCTGCAACAAGCTCATTGCTTTTATCCATTAAAACCGCCTTTGTACTTGTTGAACCAATATCAATTCCCATTAACACAGGGAGATTACTTTTATTCCGAATATCGTGGTAAATTTCAACCTGAATTCCCCTGCTATGTTTTACAAGCGAAGGAATAAAGTCATACGATTCTTCAGAAGTAAATTCAGGATATTTTGACAATTTCATGGAAAGAGGGGCATTAAAATACTCCTTCTCTTCCACTTCTGTATTTATTAAATCTTCAAAACTTCTTAAGCCAGAGAATTCACTTTTAAGTTCTTTTTCTTCCAGGAATAAAATGCCAGTCCCAATGGCTCCAAATAAGTGTGGAAATTCATTGACTTCCAGAGGGTGGTCTAAAATAAGCTCAAGGTGCCTCTTTACCGCTGAATTCAAAGCTACTCCACCAGCAAAAACAAGCTGCCCTGAAGGTGCAGATTCAGTAAATAAGGTATCTGCAATGTTTTTGGCCAGGCCCTTGCATAAGCTATCGCAAATAGCCCCACGTGAATATCCAGCTTGCTGCGCATGAATCAGATCGGTCTTTGCAAAAACGGCACATCGCGATGCAATTTCTGGAAGAATATCTTTGTTTGCATTTGCAATTTCAACCAGATCCTCAACACTTTGAAGGTTCAAGCGGTTTGCCTGCTGATCTAAGAAACTCCCGGTCCCTGCCGCACAGGATGTATTGGATACAGAATGACTGTAACTGCCATCTTCATTAAAAGCAATTAACTGAAATCGCCCAGCTCCCACAAAAAGTAAGGAATGGGCATTGGGATAAAAATATTTAGTACTGGCAATAATACTGATTTGAGGATCATAGCGCAAGACTTTCTCATTGAACCAGTTGCCAACTGAAGGACTAACTACAGCTTTGACTGTAGATAAGATAAAATCCTTCTCCATTCCATAAAGAGTTTCCAAAACTTTACCATGATGAAACTTATATGCATGTTTCAAAAGTTTGCCATCATAGCCAACCTGGGCAATTGTAATGGCTACAGAACCTATATCAATACTTAATACAGATGGTATTTCAGAACTCATTTAAGGAAAACAGTTTATAGTAATAACAATAAAAATTATAAAATATTGAGAATACTACCAATGGTGACGTAGGTCCAAATTGAAGCTGGCTAAAAATTACAAAAAATAAATATTCGCTATTCAAACAAACTTGGATCCCGAATCAACAAAAGAATAGCAGAATGAGGGACAATTACATATTTCTCACGGTTAAAGAATATTTCATAGCCACTATTCTGCAGGTAGATGGCTAAATCACCTTCCTTCGGTTGAAGAGGAACATACTTTACCTCCTCTGATTTGTCTTTCCAGGGTTCATCTACATCAGTAATTGCCGGAATTGGATAGCCGGGGCCAACCTTTACAACATAACCACTATGGATATTTTCTTTTTCCTGCACACCTGGAGGTAGATAAAGACCAGATTTTGTCTTTGATTGCGCACTACTTGGCTTGATTAGCACACGATCACCAACGACTATCAATTTATCCAGTCCTTTTTGTTCTATGTTTAAGGTCATCTAATAACAATTTTGGATCCTCTAAGATACAATTTGTTTTTAAGCAAAATAATGATGCAAATAACTATTAGCGTAGTATACTGCTTATATAATTCTAAATTTGTATTCAATTAATTCCAATTCAAATGGAAATATCCTTCATTCTTGTTGAACCCGCTGTACCTGAAAACATAGGTGCCTCAGCCCGAGCTATCAAAACAATGGGGTTTAATTCATTGCGTTTAGTTAAGCCCCTTGATTTTCCGAATGAAAAAGCAGACTGGCTGGCACATGGATCTCAGGATGTCTTAAAAAACGCAAAGATTTATCAAAGTTTGAATGAGGCCGTGCACGATTTAGATTTTATTATTGGTACAAGTGCCAAAAGAAGAAGTGTAAAATATGATTATTACCCTCTTTCAGATCTGAAAGATATTATATCAAAAAAAGAAAAGTATATCCGTTCTGTCGGTTTGGTTTTTGGAAAAGAGGAATCAGGTCTTTCAAATCTGGAATTGGGCTTATGTGATCTGGTTTCATACGTACCACTGGCTAAGCCATATCCATCTTTAAATTTAGCGCAGGCTGTAATGATATTTGCCTACCAATTTGCTGAGCTGGCAAATCAGGTTCAACCAAAGGATAACTTAACATCAATTAAAAGTCATAGAGAGCTAAAAATGAAAGCGGAAAGCATTCTGGAACACATTGGTATTCAGAAAAAAAGCGCGAAATACAATAGGATAATGGAGCGATTCTCCCTGCTAAATGAAACCGATTTGAACTTGTTTCACTCAATAAGCAACAAGCTATCTGCAAAAATGAAACTATAGCTTATAGAAATCAGTAGAATATAGTAGCTCAAAAAGGCTTCCTTCTTAAGTCATATCAAAAACAGAAATATAAGCTGGTTTTTCAAAGAATTCTTTTTGATCAGCCTCTGGAATATCCAGAAACTTTACACGCACAACCGCTGGCTGTGATTTCATAACATGCCCCAAGAAACCCATATTACCAACATTACCTAAATCACTGAAAATATGACTTCCTGTATCCATCCAACTTAGCCCTACATTTACACCCAGCATTGCACAGGCTGATTCAAGCAAACTTAGTACTAGCTTTTCCTTCCCAGGTTTATAAAATACACCTTCAAATGCAGCAAATTTAAAGCTTCCAGGTTGAAACAGTTTTGACATTAATGGCAATTTGGGTATCAGTTTCATTAAGAATGCTCCATTTCTACCAGGAAACTCCAATATCTTCCATTCAACAACATTGGCCTGGACTCCTGCGATAATCTCACCCTTTTCTTTATAAACAAAATACTGATCCTTATAAAAAATATGATCGGAGTAAAACGCAGAATACTCGGAATAGGTAGTTTGAAGTTTCTCTAATATTTCAGTTTTCTCTTCTGGTTTAGCAAAATCAACATTTTCATTTTTTTTCGGATAAAAACGGCTAAATATTAGGGTAGCAAACTCACGAGTTGTAATATAGCCCATCATGCTGCTAAAGTCCAACGACCTTAAATTCTTATTTTCAATAAAAGCAAATGAGAATGATTTTGTACCCGGTGGGACAGAATTGTCATTAAGGTCAGCCATATTATCGAAAAATAGAATAACCTTATCTTTAATGATGCTATTTTTCGTAAAGGGATTTTCCCTGCTTTTCGTTTCTTTTAATTCCTTTTTCCTTTCCTTATAGGTTTTTACCCGAAGGGGTGCGAAAATTGAAAAATACCTTATGTAATAGGAACTATATGCCTTAGATCCGTTTTTTACCATTCGATGCGCTAGTCCTGCTGTTCCTAAAAGCCTTGTACCTTTACGCAAATTTATGAAATAAACCTGGCCCATACTGCCGAGCTTGTTCACCGTATCTACCAAACGATAAATAAGTCCGCCTGGTGTACCTAATACTGTCCTTGAAATATGATTTCTTATATCGTCATCAGCCTGGTTAACAACATCCACCTGAATGTCATGATAGCGAAGCATATCTTTTTTCACAGAATATTATTTTAGTTAGTTTCCCGGAATATTTCAATATAATACTGAAATCATTATTTGACCTGGTCTATAATAGCCTTCCCACTAATTTCCTCGTTGGAAACCACACCCATCAGCTTTTCTTTCCAATTACTCCATTTATACCTCCTGGATGCCCAGAATATGAAAAGTAAAGATGCTATAAAAAGTTCTATTAAATCAACGAGCGGATCTATTTCCTTAATTGAAAATAATGCTGGAGTTTGAAGTGCCGATGCATCAAAAGTAATGAATATGGCTAAAAACACATTGTTCATGGCATGTAAACCCAAAGCCAGTTCCAGTCCGTCATCCATTAAGGTGGCAATTCCCAATATTAAACCCAAAATAAGGTATTGAGGCAAAGCCAATGCAACTCCAAATTCTTTTACTTCAGGATTAAATAAATGCAAAAGGCCAAAAATTAAAGTAGTAGAAATTAAGGCTACTCCCCTGTTCCGAAAACCGACTAGAATTCCCTGCATTAAATAACCCCTGAAGAAAACTTCTTCAAATGTAGTTTGTAAGGGAAGTAAGAATAATGCAATTAATATCAGGACGAAGAATTTGTCAGGCTGAAAGTTCCACTCAAAATTATCAGGATCCAATGCATAATTAATTATCCCCATTAATATTAATAAAACAAGCCATATACCAGCAGCACTAAAAAACCGTTTCCATGCAAATTCTGATCGACCTGTTATGGTTTGTTTAAGAGTTCGGCCATTCAACAATTTTACTGCCAGCCAAACACCGAATAATCCCACTATAAAAGGGATAAGCAGTAGTACCAGGTTTAGGTTTTGATTGATCCCCAGGCCAGTTAAATCAGCTGGATTCTCTAAATTTAGTTCACCACCACCAGAATATATTTTAACTGCCATAGCAACAGCCAAAGGGATGGCTCCTATCACCTGTGAAGCAAAAATCACAATTAATACACCTCCCAGGTATCTTACAAAAGTATTTTGGCCAATAAAAGCATTACTTACAAAACTCATTCCTGCATGATTAAATTCAAAATAAGCTGTAAAAATAAGGAATATTTGTTACGTGGAAAAGAGGATATTAACAAGCAACTGGAGTATTGATTCAAAACCAATTTTTATTCGAATTCACCTCCACTGATAAATTTCTAATTTGCAAGCTTTATTAGGATGGTTTGTGAGACTGATTCATTATTTGAAGAAACGGTGCAACGAACATAAGACTCTGTTTGACCAGCTTTTAAGCTAAAGCTATCTGTCCTGGAGTATGATTCATTTATATCCCTGATAATAGACCAATGAATGCTATCAGACTCTCTTCTTTCCCAAACATAATGATAGGGTATGGAGCCGTTCTCAACATTTGCAGTGAAGTTAATCATATCTCCCACCTGAATAAATGAGGGGGAATAATTAAGCGAAATGTTCAATGGAGCTGAACTACTTTGAAGAACTGGAATACTCCCCTCTATTCCATTTCCAGATAAATGGATGGTACCTGTTCTTTCACCACTCTCATTCACTTCACAGGCTACCCTCAGGTCTTCACCAGGAGTATAATTAAGTGATAGCCATGGTACATCTGCGCTTATTAATAAGGGATCACAACCATTGTAGTTTAATTCAACCTGTTGAGAATTTTGCCCTGTCCCCTGTGCATCAAAATAAATAATATCCGGTGCAGGATGAAGAGAAGGATTAGATACTTCAATATAGATACTTGCACATGCGGTATTATTCGCATCTCCCTCTGCCCTGACATAATAATTTGTAGATTGTTCAGGAACAAGGTATACTGAAGGGCCATCCCCCAGCCGGGAACCGCCACAAAAGTCTTGATAATATACCCATTCAGCTCCGGTCCCCAGGATTCCACCGGAAACATGAAGCTCAGTTCCACACGATGGTACAATAGATGCGTTTGTAGCAATAATTGCATCAGGAGGAACAGATGGAGTAAGCTCAATAATTTCAAGCCCCTGACGAGTTGTATCACCCTGATAGGCTTTCAAATGATAATCATAAGTTTTTAAAATCTTATTCTCATTATTACTAATCTTTATTAGTCGGCCATAGTTGTCATAATCATAATGGGTAATAATTGAATTTTCATTTGTTTCTGAAGTTGGCCCCCAAAATGGGTGATGTGTATATTTTGTTACATAGGAATCATCAGGGTAGTCCAGAATATTTATTCTATGCTCAGAATTTACTGCCTGGGCTAGCAGTAATAACTTATCAGAATCCCAATTAAATGAGTTATATAAATCTCCCTCTTCATGGTACTGGAGAATATTTCCCTTGGTATCATAGCTGTCAAAATGCATTACGTCCTGATATTCATTGCCCTCAAGTTTTTCAATCTTTGTTGGCAGGATCATTCCTTCATGAAATATCCCATATTTTATTTTCTCTCCGGCAATTTTCAGGCTATCTCTGAATGTTTCAGTAAGGACCGGGGTATTCACAATATGCTTCTCTATTAAGATATCTGTTTCTGGTCCTGAATCACTGCTTGAATCACCAGGATAGCTGTATTGGGTGCTCAATAAACTGCTATCACTATCCAAAACACTTTTGTTGATCAGCTGAAGGTGACCGGGATTATATTTAAAGCTTTCGCTTGATTCAACCGGGTTTAAACCATCTAAGCCGTAGGTAACTATTTTTCGTTTTTCTAGCACATTCCATCCTGTGGCCATATAGAATTTTTCATATAGGTAAGCATAGTCAGAGTCTGGATCCTTTTGTACAACCTTTATTGCAGGCAAATATGATCTATTAATTGTATCACTAAGATGATTATAATTATTTGTTTCAATCTGGCGTAGTGTGCCATTCTCCCTGTAAATTCTTTTCTCCTTCAGAAGGCCTCTTTTCCAATCGTAAGAAACCACAGGAGGATAAGGGAAATCTTTTGAAGTAATATCGGGGTAATCTCTGGAAGAACTAAATTCATAAACGGTCTTCCCAGCACCAGGTTTACTAACTTGCACCATACTGTAACCAATATGAGAGCCAGCAGTATTAGCAGCAGCAGATCTACCTAAAGAATATATCGTTAATGGAGGTGCATTAAAATTGAGCAAATTCTGATCGCCAAGGTAATAAACCTCTTCAGGAGTATCATGGTATACTGGCCAGGACATGAGAACACCACTTGAACCGGTTTCCCCATCATCCTCCACAATATATTTATATGCCGTAATCCCAATGGTATCTGAAACCCTATCAACCTGCGTGATTTGTTTTATCCTGAGTCCTCCTGCCATTTTTGAGTTTTTCACTTTTACAGATTTCTTCCAATCTATTTCTACATAGCCAAACTCATTATCAATTCTGGGAATAAACTCCAGCTGGTATCTTCCGGGTTCCAAAAGCCTTTTTTCCTCACCACTATAGTTCCACTCATTTCTTACTGGATTCCACTTAATCACATCATCATCAAAATAACCTTTTTCATAAATTACTTCCCCTGCTCCTCCAATCCGAGTAATTTTAATTGAACTTGTAGCTTGCTCGAGTCCCACAGAAGATATTCGGTTTGGATGGATTTTACTGCGAAATAAAAAACTAATTCGTACCATCGGATGGTCAAGACTATCAAAATCCAGTGTTATTGACCTGTATTCACTCTTATCATCTGGAAAATACATTTCACCAGCCTTTGTCTTCTCGCTTGAATATTCCTGGGAGTATATTTTATAAGTTGTATCAAGTTCTGAATGTTGCTTGTATTCAATTATAGCCCTGGTTAAATCGCCCAATTCATCAGCAATGGAGCCAATCTTGTATCTTCCTTTCGGTAGCCAGACTTTTTTAGTCACTTCCCAGCCAGAAGCAAGCTCCTTATTCATTCCATAGTTGTATTCGAAGATAGTATCTCCATCTGAATCAATCTGGATTGGGCCTTTAATAAAAATACCTGAACCATCAGCGGGCTCAGCTGAACCGTCAGGAAGATCTTTCTCGCTGCCTGCGATAATATAGAACAGAGGAATCACTTTAACCTCCTGAGCAAAATTCAATTGCAAATAACTATTTTCCTCTTGCTGATAACTACCAATTTCATGTTTCGCTTCAATATGCAACCTGGTCTTTTTATCGGGAGTTGAATAATATCCAAAATCATGTGGCTCATAATCAAACAGAGTAGCTCCACCAGTTGGATAAACTATTTTTTTAAGAATTCCGGCCTGCATCTTCTCCGGATCAGGGTCCCTATTGGCACCACTCATCTCCCACATATTTTCACTCAGATCGGATATATTCAGGTTTATCGCAGTCAGGCTCTCAAAGCTCAATGCTCCAGAGTTGTCGATGGAGGGTGGAAGTTCCTGAAAGTCATTATAGTTCCTAACTGTTACCCTGGGTATTAGGTGGTTGTTTTCTGCTCCATTATAATAACCCCAATGATCCTGTGAAAATGAACCACGTGGTGGCAAAGGAGTTTCATTGTAAAAGAACAAATAGGGCGGTTTCGATTGCTCTCCTGATCCAGGGATTTCAGAGACTTTGTCGAGTCTGAGTCTACGGCATGGTGGCAAATAATCTTGTTGAGTGCTACAACCGACTGCCGGAAAAAAGCTATAGTTGAATTTGAAAGATTTTATTTGAACTCCACTTCCCTGGCTATGAATACTGATACTACTCAAGCCGATTATTTCCCCTCCTGGGTATGCAAAGAGACTTTTTACAAAGAAATCTATATATCCCCTTGCCCAGGTAATTCTCTGGAGATATTTTCCTTCTGTAAAATGAGTTTGGTACTTAAACATATCTTCCCACTTCGGATCGTTGCCCGAGACTTTGCGCTGTGGCAGAGAGCTTCTAACCGATTTGGTGTAATTTTGATATTCAAACCAAAATGAATCTTCATTGTTTGGGCTTTTAATTGAAATCAGGTACCAGGCAGAGCAATGGAACTCCCCATTTACACCCAGATCATTTACGGTAGCTGTGCGCTCGATTGCCAGTGTTGTTCCAAAAGTATAAATGATGCCTGCTTCATCCACAACCTCCCAGGAATCAATTTCCCCATTAACATTTTTTTGAAATGTAATTTTAAGATTGGATTTCGATTGTAAAACAATTTCCCCATCTACATCGAAAAAGAAACTACCTCCCCTGCCGTTAAAATTGAATCGAAAAATATCCGGTTCTCCATCTCGAATATCTCTTCCAATATTTCTTAGATATAGCATTTGTTCATCTTCATCATCGCCGGGTGGAAGCCAGCCTCCATACTCCTCAGGACTATTCAAAATTTTGGGGATCTGATTTCCTCCAATTGTAAGGAAACCCCGGGCATGATCGTCTGGTACTCCACGAACAGTTCGTGTTATTACACCACCTGCGTTTAATGACCAACCCAGGCCAACCCATCCTGCCATATCCTCAACTCTTATGCCAGAAGCATGATAGGAAAGAGTGATAGGAACATTTAATTTTCTACCTTTCATTTCCCATAATGGAATTTCCACAGAAGGGATTCCTGTATAATAACTTACCGGAGTAGTAACACCCTTAACCAGTGAACCGGCAGTTGGTGAAGGCGGAATAGTGTTGTCCATTGCCTGAAAAGACTCCTGCCCCTCAACCTGAGGCGAGAATATCAGACAAAGAATATAAAACTGGAAATATTTTAAATTTAAGAATCTATTCATAAATAGAATTAATTATTTCGGCTAATCATGATCTTCTTAGACACCAGTCCATCCGGGGTTTGTATCCTGATATAATAAACACCGTTCTTTAGATTCCCGGAATTCCAATCGAATTCATATTTCCCTTTTCGCTTTTGACCACGAAGCAATACATAAACAAGTTTTCCCGTCATATCAAATAGGGAGATTTCAAGACTGGTATTTTCAGGAAGTGAATACACAATATGAGTTAAGTCGTCCATTGGGTTCGGGAAATTATATATATCCAGAATACCTGAAGCAACCTCCTGTCCAACTTCAATTTCTTCATTTATCTGACATCCATTTGCATCGGTAATTCTCACCTGATAAAATCCCTTTTGAAGATTTCCAAGGCTTGGAGTATGTTCGAAATTATCCCACAAAATACTGTAGGGAGAAATGCCCCCACCATATGTCAGGTCAATTCTACCATTATTTCCCTCTGGCATTCTTTCATCAACAACCTCATAATTAAGGAACAGAGAATCTCTCCTAACATGAATTGTATCGGTAGCCTTGCATCCGTATAGATCTGTTATTTGAACCCAATAGTTTCCTGTATCTGAGATGATAAGGAATTCATTTTGGGAAAGGCCATTATTCCAGAGATAGTTTAAAAATCCAGTTCCTGCATGTAAGGTATCATCTGTCTCCAGGCAAATGGTCTGCTCAGAAGGCAAATCGAATTTCAGGAGTGTACAAGGATCTAAATAACTGATTAAAAAGGCATCTGATAAACCATTAGATTTCAAACTCTTATTATCGAACTGCAGGTCTTCTAAAAAAGTTCCAGATACCAGGAATCGGGCATTTCCATTAAGAAATAACTTTCGGGGTATTTCTTCAGAATCCCCTTTGAAATCCTTTAGCCATTTAATTCCATCTCTCTCTGTGTATAAGGCCAGAAATCCATTGCTGAACCTATTGTTTGATTGAAGTGTATCTTCACCAAATTTTATAGATTTACTATAAACCCCGGATAAAAAAAGCTGGCGATTTCCATCTACCACCAAACTCATCGGCCTGTCGTTACCTGCCCCTCCCCATGTTTTTACTGATTTGAATTTCCGGTATTTGCTATAGTGCGCAAGAAAGATGTCATTCTCTCCGCTGGAGCTCAAAACATTTGAATCCAGGACTAAAGTATTCTTGAACTGCCCGGCTATATATATGTTTCCTGTAATATCCGAAACCACCGATTGCACTTCATCATTATTTCTACCTCCAATTGCAAGAGCATTTTTAAAAGTGCCAGAAGAACCTCCATATAACAAGAAAATATCTTTCTTCCCTTTCGAAATTATTGTTGTATCTATCAGATCAATTTTATTCTCAAAATTTCCAAAAAGAATCAATTCATTGTTTGACTGTTGGCAAATTCCAATGAGTTCATCTCTTCCTTTTCCACCAAAGGTGTTAATACCCTCTATAACAAGATCCTGACTAATTTGAAGGAAGAATATATCTCTTTTACCAGAACTACGATAACGATCATTCCCAATTTTGATATCCCTCCGAAAATCACCTGCCAGTATGAAATTATTTAATGTGTCCAGGGCAAATGATTTTACATACCCATTAAAATCTGGCAACAATACAGTAAACTCAGATAGCTCTCCTGAGGTATCAAGTTTTAAATAATACACCTGATTTCTCCCAATTAGAGAATGCTCTTCAAAGTAAAGTGTATCACTAAACTTTCCTACCAGATAAATCATGCCGTCTTGCCCAACTTCCAATCCCGCAATACTGGAATAATTAGAACTACCAAATGTTTTAAGCCATTTGATGGTTCCTATTGAATCCATACATGAAATAAAATGCCCTCTCTTTCCCTTTGCAAGGTATACCTTTGCATTAAGAGTGAAAGACTCTTCAAAATCACCACATATAAAACTTTCACCATTTTTGTTAAAAGCGATATCGCATACCTGTTTCCATGAGTCACCCTGAAAGTGATGATATTTCTCAGGAATATGCTCCTGGCTATTTGCCAGCCATGGCAACAAGACCAAAATAAATACACAATATTTCCTTATGGCTATTAAAAGGTTTACCATACTAAGTATTATGATGTCCATCATTAAGCAAATATCATGGACCTGTCCTACAATATAAGTGAGCTTGGTAGTTAGAAAGTGACCAGTAAAAAACATGTTTTATAACACATTTCTTATCTTTATGAAATCAATAATTGATTTAATTGAACTGTCACAGGGCATTTTTATTAGTTTGCATGATTATTCTGATTTGGTATATATTTGTAAAATGGAATGAGAGGACCGGTAAGTTTATCGCCGTCTAATTGCCTCTAATAAAAACTTAATGAAAAAGTAAGATGAAAATAGCAAGGTTTATAATTTGCCTCGTAATTTCAGTTTATGTAATTGGGTGCCAGTCCACCTTTGAAGATGGTTATGAGATGGCAGAGGTAGCTAAGAAGAACATTAAGGAAATCACAATAGACTCCCTTTTTCAGAAAATAGATAGGTATGATTCCTACCTCTTGATTGATATAAGGCAACCGGAAGAGTTTACTGAAGACAACATCCCGGGTTCCATTTCTATACCTCGTGGAGAGTTGGAGTTTAAGATTATGAACGAAAGCTTCTGGGAAGAATTGTTCTTGAATACTCCTGAAAAAACAAAAGATATAATTGTCTACTGCAATGGAGGTAATCGTGGTGCTTTATCTGCTGAGACCCTGCAAAAGCTCGGTTTCAAAAATGTATACTCTATTAAGGGAGGTTTAAAGGCTTATAATGAAAAGGCAAAATCTCCAGAGCTTGAACAACTAAAATAAAAGGAAATGAGAAAAAAACATATTACAATATTTTCCAGCTTCCTGGTAGCAATACTAGTATTCTATTCATGCTCCCTGGGATCCAATGAGACCTATGAAAATGCCGATCAAATGGTCACAAACGCTCTCTCGGAAATCCAAACTATTTCAATGCAGGATTTAAAACTTATCCTTGAAAAGAAAGAGCTTGTTCAGGTGGTTGATTGCAGGGAAGAAGAAGACTATAAAAATGGACATATTTCAGGAGCAGTGAATGTGCCTAGAGGACTTTTAGAGTTTTCACCCAAACTGTCTAACAGGCGGATAAAAACAATTGTCCTTGGTAATGCCGAGGGTAGTGGGGCGCTAGCAGTAGAAACATTGGATAAAATGAAGTACTCTGATTGTTACTTACTGGATTGCACAATGGAAAAATGGGCCGATGCATTCCCTGAATGGATAGAGAAAGGAATCACCAAACTTGATGTTCCATTAAAAGAAGTGAAAGCTCCCGAAGGTTGCTAAAATCATCTAACCTAATTAATACCCTACAGATAATTATTCATATGATTAAAACTCCCTACCCTGCAGGGAGTTTTTCTATGCGGTAAACTTATGTACCAAAACCCAATTTATGGAAACAAATTATTTAACTAATTTTGTAACTTCAAAAACTGTTTAAGCTAATTATTTAATCGCCAAGCTATGAATTCAAGCAATAACGGATTCTCCAAGAGATTGGCATTATTTTTTGAAAACCCCAATAACCTGCGTATTGTTTTTTATCTAAGCTGGTTTATAATATCCATCATTCAAGCCAGGTTTACTGGTTTGTGGAATGATGAGGCCTATTATTGGGAGTATTCAAGAGATCTTGAATGGGGTTATTTTGATCATCCACCCATGATTGGTGTGGTAATTAAATTTGGCTACCTCCTTTTTAAAAACGAACTGGGCGTAAGGCTATTCATTGTAATCTTTAGTACAGCCACCATTTTCATAATTGAAAAAACACTACAGCCCTCCAATCTAAAGCTATACTATTTAATAATTTTATCCATAGGCCTTTTACATTTGGGTTCAATTATTGCTGTTCCAGATATTCTTCTGATTTTTCTCAGTGCTACTTTCTTGTGGTTCTACAAAAAATATAATGAAAATGACAATCTGGTATATGCTGTTTTAATCGCCCTAAATATTGCCCTACTTTTATTAAGCAAGTATCATGGGCTCACAGTAATTGGATTGATAGTACTCTCAAATCTTAAATTACTTGGGAGAAAATCATTTTGGTTGATTGTCTTCCTTTCTATCGTATTCCTGATTCCTCATGTACTTTGGCAATATAACCACGGATGGCCTAGTATAAGCTATCATCTTTTTGAAAGATCTCCGGAGGCATATAGGTTCACTCAGACCCTGAACTTCATTATTGGACAATTGTTAATTCCCGGACCCATTATAGGTATCTTCTTGATTTATTACAGTTTCCGATATACTCCAAAGGACAGCTTTGAAAGGAGTTTAAAATTTATTCTTATTGGAACCTATACATTCTTTTTTCTGATGTCGTTCCGAACCAGAATTGAGGCAAACTGGACTGTGACAGCAATAATTCCTATGATATATCTTGCTTATAAAGAGGTTTATCTTAATGCAAGAGCGGAAAAAATTCTCAAATACTCATTTCTGATTTCCCTGCCAGTCATAATTTTAATTAGAATCTATCTAATTTTCGATTTTTTTCCAACTGAAAGTAAGTTTAACCCGGAATTCCATAAATGGGCTAATTGGGCTACACAGGTGAAAGATAAAGCTGGAGACCTACCCGTAGTATTCTTCGATTCCTACCAGAAACCATCTAAATATGAGTTTTATGCACAATCTACCTCTTTTACCATAAATAGCCCCACCTACAGAAAAACTCTTTTTGATTACAGGACCACTGAAAATGATCTCCAGGGCAAAGATGTTTATGTCAGCTCGGAATCTCCATTACCCGGTGCTGATTCTTTGCTTATTCCCCTTCATAAGACCTATATAGTTCTGGTTAAAAACTTTAGATCATTTGGTAAAATAAGAATTGACACAAAAGAAAAAGAAATCATTACTCAGCCAGGGTCACCTATTTACATCACACTAAATTTCAGATTTAACGAAGATGGTATAATTGACCTGGAAGCCAACCCGGATTTACCTTCCTATCTTCATTATGAATTTTTCAAGGATGGGAAAAAGATAAATAGTACAAAAACTAACCTCCTGATAGAAAACAAAATGTTAAATGCTAGCTGGTACGAGAAAAGAATTGTGACGCCACTGGAAAAGGGGACCTACGACCTTTTCATCTCAATTAAAACAGCCTGGTTCCCTCCTACCATAAACTCAAGAAGAATTAAGGTTGAAGTTTTTTAAATCTGAAGATGCAAATCCTTACAAAAACTACCAACATATTGGTAATGCATAAGTAAAAAACACTTTCTATATTTGACCTCTTAAATATCAAATCTATATTTTGCTCAACAAAAACCTTCCATCGCTATGAAGAAACTGATTTATATCATTATATTAATATGTCTTCCAGCATCTATTCTAGCTCAAAATATTCACCATAATTTGCGTATAAAAATATCTATTCATGATCATTCCATTGAGGTCTATGATGAAATTTCGTTCCCTAAAGAATATCTTGATTCCCATCCTGTACCTACCTTTTCTTTAAACGAGAATCTTTCCGTGGAAATTACTGAAGGGAAGGGGAGCATTAAGGAACTTACATCAAGCAAGGATGCCGAAGCCAGAGTTCAACAAAAAAAATACCACTTAAAAATCCCAGGAAAGGAAAAACTGGGGGTTATAAATATCAAATATACTGGTAAAATTTATGACCAAATTGAAGAGGGTTCAGCAGAATATGCACGTGGATTTAGTGAAACGAGTGGTATTATATTCGAAGGTGGGATTTACCTGGCCGGTGCAACACATTGGATCCCAGATTTCATTGAGTCTGAACTGGTATCATTTAATATGGAAACCATTACAGATAAGGAATGGTTATTTGTTTCGCAGGGAAAACGAACATTAAATGCTGAAGAAGACGGGCAGCGTACAACTCGGTATGAATCGCCTGAACCAATGGATGAGATATATTTGATTGGTGGAAAATGGACAGAATACAATATCCAGTCTGATCATGTTCTTTTTCAGGCATTTCTGAGAACTCCTGATGAAAAACTAGCAAACAAATATCTTGGGGCGACTCAAGGCTATCTCACCATGTACGAAAAAATGATAGGCCCTTACCCCTTTACTAAGTTTGCCCTGGTTGAAAACTTCTGGGAGACAGGTTATGGAATGCCCTCCTTCACTCTCCTGGGACCGAAAGTTATACGATTTCCATGGATCCTATACTCTTCATACCCCCATGAGCTTTTGCATAATTACTGGGGAAACAGTGTATATGTTAACTATTCTGGCGGAAACTGGTGCGAAGGTATAACAGCATACATGGCTGACCACCTGCTTAAGGAGCAACAGGGTCAGGGAGCAGAATACCGCCAAAACACATTACAGAAATATAGCGATTACGTAAATGCTGAAAATGACTTCCCATTAAGCGATTTTATTTCGAGGAATAATTCAGCAGAAGAGGCAATAGGATATGGTAAATGCCTTATGATGAATAATATGCTTCGAGTTACATATGGGGATAAAGCATTTCTAAATGCCTATTCAAAATTCTTTCAGGACTTTAAGTTTAAAAAAGCTTCTTTTGACGATATACGGACTTGTTTTGAGGAAGTTACAGGTGAAGATTTAAAGCCGTTTTTTCAGCAATGGGTTGACAGAAAAGGTGCACCGAGCATCTTACTTTCTAATGTTCAGGTTGTGGAGCGAGAAAGTAGCTATGTTCTAAGCTTTTATCTTAACCAGGTACAGGATGAAGAAGTATTTAAGGTAGATATACCTGTAGTAATTTATTTTGAAAATAGTGAAGCTATTGAAGCAAAGTCTGTTAATCTTAAAGGTGAGAGCCAGCGTTATCAGTTTACTTTTGAAAAGAAACCCGTTCGCATAGAAGTGGATCCCGAGTTTCAAATATTCCGTCGCCTTGATAGAAGGGAAGTTCCAACAAGCCTTACACAATTATTCGGATCAAAAGATGCGATTATAATTCTGCCATCTGAAAGCCCTTTCCTGGAAGGCTATACTAGTCTTGCAAATACATGGAAAGCTACACAGGAAGTGCAGGGAAAGAAGTTAGAACTTATCCTGGACAATACATTGCAGGAATTACCAAAAGATAAGAGTATTTGGATTTTTGGATATGAAAATAAATTTGCTGGAAAGGCTAAAATACCTACAGATTACTTTGAGGTTCTAGATTCTGATGCTCAATCACAAGCAAAGAAATTATTAGAAGAAGGTTCAATGGTATATGCCATACAAAATCCAGAAAACACTTTTTTCACACTCGGATTCCTGGGTAGTAAGCAGATAGAAGCACTTGCTGGATTGGGAAGGAAATTACCTCATTATGGAAAATATTCGTATCTTGGCTTCGAAGGAAATGAACCAGAAAACAAATTAAAAGGAATTTTTCCGGTTCTTGGTTCTCCTTTAAATTATGCAATCCCCTACAATGGTCAAACCTTCCCTGTTTCGACCAAATTAAAACCCAGAAAAGCCCTGGCTGAGTAAGAATTTAGTATAAAAGATGTCGTTTTAAAGGGTATGTAATCTTCAATCAAGTTCAAAATTAACAGATATGATATATATCAATATTGGCAAAGCAACTAAATATTTATTTTAATCGTCTTTAAACTTTAATTAATAGGCAATGAACAAACTTTTAACTTTACTTGGAATTGTACTTCTCACCATTTCCTGCAATCAAACAAAAATTGATAATCCCGAAATTAGTCTTGAGGAATTAAATGATCATATTTCATATTTGGCCTCAGATTCATTAAAAGGTCGTAAACCAGGTACTCCTGAAGGCAGGTTAGCTGCAGAATATATCAGAGATCAATTTTCTGATTTTGGTTTTAAACTCCTTGGTGATGATGGATTTCAATACTTTGATGTAATTACTCGGGTAGTTGCAGGACCAAATAACTCATTGTCTTCTGGTGAATTAAAAGCTACAATCGATAAGGATTTCAGGCCCTTTAGTTTCTCTGCCAATGCAAGCCTTAATGCAGAAGTAGCTTTTTGTGGATTTGGATTTGAAATTGATAAGGAAGGAAATTCCTGGCTCGATTATGAAGGAATTGATGTAAATGGGAAATGGGTTCTTCTTTTAAGAGCTGACCCTGAATTGGATAACGATGAGAGTGTATTTATACCATTTGCAAAGGACAGAGATAAAGTTTTAACTGCAAAGGATAAAGGAGCAGCTGGTGTTTTATTCGTTTCAGGTGTAGAGTATAATAAAAAGGATGAACTGGCTAAGTTGGTTGTGGATCAGCTTGGTACCAATTCAGGCCTTCCGGTATTCCATATTACACGATCATTTGCGAATGAAATCCTGAAGAAAAGTGGTCAAACAATCGAGAATCTGGAATCTGAAATTATTAAACTAAAAGAACCAATCCCATTTGATTGTGGAGTATCTGTAGAGGGTACAGCAGAAGTAGAATATGAAAAGGTTAACACTCAGAATGTTATCGGATTTATTAAAGGCTCAGACCCAAAGCTTAACGATCAAATAGTTTTAATAGGTGGTCACTACGATCACCTTGGTTTAGGAGGACCTAACTCCAGCTCAAGGGTGCCAGATGAAGTTGGTGTTCATTATGGAGCCGACGATAATGCTTCTGGTGTAGCCAGTGTGATAGAGATTGCTGAAAAACTGGCATCCAGTAAAAGTTCAATGAAAAGAAGTGTTGTGGTGATGGCTTTTGCTGCTGAAGAGATGGGCTTGCTGGGGTCTAAGTACTTTACAGCGAACCCAATTGTTGATCTTGAAAAGATTGTTGCAGTAATTAATATTGATATGGTTGGAAGGCTAAAAGAAACCAATGAATTAATGGTTGGTGGCACTGGCACAGCAGTTGAGAGTGAAGTTATATTAAGCTCCCTGGTAGAGGATACCGGATTAAAACTTTCAATGTCTCCGAATGGTTTTGGTCCTTCCGATCACGCCTCATTCTATATGGAGGAAATTCCTGTATTCTTCTTTTCTACAGGAGCTCATGAAGACTATCACACACCCAAGGATGACATAGATGCGATCAATTTTGAAGGATTAAAGTTGCTTGATGATTTCGTTTATTCCTTAAGTGAAAACCTTATAAATAGAGACAGCCTTTTGACCTTCCAGGAAGCAGGACCCATGCAACAAACAGCAAATGTCAGGCGTCGCTCAGGTGTAACATTGGGAATTATGCCCAATTTCACCAGCACTGAGAACAATGGCCTGGGTGTAGATGGGGTAACTCCTGGTAAACCCGCTTACCTGGGTGGAATAAAAAAAGGTGATGTCATCACAGCTATTGATGGAAAAGAGATAAAAAATATTTATGAATACATGGCCAGAATGAGCAAACTGGAATTTGGACAAACTGTCACCATTGATATATTGCGAGAAGGTGAAAAACAAGTCTTGCTAATCCAATTGGATGACAAATAAAACAATCAGCTAAACAATTAAAATATTAATATTTAAAACCCCAAGTTAAAATGAGAAACCCATTATTGATTCTTACACTGGCAGCCGTTCTCGGTTTTGCCTTTAAATCAGACAAACCTACATATAGCCTTTTTACAGCTAATGGGAAAGTTGTAAGCTATAAAAATATGATTAAGGAGCTGGAAACAGCCGACCTGGTCTTCTTTGGAGAATTGCATGATGATCCGATAGGACATTGGTTTGAACTGGAAATTACCAAAGATCTTTATTCCAGTAAACAAACAAATCTAGTATTAGCTGCAGAAATGTTTGAATCAGACATTCAGGTTATCATGAGCGAATACCTTGAGGGGAAAATTTCTCAGAAAAGTTTTGAATCCGAAGCTCGCATCTGGCCAAATTATAAAACAGATTACAAGCCTCTTGTTGAATTTGCCAAAAAGAATAAACTATTTTTTGTGGCCTCAAATGTTCCACGTCGATATGCTTCAGCAGTAAATAAACACGGATTTGAAATACTGGATAGTTTATCTGACGATGCAAAAACTTTCCTGCCTCCACTTCCTATAAAGTATGACAGTACAGTTAATTGTTATGCAGAGATGCTAAAAATGAAGGACATGAACTCCCATATTACATCAAACTTCCCAAAAGCCCAGGCCATCAAAGATGCTACTATGGCTCATTTTATAATGGAAAACTGGTCGAAAGGGAAATTAGTCATTCATTACAATGGCAGTTACCACTCAAATAACTTCGAAGGAATTGTCTGGTATATACGCCAGAGCAATCCTGATTTAAAGATAGTAACCATTGCAAATGAAAAGCAAGTTGATATTAGCGAATTGGAAGAAGAGAATAAGAACCTGGCAAGTTACATTTTATGTGTACCAGAATCAATGACCAAAACCAGATAATTAACTTTGCCTATGAACAGGCATTTTTCTATATACCTTTTTCTTTTGCTTGGGTTCCTGGCCAATTCATCAATTGGCTTTGCTCAATCCGCTACTTTAAAAATTAATGATGAGAGCACCGATGAACCCTGTTCTTTTGCCACTGTGGTTGTATTTGACCTTCAAGGAAACTATATCAAAGGAGCAAGTGCCAATGAAGCTGGGGAGTTAATATTAGAAATTAGCCAGCGCAGAAAAATTGAAATTACATATGTTGGTTATGTCAAGTATATTGGTTTTATTTCTCCAGGAGATAATATCGACATTCAACTAAAACAAGACCTCCTTGAACTGGAAACAGTTGTGGTTACAGGTCAATACAACCCAAAACCAATTGATAAATCCATTTACCAGATCGACCTTATCAGTAGCCGGCAAATGGAAGAAAGAGGAGTCAACAACCTTGCTGAGGCCCTTTCAAATGAAACCAATGTTCGACTCTCAGTTGATCCGGCATTGGGAACTAGTCTCCAGCTTCAAGGAATGGGTGGAGAAAATGTTAAATTCCTTTTAGATGGTGTTCCAATAATTGGCAGACTTGATGGAAACATTGACCTTACACAGATTAATATGGATAATGTTGATCATATTGAAATTGTGAAAGGGCCAATGTCTGTAGTTTATGGCACCAATGCTTTAGCAGGAGTAGTGAACATAATTACCAAAGTGAATACGCGTAATAGCGAGATCTTAAAATTAGGTTCATATATTGGTTCTGAGGGTGCCTATAATTTTTCAATTTCTGGATCCCTTATTAGGAAACGAAATACCTTTTCTATCTATGGTGCCAGGAATATGTTCCAGGGAATTGATCTGAATGACTCAACCAGATATATGGATTTCAAACCCAAACTACAGTACAATACTGGTTTTGATTATACCTTCAGAAAGAGTGATTTTAAGTTGCGGTATCGCATAACTTATTTTGATGAAGAAATTCGGCATTATGGTAATGTGCAGGGAATCTCAGCAACAGACCAGTATTTTAATACCAATCGTTTGGTTAACTCTTTGCAGCTTAATGACAAGTTTGGTGAAAGCTTTTTCTTTGAGGCAGTTGGCGCTTATTCAATATATAATAGGGACACACAAAACTACCGGAAAGACCTCACTAATTTTGAACAAAATGAGGTAGGCACTCCCTCAGAAACTAGCTTCACTAATATAATGTTACGCACAAGCGTTTTATGGGCAAAGCCGGATGCAAAAATCAGTACTCAATTTGGGTTGGACCTAAACTATGATGATGCCAGGGGTGACAAAATTAGTACAGATGATCCAAGTATGGGAGATTATGCCGCTTTTGTAAGTGCCCAGTGGGATTTTTTACCTAGCGCCACCCTTCAACCGGGCCTGCGTTTCATATATAATACAAAGTATCAGGCACCGATTATACCCTCTATAAATCTTCAATGGGAGTTTTTTAATAATTTTAATTTTCGGGCATCCTATGCGCTTGGATTCCGAGCACCCAGCATTAAGGAGTTGTATCTTGATTTTGTGGATTCAAATCACGACTTGCATGGAAATGAAGATCTAACGGCAGAGACAAACAATAGTTTTAATTCTTCCATTTCATATAAAATTGGAAAGAAAAAAATTCAACTTAAGCTAGAGCCAGATTTTTTCTTTAATTCCGGAAAGAATATTATTACAATTGTTGCTGTCGATCCGGGTAGTAACGAATACCAGAGCACAAATATTGGAAAAAGAAAAACCATTGGAGGAGAGTTTAATGTTAGCTTTCTATTGTATCCAGGATTGACAATTAACCCAGGTTTTGGACGTACAGGAATAACCTGGCTTATGGATCCAGAATCAAATGACTTCCCGGATTACACTTTTTACAACAACCTCATTTTTAATGCAAAATACAACTTTCAAAAGCAAAAACTTATAATTGGTGCCTATTATAAATATTATGGGTCAACTCCTCGCCTGGTATTTGATGACACAGATAATAATCCAGATACAGATCCTGTTCCGGTCACCATCAATCGTGATCCCTATGGAGATCTGGAGGCTACTGTAACCAAACTATTCTGGAAGAATAAAGTTACTGTGGTACTTGGAGGAAAAAATTTATTGAATGTAAAATATGTTGGATATGACAATGGAGACCTGGCCAACAGCCCAACAGCTTTTGGAAGGTATTTCTTTCTTAAAGTTAACCTGAAGTTTAGCAAATGAGAAAAATGTATAACATAGGGTTAAAACTATTGAAAAGATATCTGGATAGCAGGTTCATTCTGATCTTTATTTTGGTGCTAGGTTTAGAATCCTGTTTTAAGGAAATAGATACAGTAAAACTTGAGCCGCTTGAAACTATTACAGCAGTAAATAGCCTGGATGAATATCAAACTTTCTATAAAATTGAGGAGAATGAAATCAGACTTGTAGTTTATAATTCACCTGGGAAATGGGATCTGGGATTTGAGACAGGTGATCAAGGTTGGCATATAATTCTCAACTATAGTGCTGCAGCCAGAATCATAAGTTCTGGTATTACCGATTTTGAAGAAGTTGATATCAATACGGCGAATGACCTTTTACCTGTAAATGATATGACCTGGAGCTTTGATTACCCGAATGGGGACATGGACAGCACAGCAACTGTAAACTGGAAAGAAACAGATGAAGTTTATATTTTGTACCGAGGGTCAGCTTATGAAAACCAGGAGGCATATTACAAAATTCAATTTGAAAGCGTAGATGCGGAGGAATATCTATTGACTTATAGTGATCTTAATACCGATGTAGTGTATAATAGAACCATTAAAAAAGACAGTAGAGTAAGCTTTGTATACTATTCATTTACTGATGATGAACCAGTTATATTTGATCCCGGAAAGAATGAATGGGATTTATTATTTACCCCTTATTATGGTTATTATAAAACAGCCGATGGATCAGAAACACCCTATCAACTCAGGGGCGTTTTTATGAACTACAAAAATGGAACTGAAGTAATCAAAATAAAAGACCCAAATGTCCGTTATGAGGATATCGATTATTCAACAATTGATGAATACGAAAAATCATCGATGCAGGATGCCATTGGATATGACTGGAAATTGATACCCGATCCTCCCGATTACAGGTATAATATTGATGAAGATATTAAATATATTATTCATGCTCTGGATGGAAACTATTACAAGTTCCGTTTTTTAAGTTATTATAATGAAAACGATGAAAAGGCCTATCCAGTATTTGAATATAAATTGCTTTTATAAATTACAAATAATTACTTACAACTTTTAAAAACAAATTTTATGAAAAATGTAAAAAAAACCTATATGGCACTTGCCATGGCCTTAATAGTGCTTGCATTGTTTTCTGCCTGTCAGAAAGAAGAGCTTCCCGAACCAGGATTTGATTTTAGTCCAGCTGAAATTGTTCAATGGGATGAAGTAACATTTACCAACACAACTACAAAAGGAGATACATATTCCTGGGACTTTGGAGATGGGACAACTTCAACCGATGAAAACCCGACCCATGTTTATACAGAGGATAAAACCTATACTGTACATTTAACTGCAACAAATGCAGATGGAAGTAAAATAATTTCTAAAGACCTTACTGTAAATTCTCCAATGAATGTATATACATCTGGAGATTCAGAGTATGATTTAAATGAAGCTTTTGCTTATGAAGATCCTATGTCTGGAACTGTTTATTGGAGAATGCTGGGAGAGGCCTTTGAGGGTGCAACTGCAGATGCTACACCGGTAAACCTGTTAAAATTTTATCCTAACCTGGGTACTGGTACCTTAGAGGGTGATTATACTTTTGATGGTTCTGAGGATCCAGCTGTAGGTACTTTTGATTATGGTTTTACGGCCAATTACCAGGGGATGCAATACGACTCAACAGCGATTGGTTCTAATGGAACTTTAAAGATCACCAGGTTTGCTGAGGATACATATGAATTTAAACTTGAAGGTGGTACACTAAAATATGGTTCTTATAATTGGAATACTGGTGAATTTGTACTCAATGGTACTGAAACAAGTTTAACTGTTCTCTACAGAGGAGTGGTTGATCCTATTTAATATATCTATTCTTTGACCTTTAGGTAAACTATTAAATATAGAATAAAGGACCGCAATCCAATTATATTGGTTTGCGGTTTTTTTATGCCAATCTTCATCCACTTTTAATTCTACACATAATTCTAATCTTAAATAGTACTTATTCAACCTATTAAGGAACGATAATTTTCATGAAATATTCAGTTCTTCTAATTCTATTTAGAAATTAAAGCCCTATTTTTAAAAATAATTCACGGGTTTTGCAACCCTCAATACTATTTGTTGTCATTAATATTGAATTTGAACCGGTTTTGAAAAGTCAAGAGTTTATTATCCATAAAGACCTGATTGAAGGTAGTAAAAAGGGAGATACCGGTTCCCAGTACAAGCTGTATGGCTTATATTCAAAAGCCATGTATAACCTCAGCTTCAGGATGATGAATAGTGTTGTAGAAGCGGAAGATGTTTTACAGGAAGCTTTCACGGAAGCTTTTTTAAAACTTAAAAGCTATAAATATGAAGCCAGCTTTGGTGCCTGGTTAAAAAGAATAGTAATTAACAAGTGTCTGAATAAACTTAAAAAAAGAAATATCCAGATGATTGGGGTCGATGAAAAAGACCTACCAGATAGCTTTGAAGAAGATGATGAACAAAATATTGATTATGAGGTGGACAAAATTATTACTGGAGTACAAAAACTGCCAGACGGATACCGGGTAATTCTTGAATTGTACCTATTTGAAGGATACGATCATGTTGAAATAAGTCAGATTTTAGAAATAAGTGTCTCAACATCAAAATCGCAGTATTCAAGAGCAAAAAAGCGCTTAAAGAGCATATTGAATGATGGAAAATAAAAAGGATAATTTAGAAAATTTCGTAAGCTCAAATAGGGGAAAATTTGACTTCCTTGATCCTGACCCTAGAATTTGGGAACAGATCAATAAATCAAAGAAAACTATCCGTATGAGGGGAATGCTCTGGAAAGTTGCAGCTATTCTAATTGTGCTCATGATTTATCCTTTCTACAATCTGGTTTTGAATAAGCAATCCAATTTTACAATTGCTCCCTCTTCAGGGAATAATGTGGTGCAAAAAATTCCTGAGTTACAAGAAGCCGATGCCTATTATACTTCTTACATTAACGATCAAATGCAACAAATGCAAGTTGTCCTTGAGGACGAGCCAGACATGATGACTGAGCTGGAAAAGGATATGCAAAACCTTGAAAACATCTATAATGATCTGCTGGAAGATCTAAATGATAATATTGACAATAAAGAAGTTGTAGAAGCTCTTATCCAGAATTACCGCATGAAAGTAAAAATACTGGAAGAACTACTCAACTATATCTCAACCGAAGACACTAAAGAGCCCGCTCAAAATGAACTGTAAAAATACCATCCTGCTTTTAGTACTTTGTTTCCTTAGTCCATTGGTAAATGCCGATAATTACAAGGAAACAAGAAATGTATCAAAATCCATTAAAACAGAAGAAAATTCAAGAATTAATGTTACTAACAAATACGGTAGCATAAGCATCAACACATGGGAGAAAGATTCAGTACACATTGCAATTGAATTAACCATTTCTGGTTCAAATAAAACAAAGGTTGAAAAACTGGCTAGTAATATTGATTTTAAATTTTCAGGTGATGAATCCGATTATTATGTAGAAACAGAATTTGGTAATGACTTCAATACTTTTTGGAATGATCTTAAGAGTCAGAGTCAACTTATAATCCCAGGTGGAAAGAACGTGGAGATTAATTACACAATTTATGCCCCTGAGAATATTGGACTAAGCCTTACAAACAAATACGGTGAAATCTATCTGGACGATTTTGGTGGAAACCTCAAAATAAACCTATCGAACGGGGTTTTAAATACAGGGGTACTTCGCGCTAGAAATGACATACAGCTTAATTTCTGTGATGCCATTATAGATGGATCCTCAGATGGAGAAATAAATATTTCCTATACAGACTTAACTTTGAAGTCATGTCAAAACCTAAAGTTGACTAGCCGATCATCCACCATTCATATTGGAGAGGCTGCGAGCTTATCTCTGGATACTAGAAGAGACAAAGTTTTCATTTCAAATGTTGATATGATGAAAGGAGAGTCTTATTTCTCTAAACTTTCCCTGGATAATATTGGAAAAGAAATGGAATACACTGTAAAATACGGGATGCTTGAGATTACACAAATTAACCAGGAACTAGGCAGGTTAAAACTGACTTTAAGAAATACTGAAGTA
Source organism: Bacteroidales bacterium (assembly GCA_033791445.1). Lineage (GTDB taxonomy): Bacteria > Bacteroidota > Bacteroidia > Bacteroidales > VadinHA17 > JANTGF01. The sequence continues at coordinate 11,762 of JASJGS010000058.1, read as the reverse complement.
AATCTGTACGTACCAAAACAATTCTCAAGTAGCATAGATGTTATTATAGAAAAAACCGTTTTCAAATACCCTGCTGAATATGATAAGCTCGACATAAAAGTCACAGATGATGACCACAAATCATTTCATGTTACTGGAAATACCGGATCATTACCACCTAGTTCTCAGCTTAGTATCAATGCGATAAAAGGATCACTGAATATTTTATACAAATAGTTTCTTCTTTATGCATCCCTTTACATTCTTTGTTGTCTTTAAAATAAAATAGAATTGAATCTTTATAAAATGAAATACAATTACAATTTAATATTAGTTTCCCTCCTAATTTTAACCATGCATTCCGCTTGTACAAAAATGTTACCCTGTATACAAGGAAATGGGAATGTTGTGGAGGTGACCAGGGAGGGTTTTCCTGAATTTGATCAGATAGAATCTTCTGGATCGTTTGATGTTGAAGTTATAAAAGACTCTGTGAGATATGTTGAAATCCAGGCTGAAAGTAATCTGATAGAATTCATCGAAACAAAAATTAAAAATGGCAGATTAAGCATTTCTATTGAATCAAACCATTGTATTAACAATAAACAACCAATTTTAGTAATAGTTCATGTACCTGAAACAAATTATCTTGGCCTCTCCGGATCAGGCACAATTATTGCATTAGAAAATGAGAGTAATTCACTCGAAATAAATTTATCTGGTTCAGGCAATATAGAAACTATCACCAGCGCCAATGAAATATATACAACTATCTCCGGATCTGGCAATGTAAAAATTGAATGCGAAGCTGATTATTTATTGGGAACAATTTCCGGGTCAGGGAATATTTTTGCTGAAGGATTTGCTAAAATTACAGATTGGACAATCATTGGCTCAGGTAATATTGTAAGCAATCTATTAGAGCAGGAAGAATCAGATTGTATAATAAATGGATCTGGGAATATAAATGTCTGGGCAATTGACATTTTAAAAGTTTTAATTAATGGAAGTGGGAATGTAATTTATAGCGGTAACCCCGACATTGACCTAACAATTAATGGAAGTGGAACATTAATAAAAGCTTAATACAAAAGCCCTAAAACAGTAAATAAATGTATTAATCAATAATAAATAAATTAAAATGAGAAGAATTATAGTTATCGTAAGTATATTAATCGCTACAACATTAATAACTGCAGCACAGGAAGAAAATGAATATACGACCATAAATGCCAAGGATGATGTTAATACTCTATTTAAGAAACCACATTCAAATGGTGGATATGGGTCTATAACTTTTGGAGTCGGATCCATAAATAATAAAACTACTTTTATCTCGGGTTTTAGAGGGGGTTGGATAATTGACCATGGTATTGCCATAGGATTCGGTGGTTACGGTTTTTTTAACAATCTTGACTTCAATGACCCTAGTTACCAAAACGGATTGGTAGGCGGTTATGGAGGGCTTTTAATTGAGCCAATTATTTACGCAAAGTCTCCCGTTCATGTTTCATTTCCTATATTAATTGGTGGAGGAGGTTTAGCCACAGTAGAAGATCCAGCCAACTGGGAGTATTATGATTATAATGCAGCCGCCTTCTTTGTATTTGTCCCCGGAGTGGAGTTGGAACTAAACGTTGTTCAGTTTTTCAGAATTGCCATTGGAGTTAATTACCGGTATACTCCCGATATTAATTTAGAGGACATGAATGGTATTCCTTTACCTAAAGATGTTATGAGAGGATTTACCGGGACACTCACGCTGAAGTTTGGGAAATTCTAGCACATTGAAATAATATACGGAATCAGGGGAAGAACATCCCCTGATTGTGAATTGAATCACATTGTTAATTAACATCCACCTTAAATATAGATCCAATGTTTAGGCAGGCAATGATTCTAATTCCTGTCCGATTCTTTTACTCATTATAAAATCCACCTCTTTTAGGTTATAGGTTTTCTCCATAATTCTTAATAATAAAAGCAAAGATAATTGTAGATTTACAGGTCATTTTGTAAAATGACATTTTACATACCTATATGTCTCAAATGAACCGAATTGTAACAATTATTATTGCTGGCTTATTTACTATGTCCCTGTCAACAAAGGGACAAATATTAACGCCCCAGGCAGAAATAAGTGTTTACACACTTGGTCCTTTCCAGGCAGAATTGTATTCTGCGTTTGGTCACAATGCCATCAGGGTTTCTGATCCTTTCAATAAATTAGACCTTATATACAATTACGGAATCTATGACTTCGAGCAACCTAACTTTTACCTGAACTTTGTCAAAGGGAAACCATATTATTTGTTGGGTGTGCAACACTACGAACCATTTATAAATGTTGCCATTCATGAAAATCGAAAAATAGTCCAACAGGTACTGAACCTTACCCCTGAAGAAAAACAGGAACTATTTGATTTTTTACAATGGAATGCCAAGCCCGAAAACCGAGATTACTATTACAACTATGTTTATGATAATTGTGCAACAAGAATCCGAGACGTAGTAGATAGCCTTTTTACACAGGTTCAATACGATTATTCTTATGTTGTTGAAGGAGTAACAATCAGAGATATTATGGATATGTATCTTCAGGAACAAGCCTGGGGCGATCTGGGGATTGACTTTTGCCTTGGAACCGATATCGATAAGGTTGCAAGTGGATATCAATACATGTATATGCCTGATTTTATTGAAAAGGCATTTGCCGGAGCCTATGTTACTGTAGGTAGTAAAACAAAACCATTGGTAAAGGAAACAAACATCATCTATGAACCAATTCCTACTGTTGACAGTAAAAAAGGCTTTAAACCATTTTTGTTTTTCCTTTTTCTTTTTATAGTGATTGCCCTGATCTCGTACAAGGATTTAAAAAAGGACATAAGGACCAACTGGTTGGATATAATGCTTTTTAGTATTGTAGGGATTTTAGGTTGGTTATTATTCTATCTCTGGTTTTTTACAAGTCACATCTCAGAGTACAATTTCAACCTCTTATGGGCCATCCCTTTGCATTTTCCCATTGCATTGTTCCTGATAAGTAAGAAAAAATCGAAGTTTATCCAATATTACTTTCTTTCAACAGCTGTTTTACTATTAGTTTTACTGCTCTTTTGGAGATTCTGGCCTCAAAACATGCATGAGAGCCTTATTCCTTTCATTCTAGCATTGTTATTGAGAGCAGTTTTGGTGTATCTTTTTCCAAATGACTCAAAAGGAAATTGGAAACTACCTTTTCTGAAAAAATAATTCTTAAGATTATAGCTTTTAACTCCAAAACTGGATTAGGCATAATCAAAATTGTTATCTTAGTAAACTTGAAACCAAAATCAAACTTATCTTATCATGAATAAAGCATTTGCCTCACTATCAATGGTCATTGTACTATTCTTATCATTTAAATATGTCCAACAAATCCCACTAAAGTCTCATCCCGATGTATCAAAATGGGCTAATTTATTCGACAAAAATCTATCAAATGCAATTCATCCAAAAGGTGTATGGACTTTTACAGATGGTGTACTGACTGCCAGCAAGGATGAAGCGATCTGGTCTGATAAAGAATTTGACAACTTTATCATTGACCTTGAATTTAAAACTGCAGACGGCACCAACAGTGGAGTGATAGTTTACTGTTCGGATATAAAAGACTGGATCCCCAATTCTATTGAGATTCAAATTGCCGATGATTTTGCTGATAAATGGGCTGATAGCCCGGCATCATGGCAATGTGGTGCGTTTTTTGGACACCAGGGTGCAAATAAAAGTATGGTTAAGAAACCTGGCGAATGGAATAGGTTTACAATCACCTGCAAAGACCATATGATTTATATTATGTTGAATGGTGAACAGGTAAATGAGATGGACATGAGAAAGTGGACCAGTAGTAAGACAAATCCTGACGGGAGTGAAATTCCATCCTGGTTAAGCAAACCAGTTGCAGAATTGCCTACTCACGGGCATATAGGATTTCAGGGAAAACATGCCGGAGCTCCTATATTCTTCAGGAATCTTAAAATTAAAGAACTGAAATAGATCTTTAATTGTCCTTTTAGCTTATTAATTCATCAAAATCCTGGTATAGGCTTTATAATGAATTTTTGACAACCCCATGTTTAATATTCTGAAATATTTTTTGGGACTAGGTCTTTTGATATTGTTTATTACTCTTAAAACCTCAACAATATCATCGAATTATAAGTCTGAAAAAAATAAATCAATTGAAATTCGGGGTATCTATGGAAGTCCTGAGCCTTTTTGGAAAATGGGGTATAATCTGAATGACCTGGGGGTCAATGCAATATTTGTTCATAAGAATTCCCTTAATAATGGTATAATTAAACAAGCCAAGGCTGAAGGATTAAAAGTATATGCCGAGTTTCCAACCCTCAATGGGAAGAATTATTTAGAGAACCATCCTGAAGCATGGCCCATAAATGAAAAAGGAGAAAGAGCCAGGCCAGCATCATGGTTTATGGGGATCTGCCCCACTGAACCTGGATTTCATGCATATAGATTGGAAGAGCTTCAAGAATTACTTAGAACTTTGGATGTTGATGGTGTTTGGATGGATTACGTGCATTGGCATGCCCAATTTGAAGAACCAGAACCTATACTTCCTGAAACCTGTTTTTGTGAAAATTGCCTTGCCCTATTCCAGGATGATTCCGGTATTGAATTACCAGGTGGATCTGCTTCTGAAAAAGCAAATTGGATTCTCAGTAAATATGAAACTGAATGGCGTAGCTGGCGATGTGAAATTATTTCAGGTTGGGTAAAAGATTTTAAAGAAGTATTACACAAGGAAAAACCAGGTATTTTATTAGGCCTGTATCATTGCCCCTGGAATGATGATGAATTTGATGGTGCCAGGCGAAAAATTCTAGGAATTGATTACAATATGCTAAAAGAGTATATTGATGTTTTTTCTCCTATGGTATACCACGGACGTATGGAAAGAAGTCCCGAATGGGTAAAAGAAAATATCGAATGGTTTAGTGATAAACTAAATGTTCAAACCCAAAACTATCCTAAAATATGGCCTATTGTTCAGGCATATGATGATCCAGATAAAATCAGTGCTGAGGAATTTGAAGACGTACTGAATTTTGGGATGGCAGGTATGTCAACGGGTATAATGATGTTTACCAGCTATGCAGTTTCGGAAGATCCCAAAAAGATTGAGGTAATGAAAAAAGTATATTCTGAACTCGAGAAGATTAATTAAAGGAAAAGATTATTTGAATCCTGAAAAGCCAATCAGGGTGCATTAAAATTGTGGCATTTATTTAATAATTACCTTCCTATTGCAAACTTCTGATCTGGTTCAGTAAATTCTGACCAAGAGGATTTTGAGGATACTTTTCATCAATTTCCAAGGCATATTTTCTTGCATTTTCCAGGGCCCCAGTCTTCACATAAAAGTCCGTCATTGCAAATAGGAAATCAAGGTTGTCGGGTTCCAGTGCCAGGGCTCTTTTCATTGATTTCTCTGCATCATCAATACTTTGAAGATATTGCTGCAACAAACTCATATTGTAAAAAACTCTGGCACGGTTCGGCATCAATTCAGACGCCTTTTCCATATAGTTTAGGGCTTCCTCAAATTTTTGTTGTTCAGCCAATAGCAATCCAAAAGAATAAAAAGCCTCAGACACTTCAGGATGATTCTTTGTTATATCACGAAATAAAATCTCTGCTTTATTGTTGTCTCCAAGCCTATTGTAAACCATAGCCAGATTTATCTTGGCAGGATAAAACTGGTCGTCAATTCTAATCGCTTCCTTATAATTCTCAATAGCTTTGTCAGAGTCACCCAGATTCCCATACATATTCCCCAGGTTATGTCGACTGGCAGCAAAATCACCAGAATACTCCATAGCTTCTCGATATTCACCCAGGGCCTCCTGGAAGGCCTTCAGGTAAATAGTATCCAATTGTTCTACCGGAATGGATGTAAGGTTATAGGCAGCCTGCATTCGAACAGCTTTCACCGGATCATATAACATGGACGTCATTTCTCTGATAAATAATTCAGGCTCTTCTGAAAAGAAATTTGATGTGGCTGCATGCCTGATAATAGATTGATTATCTGCCATTAAATCTCCAAGTGCTTTGCTACTCTTTTCATTCGGGTAGCTTGCAATCAAATTAATTGCCGCAGCTCGTGCTACAAGCGGGTAAAGCGTGTCAATAGCAAGAACAATTAAGTCATCGAGTATTTCAGGTTTTGTTTCTCTTCCTGCAGCCAGAATTGAGCCATAATGCGGTTTTCTGCTTATGCCATACCATTCTTTTATTTTGTTATCTGACCAGCGAGCTGTTTCATTCCGATGGCAACCGTTGCAGGCATTTGGAGTTCCAATACTTATTGTTAAATCGGGCCTTGGTACTCGGAGACTGTGATCATTTCTGAAATCAGGACCCATATAAAACCTTCCGGGCATATGACAACTAATGCATTGAGCCCCCTCTCCTACTCTAAAAACAGTATCCGCAAAAACCAGAGCATCACCTGGTTCTTCGGCATATTTATGAAAGTGGTGATCAAAAACATCATACTCATTGGCTTTATGGCACTGGAGACACAATGTATTTCCTTCTTTAATTTGTGCCCCACTGTGAACATTGTGACAATCGTTGCATTTCACCTCATTGTCATACATCTTACTTTGTAAAAAGGATGCATAAACATAATCTTCCTCTAAAATCTGTCCATCGGCAAAATAATAGGGTTCCCCAATATTCTGCGGAATCATATAGTCCAGTAAATCTGTATGGATCCCCTTAAAATCACCTAAGACACCTCTTCTGGCATGACAGCGGGCACACAGATCCACATATTTGCGGTTATCAATTCCGCTCGTTTTAACCACCAAACCCAAATTTCCTTCATATGACCTGGCTAATTCGGGCAATTTTGCCCAATCATTGTGAGCCGATCCGGGACCATGACAAGCCTCACAACTTACATTTATTTCAGCCCAGGTAGTTTGATAGGTATGTTCAACTGGATCATAGCCCTTCTTAAGATCGGTAGAATGGCAGTCAGCACACATTCCATTCCAGTTCTGACCGTTATTTGTCCAATACAACCAATCACTTGAGGGAATATCATGGCCTTGGTAAACTGAGTCATATAAATGATACCATACCTTCTTTTCCGTGTTCCAGGCAATTGGCAAACATTGCAATCGTCCTTTTTCAAAAGGAATCAGATATTGCTGAAGAGGAGTATATCCAAAGGTGTAAGCAATCTGAAAATCGCCCATTTTCCCATTAGGTCCTGGTGTATGTACATAGAATTTCCCATCTTTTTTATAAAAACGGTTTTCTTTCCCTTTCCACTCAAAAATTGCATTGTTAAAATCTCCCAATACAGATTCTGCACTGGCAGTATCCATAGCCCGGTAATGATGAGATTCTTTCCACAAATCATGTTCAATTTTATGACACTCCGTGCAGGTATGGCCTCCTACATATTCAACTTTGGAGATATCATCAACAGATTGTCGATCAAAGAAAGTTGACTTAAGGAGATACAATGGCAATGACAAGACAATTACCACTGTCGCAATAAATCCTACTGTTTTCCAATCCCTCATATAAACTTATCCGTTATAAGCACTAAACATAGGTTAGATCAGACCTATCAAACCTTCTTCTTTTAATTTTTTTACCCAAATCCACCTTTACAATACCCTGTTCAATAATCACTGGATAGGTATCCAGGGCAGTTGGAGCAGGAGGACTCAATACATTCCCTTTTATATCAAATTCAGACGAATGACAAGGACAAATAAATTTTTCCTGTTCCTCATTCCACCGAATAGAACATCCCAAATGTGTACATTTAATCGATAAAGCAAGAAAACCACCATCTTTCATCCTAACAAGATAAAGCTGACCACTTCTAAATGGATAAACACTATCAGGCGAAATGTCATCGATTCTACCAATAGTTTTTATCTGGGAAAGATCTTTTATCTCCGATCGTTTTCCACCAGAAAAGATAAAAGCCAGCGATACACCTGTTATTTCTATTCCGGCAATTACCCCAAGCCAGGCCCAAACGCGGTTAAAAAACCCTCGTCGACTAATCTTTTTCTTTTCTTTTACTTTTTTTGATGACTTCTTTTGCATCTTTTATTCCAAAATAAATTGTAGATTATATTCAACTCTAATTTCAATTAAACTCTAATCATACCTTCCATGGCCACATCAGAGCCATTCCTTCCCCTCGAAACCAAATACTTATAAACATCAATATCAAGTATGATACAACAAAAAATACAAACACTGCCTGGAAGATTTCGTTTTTTGTAAAGCCTGATTTCTTTTTCATCCAGTATATCCATAATACTATAGCGCATAGGATAAGTAGTACAGGTAAAAGTCCATTTCCTATTATAGATAGTAAGCCTGAAGTTGATTTTATTATATCCGGTATGAAATTGTTTATCAAAACAAGAATCGGAATAATTATAGAGGTTATTATAGCTGTTTGAGCACATAGCTTTCTTCCTCTTTTGGAAACAAACCAAATCCCTCCTTCATTATTATCAAATTCTGTAAAAGGAATCCAAATTATTGCAGTTAAAAATATAATAGGCATAACAAAGGATGCAAAGAAAGGATGAAAATGCATAAGCAGTTCCTGAATACCTAAAAAATACCAGGGTGCCTTTGCCGGATTCGGACTCAAAGCTGGATTGGCTCTTTCAAGCAATGGTGCATCTCGAAATACACTTACAAGCATGATAACAGCCAGCAAAACCAATGCAACAACAAGCTCACGGGCAACAAGATGCGGCACTGTTGGAACATACTCTTTATCTTCATTCTTAGGCCCACCTGGTACAACCACTCCACCGGCTTTTCTTACTTTCCAAAAGTGAAAGCCCATCAGAATCACCATAATTAATGGCAATATGGATGTATGATAATTATAGAAATTCAACAAAGTAACTGATCCCACTTCATCTCCTCCTCGGATTAGCTTCATCAGCCATTCACCAATTCCAGGGATGTAGTGCAACATACTGGTAGCTACAGTAACTGCCCAATAGGACAGCTGATCCCATGGAAGCAGGTAGCCCGAAAAATTAGAAAGGACAACAGTCAACATCAATCCCACGCCTATAATCCAGTTCCAATGCCTGGGTGGATGATATGCCTCGGTAAAGAATACTCTAAGAAGGTGTAAAAACGAAATCACCACCATTAACATTCCACTTAAGTGGTGCATATTCCGAATAAATTGTCCGAAGAATACCTGGTTTTGAATAATAAGGATAGAATTATACGCTTTTTCAGGAGATGGCTCATACACAAACCGGAGAACAATTCCAGTAAATACCTGAACAAGAAACAAAATTACAACCATTCCTCCCAGTCCCCAGGTATGTGTTAAGCTAAGACTAAGCTTACGAACCTGGGTAGGATGAATATGAAGAATCAGATTCTTAAAAACTTTCCTGGTTCTAGTTGATTCAGGAAAATAGTTATTTGATTCTTTCGACTCTTCTTTCTTCATAAGCTGCAAAATTAATTGTATTTAAAAATTTTCATTACGAAAACTGCAATTTTACAGACACTTGAGCTAATTTTGTATAATTCTAAATTATAGGCAATGGATAAACCCGATAAAAGTTTGAATTTATTTAGGCTTAAACATAACATTTTATAAGAAATATCATAATAAAATGAAGCTCAATAATGCGCTTATTAGACTTTAAAAACAGGCTGTTTTACATCAAAATAATTAGTAAAATTTAGACAAATTTATTACAGATTTTTAGCCAATTTTAAGTATCTTTACATTAATTCAATAATTCTAAAAATTAAATATCATGAAAAATTCAACCGCCGGTTTTTTTGTTGGCCTCTTTTCAGGTGCTGCATTAGGTGCTGCTATTGGAATCTTATATGCTCCAGAAAAAGGTTCAGAAACCAGAGAGAAATTAAAGGAAAAAGCATCAGACTTCAAAACTGAGATTGAAGACCTTAAAGATCAGATCATTGAGATGATAAATGATCTTAAAAAAGAGATCACTTCAGAGGCTGAAAAAGAAGTTGATTCAAAAACCACAGGAGCGAAATCAAAGTAAGGGGATAATCAGACATATTACCTAATTGTTTACGAATGAACAAATCGATTTCTGAAAATTTATCAGAGCTGTTAGATTATTATAAACAGTATATTCAGTTAAGATTAAAGAAAGCGAAAATCTCAATCAGCGAAAAATTCATCGATGCAATAGCAGGATTAACTTTCGGAATTGTATTCTGGTTTATTTTGCTATTTGTGTTAATTTTTTTAGGATTTTCTTTTGCTTTTTGGTATGGTGAGAAATACGGTAACCTTTCACTTGGTTTTCTTATAACAGCCGGTATATATTTATTGCTTGGGTTCATTTTTTACTTGTTAAGAAAACCACTAATTTTCGATCCACTTGCTCGGAAATTGAGCGATGTTTTAGAAATCGAAAACGGAGAGGATGAAAAAGAGGAAGAAGAATAAAGTAATCAACAGTTTTCATGATCTTAGGCTTGCGAAGGAACAAGCTCGTGTTGATATAATAAAAAATGAATATTCCATCAAGGATTCACATAGGAATATTTTAGCCTCAATTACACCTGTAAATATTTTTAACTCATTGATTGAAACATTAGTTAGTAAGCCAAATGTTGCGATTAAAGCAGGATTCATCATAGGGAGTTTAATTAAAGGCCGTCATAAAAACAGGAAGAATAAGAGCAGGTAAAAAACATTCAAGTCTGTTTACATAATTGCCTTCTCTAGGCATGATACGACTAAAATCTACACTTTCGATTTATTAATAATTCCTGAAATCAAGGATACACCCAGTTTAAACATATTTAGATTTTTACAAAAGAATATGGAAATTTTATATCAGGAAGTATGGGACATACTTTCAAACCGTCAATCGGGTTCAGTTGTTTTGCTTAACGATCTGACAAAGGCATTTGCATCATACTCAGGCAGAAACAATGAACACAGGCAAGCCGAATTAAAGGAAATGATACACTTTCTTGATACAGGATTTGCTAACTTCCCTGTGATTTTACATTTCTTAAAAGAATTTAAGGAGTTTCTATCTGAAGAGCCTCCACATAACACAAAAATATTTTTGGATAGATATGCCCAAAAGTGGCAAGATGTTACCACCAGACTTGCCAAGCAGGCATCAAAAATTATCGATTTCTCTAATAAAACTGTACTTATCCAGAGTCATAGTGGAACTATACAGGCACTATTTGGCTTACAAAGGCAGGGTTATTCCAATATCAAAATTATTATAACTGAATCCAGGCCAGTTATGGAGGGTAGGATTCAAGCAGCTTATCTTACAAAGCTGGGATATGAAGTTACTTTTATTACCGATAGCGCAGCTGCTCTATTTTTCCCGGAAATTGATCTGGTAGTTTCTGGGGCAGATAGGGTTTGTAAGAAAAGCTTTATTAATAAAATTGGCTCCTACAGTCTTGCTCTTCTTGCTAAAGAGTTTAAGGTACCATTCTATCTCTTATCTGATAGCCGCAAAATATTTTCAGATGATTCTTGCGCAGAAATGGAAGAAAAAGAAAAAAGCACTAAAGAGATATGGAAAAACCCGCCTAACAGGGTTATTATAAAAAACTACTACTTTGAATCTGTACCCAATAAATTTGTAACTCAATTTATTACAGAAGAAGGTATCTGGACACCCTAAAACCCCAATGACAGTGTATTCAATTCTGGCATAATTTTTGAT
>JASJGS010000057.1:0-4767 GCA_033791445.1 Bacteroidales bacterium | reverse complement strand
CGAACCAGCGACCCCCTGATTATGAGTCAGGTGCTCTAACCAGCTGAGCTATGGGCCCTACATTTTCACTTACTCCAAGGCTGGCTTATATGGAGTACTTATTTTCAATATTTATAAAGAACCTATGACCCCCCTGATTATGAGTCAGGTGCTTCCTGCCCGAACGTACCATATGGTACGGGCGGGTAACCAGTCCCGAAAAACCAGAAATCTTCGATTTCATTGTTTTCCGAGGATCCACGATTTGCGAATGAAATCAGAGATTTCGAACAAATCGGGACTGAGCTATGGGCCCTACATTATATCTTTCAATTTTGTTCTGAGCCCTGCCTACCGGCAGGCAGGTATGGGCCCTACAATTATTTTACTCCAGGTGCTGGCTTATATGGAGTATTTATTATTAATATTTTTAAAGAACCTATGATCTTAATTCAACTGATAAACCCCTTTTATTAGGGACCGGCAAAAATAAATAATTTGGGAATATATAACAACTGCTTTACTGCTTTTATTTTATTAAGGGTAAAGTTTTTGTAATTAGATGAATAGCATTCTCTACATTTTCCTTAAAAACTTTCAAAACTTCCTCCCAGGTTACCGGTTCTTCATCTTCTTTCCAGGAATCATAATCGGTACTAATAGCTATGCTACTATAGGGTATTCCAATTTCGTTTGCCAGGATAGCCTCTGGGGCGATAGACATATTAATTACATCAGCTCCCCATTTTCTAAACATTTTTGATTCAGCCCGAGTGGAAAATCGAGGCCCTTCAATGGTAATCATAGTACCGGTTTCATGAAATGGAAGGCCTAATTCTTTTGCACATTTGATCAATTGGCCTCTCATTTCTGCAGAAAAAGGGTCTGCCATGGCTGTATGTTTTAGATCATTGCCCTTAAAGTCATTAAAAAACGTTACTTCCCTATGTCTGGTAAAATCAATAAATTGATCCAGGATAACAATGTCTCCTCTTCCAATTTCCTCCCTTAAGCTACCACATGCAGTAGTGGTAAGAATATGGGTGCAACCCAATTCCTTTATAGCATAAATATTTGCCCTATTGTTAACCTCAGTGGGAGGAATGGAATGATCCCTATCGTGGCGTGATAAAATAGCTACATTTACGTCTTTAATTTTTCCAACGAGGAAGCTGGAGCTGGGATTACCATAAGGAGTTTTTACCTCTAATTCCGCAGGATCTTTAAGAATTTCAGGATTTTCAAGTCCGGTCCCTCCAATAATAGCTATTTTAATCATGTTGTAATTTTTTAAGGTATTTAAACACATTACTTCCGGCCTTATCGAGATTTTCTCCAAAAAATAAAATGCCTTCGGTATGTCCCCCCATAATTATAATTCCGTTTTTTCTTGTGTCTTTATCCTGTATTAATCCAGCAATGTTTAAGGCAATTTCAGGTGTTCCAAAACTAAGATCTGGATTGGTGGTTGGATATTTCTTCAATCCATTCTCCCACATTTTCATATTATGAATATGGATAACCGCATTAGTTTCTTTATCAGCTTCATAAATAGCAGCATGGCTCAAAGACTCTGAAGAAGCCTTTACCTGGCCTTCACATATAAGGGAGTTGAGTGTAAAATCATAACTCTTAACCAATACATATTCTACTGGAGTAATAGTTTCATAATTTCCGGTTGCTGTACCGCTAATGTAGAAATTCGTAGTCCCAGGGATTTGTAAAGAAATATTACCAAATCCTATACCATTTTCATAGGCTCCAATCAGCTTCAAAGCATACATTTGGTTACGCCATGCGTTAATCGCTTCAAATAAATGGGCTGGAATTGTAGTTTTAGTTTTTTGCAGCTCACATTGAAACTTAATATATCCCTCTTCAATATTCATAATTCTTTTTATTATGGGGCCCACTTTTTAATTTCCTGAGTGTTGGCTTTACATATTCCTTTGTCAGTTATTATTCCACAAATAAATTTTGCCGGAGTAACATCAAACCCATAATTTACAGCTTTACTATTTTCAGGTGTAATTCGGATTTGTTCAAGTTTGTTATGAGACGATAGGCCATCTATAAAATGAATTTCATCTTCCGATCTTTCTTCAATAGGAATATTATTTAAACCTTTTTCCAGGGTCCAGTCTATAGAAGATACCGGCAAAGCGACATAAAAAGGTACATCATTATCATATGCTGCTAATGCCTTTAGGTAGGTGCCAATTTTGTTAGCTGTATCCCCGTTCAAAGCAGTCCGATCGCTGCCCACTATAACGATATCCACTTTCCCCATTTGCATTAAATGCCCACCAGCATTATCTACAATAATAGTATGAGAAACTCCATGCTTACCCAATTCCCAGGCTGTAAGTCTGGCTCCCTGATTTCTAGGCCTGGTTTCGTCCACCCAAACATGAACAGGTATACCGGAATCATGAGCCAGATAGATTGGAGCGCTGGCTGTTCCAAAATCAACTGTTGCCAACCAACCAGCATTGCAATGGGTAAGAATATTTACCGGTGAACCATTTTTTGTTTTAGCAATCTCTTCTATAATATTTTTACCGTATAAGCCAATATTCTTACTGGCCAGAATTTCCTCATGCATAAACCTGAAAGCAGTATCGAATGAAATTTGTAGTTTCTCATCCATACTTTGACCATATTGAATCGCCTTTAATTGCAGATCAACAGCCATTTCCAGGTTTACCGCAGTAGGTCGGGTTTCTTTTATAGTAATAGCCGCTTCCTGAATAAGATTGTCTGCATTTCTTGAATCCTTGAATTTCATAACAGCCAGATATACACCGAAAGCTGCAGTGACACCAATAAGTGGAGCTCCTCGCACTACCATTTCAGAGATGGCATAAATCACATCGTCTGGTGTATGAAGGTCTTTAATTATTAATTGAAAAGGTAATGCCCGTTGATCAATGACCTGAATAATTCTGGAATCATTTTCATTAACCCAGATAGATTGAAAATGTTTATCACCAACCCTCATAAAGTATGCAATTAGGATATTTTTTTATTATGTTTGGTCAAAATTAGGAATAATTTCTATTAATAATTACGATGCCGGTTATACAAAATATCATTTTTGATTTAGGAGGGGTTTTTTTGGATTTGGATGTAAATAAAACCATCCAGGCTTTTGTTAGTTTAGGTTTTACAGAGAAAATGCTTAATCATGATCAGAATAATAAAAAAGTGTTCTGGCAGTTTGAAGTTGGCAAAATCACACCCGAAGAATTCCGTAAAGGGATTTGTGACCTATTGGAGAAAGAAATTCCTGATGATGAAATTGATAATGCCTGGAATGCAATGATTCTCGGATTTAAAGAAGAAGAAATTCAATTACTTCTAGATTTAAAATCCAAATACAGAACCTTTCTTCTAAGCAACACCAATATTATGCATGAAAAAATTTATTCTGACATGTTGGATTCATTGATGGGAATCAAAATGACAGATCTGTTTGAAAAGGTATACTATTCACATGAAGTTGGCATGGGAAAACCTGATCCTGAGATATTCTCTGTGGTGATCAATGATAACGGATTGAACCCTGAAGAAACGTTGTATATAGACGATACAGAACAACATATTGAGAGTGCTAAAAACCTCGGCGTTAAATGTTTTCTTTTTCCACAAAATGGTGATTTGAAAGAAATTCTGCCCAGAACTAGTTGATCTGAACTTATATCATAATCAGTTTTCGACAGCCTGTCCGACCAACCAGGCGGAGCTCAGACTGACTATGCTTTGAAGTTCTTCAAGCAAATACATATATTACTTGTTTTCCTATTAATACAAGTAACTTCCTAATAACTTGGTTCTACCCAATCTCCATTTTCTTTAATAAGTTGAATGAGTTCTTCAACAGCAACTTCTGCAGGAATATTCTTTTTTACAACATTTTTATTTTTATATAGGCTTACGTTGCCTTTTCCGGAACCAACATATCCATAATCGGCATCTGCCATCTCACCTGGCCCATTTACAATACAGCCCATAATACCAATCTTCAGACCTTTCAGGTGCCGGGTTTTTTGTTTAATCTTAGCTGTTATCTCCAGGATATCAAACAGGGTTCTACCACACGAGGGGCAGGATATATATTCTGTTTTTGATGTTCGAACCCTTGATGCCTGAAGAATTCCAAAGGCAAGGGATATGGTTGAAGATACCTCTGTTTTATTTGTTTTTTCTATCCAGATTCCATCGCCTAATCCATCCAGGAAAAGTCCTCCTAAAGTAAAAGCACTGACCAGCAATTGCTCCTCAGGATCACTCAACCTGTTATCCTGAGTCAGAATAACAGGTATCTGGCTGCCTTTATGAATGAGTTCGGAAAAAACAGCTCTATACTCATGAAGTGCATACAATTGTTTACTATTTAATATGAGAACTATGGTTTTATTTTCAATGTTCTCTCTGAGGAATTGAGAAAGCTCGCTCTTTGATGAAACTTTTATAAAATTTAATACACTGGATTTATCTTCTATTCCTTTAAATTCTTCTATGGTAAATACCGGATAAAATTGTTCCCGATATTTTGCCTGACTTCCCCACAAATCAATATTTACTAATCCAATAGAACCGGATGGCAAATGTTCAGGAGGGGGTGAGGAACCAAAAAACAGGTAATCAGGCGAAGCATCACTTTTTTGCCAGGTATCGGAGATGGAATTATAGTTAAAACCCAAATTTGACCAGTCTATTTCTAAAACACTTTCAAGATTAATGATAACAACAGGAGCTTTGTTGCCTCCAATATTTTCAACCTCA
>JASJGS010000056.1:0-11453 GCA_033791445.1 Bacteroidales bacterium | reverse complement strand
TCGTAATAATGCTGAAGAAATTCAGCTTTTAATTTGGTCATGTCCACATTGGATGGGCATTCCGATTTGCATCCTTTACAGGATAGACAAAGGTCAAGAACATCATAAATTTCCTTCTGGTTGAAGGGATTTTTGTTCTGGGGCTGTGTGAGTAATTCACGAAGAATATTTGCCCTTGCCCGGGTTGTGTTTTTCTCATCACGAGTGGCCATATAGCTGGGACACATGGTCCCTCCAATAATTTCACTTTTACGGCAATCGCCGCTACCATTGCATTTCTCTGCAGCTCTAACAAAACCATTTGTATCAGAAAAATCGAAGATAGTATCAAACTCAGGCGTTTGAACCTCCGGATCATAACGCAACTGGGTGTTCATTTTGGGCGTATCAATAATTTTCCCTGGATTAAAAATGTAATCAGGGTCCCAAACTTCTTTAACCTCTTTCAACAACTGGTAGTTCTTCTCTCCAATCATCAAGGGAATGAACTCACCTCTAAGCCTCCCATCGCCGTGTTCTCCACTAAGGGAACCTTTATATTTCTTTACCAGCCTGGCAGTATCCTCTGCAATGGTATGAAACAGTTCTACATCCTTTTTATCCTTCAGGTTTAGTATAGGCCTTAAATGGAGCTCTCCGCCACCTATGTGAGCATAATAGACTCCTTTCTTTCCATATCTTTCAAGAATCTGTTTAAAATCTTCCATATATTCAGGAAGTTCATTCACATCTACAGCTGTATCTTCAATAACAGGAACAGGCTTGGCATCTCCCTTCATATTGGAAAGTATTCCCAGGCCGGCTTTTCGCAAATTCCAAACCTTTTGAATATCAGCACCAGCAACAACTGGAAAATGATAACCCAGGCCTTCTTCACGCAATTCTGCCACCATTTTTGATACAATCTCATCAATCTCCTGCTGGCTGTCTCTGGCAAATTCCGCCACCAGGATAGCGGCAGGACTTCCCTTTACAAAAAAGCGATTTTTTTCCTGCTCAATATTTTCGCGTGTGAGCTCCAGGATCACCCTATCCATCATTTCAACGGCACCAGGCTTGTATTTTAACATAACCAGATTGCCTTTAAAGGAGGATTCAATAGTATCAAAATGCACACAGACCAATACCTTGTTTGGAGGAGGCAAGGGAACAAGATTAAGTTTGATTGCAGTTGTAAAGGCTAGCGTTCCCTCAGAACCAGCCAACAGTTTACTCATATTGAATGCCGGGCCTTCTTCAACAAAGGGTTGGCTTTTCATTAGCAAATCAAGGGCATAGCCTGTATTTCTTCGGTTTAGTTTTGGATTTGGATATTCTCTCTCTATTTCTTCACGATTTACCGGATCATCCAAAATTTCCTTAAGTTTCTTGTAGATTTTACCCTCCAGGTTATCATTTTTCGATTTCTTTTCAAACTCTTCCATACCAAGCTGGCCAAAAGTAACCTCAGATCCGTTACTTAAGAAGGTTTCCACTTCAAGAGTATGCTCTCTTGTACTTCCATACAATAGGGAGTGGGCCCCACAGGAGTTGTTTCCCAGCATTCCTGCCATCATACATCTATTTGATGTAGAAGTTTCCGGTGCAAAAAATAATCCTTCTGGTTTGAGATATAGATTTAATTCGTCGAGTACCACACCTGGCTCAACCCTGATCCATTGTTCTTCTCTATTAAAATCAAGGATTCGGGTAAGGTACTTTGATACATCTACTACAATACCATTTCCTACCACCTGGCCAGCCAGGGATGTTCCAGCCGTTCTCGGAATCAATGAAATTTTGTTTTCATTACAGAAAACAATCACTTTCCGAATATCTTCTTTGTTTTTTGGACAAATT
Source organism: Bacteroidales bacterium (assembly GCA_033791445.1). Lineage (GTDB taxonomy): Bacteria > Bacteroidota > Bacteroidia > Bacteroidales > VadinHA17 > JANTGF01. The sequence goes on along the minus strand of JASJGS010000056.1, from coordinate 9,614 downwards.
ACTGCAAGGGGCATCTCTTTATAGGCAGATGCATCAGTAGAATAAAGCAGTAACATTGTCTTATCGGTATAAACATCTCCATCGATTTCATTGTTGAGGCCATTTATTATTATGGTAATGTCTTTATTATGAGCGTCTAACATATAGATAGTATGTTTTAAAATGGAACCTTTAAGTTATCATTTATTTAAAAAAATAACAAAATGCCATTGAGTCATTTTGGGAAAGTAAATTGATTTTATTTCTGTCAGAATAAAAAAGAGATAAATCATGTTTCATAACCTATAATTTATGATAATAATCATTTGAAAAATGGCTATTTTGTGGGACTTTTGAGGAATTGAAATTTAGAAATGTAAATAGTTGATTTAGAATGGATTTAATAGAAAGTATAAAGGAAAATGCCAGAAAAGAATTAAAGAGAATCGTTTTACCTGAAGCTTATGAAGAAAGAACTTTAAAAGCGGCCGATATTTCGATACAGGATAAAATTGCTGATATAATAATTCTGGGTTCTCCTGAGAGTATCCTTGCGGATGCAGATAGATTGGGTTTGGAGAATATCAAGGATGCCACCATTGTTGATCCTAAAAACCATAATAAGAAAGAGCAGTACGCCAAATTGATGGTTAAGTTAAGAGGCCATAAAGGTCTTACTTATGAAAATGCCCTGGAGCTTATTGAAGATCCTCTATATCTGGGAACCTTAATGATTAAGAATGGAGATGCTGATGGGGAGGTGGCAGGTGCTGACAATTCCACTGGCGATGTACTTCGACCCGCATTTCAGTTTGTAAAAACAAAACCCGGTATTAGTGTGGTTTCCGGCGCCTTTATAATGATTTTGAATGACAATGAATTTGGGGAGAACGGAATGCTTGTTTTTGCCGATTGTGCGGTCAATCCAGATCCAAATGAAAATGAACTTGCTGAAATTGCAGTAGCTACAGCCCATACAGCAAAAGTAATTGCTGGCCTTGAACCAAGGGTGGCCATGTTAAGCTTTTCCACAAGGGGCAGTGCGAATCATGAGCTGGTTGATAAAGTGAAAAATGCTACAGCCATTGCAAAACAAATGGCACCTGATTTGAAAATTGATGGCGAACTTCAGCTTGATGCTGCCATTGTAGAATCTGTTGGTCGTAAAAAATGTCCTGATAGTGAAATTGCCGGTAAAGCCAATGTACTGATATTTCCCGATCTGCAGTCTGGAAATATAGCCTATAAACTCGTACAGAGGATAGCCCATGCGGAAGCCTTAGGACCTGTATTGCAAGGTATGGCAGCACCTATAAACGATTTGTCAAGAGGGTGTTATGTGAGAGATATAGTAAATATGATTGCCGTAACTGCCAATCAGGCTGCCGGAATAAGTTAAGATATTTGTAATGGGAATGATTAAAACAAAATAGTATAATGGGAGAAGTATTAGAAGATTTTGCTTTGAGTAAGAGAGTTAGAAAACAAGGCTCTTTGAAAAAGGTGGGAATAATTGGTTGTGGGACACTGGGCCAGGAGATTGCACAGGTCGTTAGCCGGAATGGAATAGAAGTGGTCTTTGTGGATGTTTCTGAGGAAAGAGTAACCCAGGTTTTCCTTGAATTAAATGCAAGCCTCGATGAGGTAATTAATAAATGGGGTTTAACGGTAAATGAAAAACGCGCCATTCTTTCCCGTATTCATGGTACAACTGAATATCATGATATCAGTGATTGTGACCTGGTAATTGAGTCCATTAACTCCCGAAAACCTGGGACCAGCCTGGAGCTCAGGAAAGATATCTTCAGGAAAGTGGAAGCTGTAGTTTCTGAAAGTACCCTAATTACTTCCAATACATCTACCCTGATTATCTCTGACCTTGCCTCTGCATTGGAACATCCTGAAAGAGCTGTTGGATTGCATTTTTTATCTCCGGCATCCACTGTCAAAATAGTAGAGGTGGTGCGTGGCATCCGCACCTCTGATCAGGCCTTTGATTATTGCGTTAAATTTGCCCGCTTGCTCGATAAAAAGGTTATAAGCTTGATTGAATCGCCCGGAAATATTAGTACTCGTTTAATTGTTACTCTAATTAACGAGGCCTGTGAAACTCTAATGGAAGGTGTTTCTTCTGCTTCCAATGTAGATGAAACAATGAGGTTGGGTTTTGGTATGCAATTCGGGCCACTGGAATTGGCTGACCGTATTGGATTGGATAAAATAATACGAAGTATGGAAAACCTCTACCAGGAATTTGGTGAGTATAAGTTTAAACCAAACCCAATAATTAAGCGATTGGCGAGAGCCGGTAAAATTGGTAAAAAGGCAGGAGTTGGCTTTTATAAATACAATAAAGGGATTATTGTAGATGAATCCGTACACTGCCCTGAGTACAAGTAAAAGGGACATAAATAAGTTAAACAGAAGAAAAGAATATTGAAATGAAAATAATTGTCCTGAATTGTGGTAGTTCGTCAATAAAGTATCAACTTATTGATATGCCCGCCGGCGATGTCAACGCCATAGGAGTTATAGAGAAAATTGGTATGCACGGCTCTTTTATCAAAAATGAAAGAAATGATGGTGACAAAGTCAAGCTCGAAGGGGAGATTGTTGACCATCAGATGGGAATAGAATACATACTCGGTTTATTAACAAGTGAAACACATGGAAGTATAAAAAGTTTTGATGAGATCGACGCTGTTGGACACCGTGTAGTGCACGGGGGAGAAACATTCCATTCAAGTGTTCTAATAAATAAGGAAGTTGTACAGAAAATCGAGGAATGTATTGATTTGGCTCCTTTACATAACCCACCAAATCTAAAAGGTGTTATTGCGATGCAGGAGCTTCTGCCGGATATACCACAGGTAGCTGTCTTCGATACGGCTTTTCATCAGACTATGCCAGACCATGCCTATATGTATGCCATTCCCTATTCACTGTATACTAAATATACCATTCGGCGCTATGGTTTTCACGGACCCAGCCACCGTTATATTTCACAACGTGCATGTGAGATGTTGGGAGTAGACATCAATACTCAGAAAATAATAACCTGCCACCTGGGAAATGGAGCCTCCATGGCAGCCATCAAACATGGAAAATCTATAGACACTTCTATGGGACTTACACCCGTTGAGGGCCTAATAATGGGAACACGTTCTGGTGACCTCGACCTTGGTGTACTAACCTATGTAATGCGGAGAGAGCAAATAGGTATTTCTACTGCCAATACCCTAATTAATAAATTTAGTGGTGTTTTAGGAGTATCTGGGATTTCTTCTGATATGCGTGAGGTAGAAGAGGCATCAATAAATGGAGAGGAGCGAGCAGTGTTGGCTATGAGGATGTATAATTACAGGATAAGGAAATACATAGGTGCCTATACTGCAGCCTTGGGAGGACTCGATATTTTGGTATTTTCAGGGGGCGTGGGTGAGAATTCCAATATTGTTAGAGAAGCAGTTTGCTGCGAATTGGGATATATGGGGATAGATTTAGATCATGAGAAAAACATGGTCAGAAGTAAGGAAACAGTTATCAGTTCAAAAAAATCAAAAGTGAAGGTGCTGGTCGTTCCAACCAATGAGGAGCTGGTGATTGCAGCCGATACAATGACCATTGTAAATGAGAAGAAGAATTGACAAACTTTAATAAATTCTTATGGAAGTAATTAAAGAATTAGATCAACTTTTTGATATCCTTAAGAAAAAAGAGAAAAAGCGTCTGGTAGCTATGTATGCCAATGATAGTCACACCATAGAGGCTGTGGGTGAGGCGGTTGAGCTTGGGCTGGTTGCTGGGATATTAGTGGGGGATAAGAATAAAATAATTCAGGAGTGTAAAAATCTTGGGATTGATCCATCAAAGTTTAATATAATTGATGAACCGAATGAATTAAGGGCTGCAAACAAATCCGTTCAGATGATACAAGATGGGGAAGGAGACCTGATAATGAAAGGACTCATCAGTACGGATAAGTATATGAGAGCTATTTTAAATAAAGAAAATGGCCTTTTACCTCCGGGAGGAATATTAACACATATTTCTGTTTTAAAACCTGTTGGTTACCATAAAATGTTAGTTGTTGGCGATGTGGCAATCATTCCAAATCCAGAATTGAAGGAAAAAATAGCTATTGCGAAATATCTTATTAAAACCTCCAAAGCCTTGGGAGTAGAAAAACCCAAGTTGGCCGTTCTGGCAGCAACAGAACTGGTTTTGCCAAAAATGCAGGCCTGTGTGGATGCAGCAATCTTGTCAAAAATGGGAGACAGAGGACAAATACCCGGTGCTATGATAGAAGGGCCGATGGCATTAGATGTGGCAGTAGATAGGGAAAGCGCTGAGATAAAGAAAATAAGCTCACCGGTAGCCGGGGATGTGGATTGCCTCCTCTTTCCTAATATTGAATCTGGAAATATTTTCTATAAATTTCACACCAAATTATCAGGTGGCGATATTGGTGCCATAGTTGCTGGTGCTAAAGTCCCGGCAATTCTATCTTCAAGAGGTGATAGTGTTAAAACCAAGCTCTATTCCATTGCTCTGGCTGCTTTAATGGCCTAGCAAGGAATTAAACCAAAAAACTCTATTGTAAATGAGAGTCGAAAGAATCCTGGCCATAAATCCCGGTTCTACCTCAACAAAGATTGCGGTGTACAGGAATACCAAGCCACGGTTTCTAAAATCTATCCGCCATTCTGAGGAAGAGTTAGCCAGGTTTGATAAGATAATTGACCAGTTTGAATTCCGGAAAGAGCTTGTTTTAAAAGAATTGGCCAAGGAAGATTTGAAGATGGATGAAATCACCTCCGTAATTGGTAGGGGTGGTATTATGAGACCGATGGAATCCGGAGTGTACGAAGTGAATGACACCATGAGGGAAGACCTGAGGTCCATGAAATATGGGGAACATGCCAGTAGCCTTGGTGGACTTATAGCTGATGAAATTGCTTCTTCGATCCCAGGAGCGCGCTCTTTTATAGCAAATCCCACCACAGTGGATGAGTTTCAGGAAGTTGCAAGAATAAGTGGTCATCCTCTTTTTGTAAGAAAATCAATTTTTCATGCACTTAACCACAAAATGATTGCCAGAAATCATGCTGGCCTTGCCGGGAAGAATTATGAGGATATGAACCTAATTGTGGCACATCTTGGTGGAGGTGTATCTGTAGCTGCCCATCAAAAAGGGAAAGTGATTGATGCCAACCAGGCCTTGGATGGTGGTGGCCCCTTTGGTCCTGAAAGAAGTGGTACTTTGCCTGTGGGTGATTTAGCCCGCTTATGTTTCTCAGGTGAATACAAATATGAAGAGGTGAAAAAGATGATTACCGGGGCCGGTGGTTATGTGGCTTACCTTAACACCAACGATGCCTATACGGTTGGCTTGATGGCGGAGGAGGGGAATGAAAAAGCAAAATTGATACAAAACGCTATGTGCTACCAGATTGGCAAAGAAATTGGCGCCATGAGTACTGTTCTGAAAGGTCAGGTCGATGCAATTTTACTTACAGGTGGCATTGCTCATAATACTATAGTTGTAGACTATATAAAAACCATGGTGGCGCATATTTCCCGTGTGGTGGTCTATCCCGGTGAAGATGAGATGAAAGCGCTGGCTGAGAATGCTTTACGGGTCATGAATGGAGAGGAAGAAGTAAAAGTCTATTAAGCTTACATTTTATTATATTTGTTTTCAGATGGGAGCTAGCTTCTCCATTTGATCTTAGCTCCGAATTTTTATAATCTTTGAACAAATATTCTCTTGAAGAATGCAATTCTTTTAATTGTACTTATCTTAAATCTAAGCTTTATTCAAGCTCAGGATTCAACCAGGGTGCTATTTATTGGAAACAGTATTACTTATGTTAACAGTATGCCTCAAACCTTTGAGAATATTGCAAACTCATTAGGTGATTTAACAATAATTACCATGTATGCAATGAGTGGTACTGGCTTTGCTGATCATGTTGCAGACCCGAAAGTATATGATCTTTTCAGAAAGGGGAATTGGGATTTTATTGTTTTACAACCAGGTTCTTATGAATGCTCTGGAGATACCTATCCAATTGAACAAACTTTAGCAAGGGCTCGAATTCTTGTCGATTCATTATACAGATATAACCCCTGTGCGCAAATTTTATACTACCAGGTACCCTGGGGAGTATTAGGGGATACAAGAGATGACCTGATCACTTACAACAATTCTATGGATGGGATACAGAGAAATATGGAGTACTTATCAGACTCAACAGAACTTTTCTTTGCACCTGTAGGGGAGGCTTTTCGGGCTTCCTATAGTGGCGATCAAAGTGATTTTCTCTGGGCCGATTATGTAGACCTGCACCCCAATGCAAAAGGTTCCTACCTGGCTGCCTGTGTTTTTTATTCCTCCATATTTCAAAAACCCTCCTCCGGCTCTCCCGAGTTGGGTCCATTGTTAGCAAACGAGGCAGAAGATTGTCAGGAGCAATCCGACAAAATAGTCCTGAATCATTTGTCAGATTGGAGAATAGGCACATACAGTCAACCTTCTGATTTTAATTATACTATAAATTCAGACACAATATTTTTTAGTAACCTCTCTCATAATGTGGATAGTGTTTTATGGGATTTTGGGGATGGCACTTCATCAAAAGCTCTAAATCCTGTACATGTTTATGCTCCTTCAGAGACCTATAATGTAATCTTAACCAGGTATTTCCATGGTTGTTCCCCAATAATTGAAAAAGAGATTACATTATTCGCATTAGGATTTGAGGTTTTAAGGACAAAAATAGATGTAAAAATATATCCCAACCCTACGAACCAAATTTTACATATAGAACTAAAGACTAAAACAGATCAATACTTTGTTGAGATATATGATCTAACCGGGAGTTTATTGTTAAAAACCAATAAGCTAAGGATTGATATATCTAAATTCCCACCTGGAATATACTTCCTGAAAATTTTTGAGGGCAGAAAAGAAATTTTTGATCCAATAAAATGGGTTAAAAACTAGCCGCATTTCCATGAGAATGATTTTCTAAAAGGGTTCTGTTATGATGTTATATATCCATTAAATATCTGATTAACAGTGTCATATGTTAAGTTGCTGAATATGATTCAAGATTTCTGCTTCAGTATTTACCTAGGGAGTACTACTTGAAACAGGTAATATTTTACCATTAAAATATTTGTACCCATCTAAAGCAAACTTTGAAATAAATTCTGCCATCTCCAATGCACTTAAGGGAGCTTCATAACCAGGAAAGGCCTCTTCAAGCATTTCTGTCTGTACGGCTCCTAAAGCCAGGTAATTAAAGGATATGTTGGCTTCCTTATATTCTTCAGCAAGGCATTCTGTCAGGGTAGCAAGGGCTGCTTTTGAAGAACTATATATGGACAAACCAGGGAATTTAGAGCTGCCCTGGACTCCACCCATAGTGCCTATATTGACAACATGGGCATGTTTACTTTTCAAAAGCAGGGGTAAAAGTACCTGTATACTTAACAAGGGTGCCAGGTAATTTACCCCAAGTGTACGTTTTATTTCCTCAGGATGGATAGATTCAAAGGCAGTATTAGTCAGGCTACCAGCATTGTTTATAAGTATATCTATATGATTAAACTTGTCCTGTATTTTAGACAAAAAATCTTCTTTTTTATTTCCGATGTCTTCCAGATCAAATGGGAAAGCATACACCCTGTCTTCAGCGGTATTTTTATTACATTCAGTACATAAAGTAAGCAGTAGTTTCTCATTTCTTGAGATCACCATCACCCTGTGACCATCTGCTGCTAATAGCTTAACCATTTCTCTTCCAATGCCCTTGCTGGCACCTGTGACAATAATATTCATAATTATAACTAATATAGTTGAGTAGGGTAAAAGTAAGCTATTTCAATCATTTGGGTATCAAATAAGCGAATGAATTTCCAGACATTTCGAGGACAAAAGAAAAATAAGTATGATTTTATATTACTTTTGCACAATTATTGTAGAAGTGTGACTTTGAAATAGTACATATACATCTTGAACAAAATCATGAAGAGGATTTCATCTCTTTTACTAATTGTATTCTTGTTAAGCATCTCTGTATATTCCCAAAAGGAACAGGATTATCTTGAAAGCATTGATGGTAAGAAGAATACAGAGGAACAAAAGAAGAAAAAGCCAGAAAGCCAACATAAGTTTATTTTTGGTGGATTTTTTTCATTTCAGTTTGGTTCTGTAACCAATATTGTCGTTTCTCCCATAGTAGGCTATAGGGTTTTTCCAAGATTAACGGTAGGTGTAGGTTTTAAATACGAGTATTTGAAAGATAAATACTATAATTTTGATACCCACGTCTATGGAGTGCAACTTTATTCGCGATTTTATATAATTAAGGAGCTAAGTGATATATTACCTGGTGGAGTTCGGCTCGGACTATTTGCCCATGTGGAATGGGAAGCACTAAGTCTGGAAAGAGAATGGTTTGATGTTACCTGTCCAACCTGCCCGGGTAGGTTTTGGCTTAATAGCTTTCTGGTTGGTGGTGGTATTCGGCAGCCTATTGGAGGCAGGGCAGGTGTCTATTTTGTAGTTCTATGGAATTTAAATGAAACTATAAATACGATCTATTCTAATCCAATATTCCGGGTTGGTTTTACTTTTTAAAACAGGTGGAATCTTAATGCGGATGTGGTGATTTGCCATTCATCTTGCCATCAGAAAATTTATTTTTAATTTGTCAAAATTGGAATGTTTCTATTGTAAGCTATTGATAAATAAATTTTTATAGTATTTTCATTTCCATCCTTATTTTAAATGGAATAATAAAAAAGAGAGGCAGAGTTGGAATTATGAATTTGAACCTGTTAATTTGCAACATATTTGAATAAAATAACTTAAAATTATGAATGTAGCGGAAGGTAAAATAGTATCCCTTATCTATAAATTAAATTTGAACGATGCTTCTGGGGAAGTCCTTGAAACCATTGAGAAAGATAAACCTCTCGAATTTTTATACGGAGCAGGATATCTTCTTCCTTTGTTTGAGCAAAATATTTCTGGATTAACGAAAGATCAAGCCTTTTCATTTCCTCTTAGCTCTGAAAATGCCTATGGTCCATTTCGTGAGGAAATGGTGGTTGATATCCCCTTGAGGTCATTTGAAGTTGATGGAAAAATTGACGATACCATGATTCAGGTAGGGAAATCAATTCCTATGAGAGATCAGTCAGGAAATCGGATGACAGGTAGAATTACCCAGGTGGAAAAGGAAATGCTTACCATGGATTTTAACCATCCTCTTGCTGGTCAGGATCTGTTCTTTGAGGGAGAGGTATTGGGCGTAAGAGAGCCAACCGAAGATGAACTTAAAAATTTGACTGCACAAAATCAGGGTGGCTGTGGATGTGGAAGCGGCGGTGATTGTGATAGTGACGACAGTAATTGTGATGATGGATGCGGTTGCTCCGATGAGGACGGATCTAAGCAAGGTTCTGAAAGTGGCTGCGGCTGTGGACATTAGGTCAATTATTCTATTTCATAGAAACTTCTTTTAAGCTTTTAAAATATATGGAACTTTATTTTGTTTCATATAGTTTCATTTGTTCTATATTGTTTCAATTTGTTTCAATTTGTTTCAGATAGTTTCATG
>JASJGS010000055.1:0-16894 GCA_033791445.1 Bacteroidales bacterium | reverse complement strand
CGCGGATAAATAGGTTCTCCAATGATTGTCTTAATATCCAGAATATTATCTGATATCTTCTTACCGAAAAAAGTTCTGGGTTTAAAAAGATGAACATGAGGTAATACCGGACAGTTAGCATGATGAGCCAGGTAAAAAGCACCTCGTTGGAAATAGTCGATTTCCTGGTAGAGATGCCATAACTCTTCCTCTGGAAATAAGTGAACAATTTTGCCCTGCTGAATTGCTGTAACTACAGGCTTTATTATTTTTCTTAAACCAAAAACACCTTCAGGTATAGGAAATCCTCTCAAAATTCGGAACATTTTTCTATAATAAGGTGCTTCAAAATTTCTCTGAACAGAGGCATACCACGGTCGGCGAGGCAACATAGCAACACCAGTAAGTACAGTGTCAAAAAGATGGCAATGATTTGCTACACTTATGAATCCTTGTTTTTTAAGTGGCTTAATATTTTTTCGTCCTTGAATTTTATGGGTGCCAACTAGTTTGAAAAACACTACTCCAAGAGTCCAATATATAAGAGTATAAGCAATATGAGAAAAAAACAGGTAACTGAAGTTGGTTTTAATATAGGTATAATCGGAAGGAATGGTAATTGGGTATACCGATTCCATGGGAACTTGTTGCTTTCTTACCTGGTTGGTTGCCATGCTATTAAGAAAAGCTAAACTTAAGCAATCCCAGGCTCAAGTACAAATTCATTTTCACGATCATTTGAAGCTGCAGCATCTTTCAGAAAGGATTCATACTCATTGACAGCCCTGGCAAAACGGTAGGTCTCTGCCTCATCTAAAACTTTCTTTTTCATGGCAGGACTTTTTAGCTCATCGCGATTTTCATACCAGTAGTCAATTTTTTTAGCCAGTTGATCCGCATCATCAGTTTTAAAAATAAATCTTTCATCGAGTGCAAACTGGGAAGATGCAGAATATTTGGAATCACTAATAAGGCAGGGTAGACCACAGCCAATTGCTTCCAGACAGGAAAGACTTTCAAGCTCAACGATAGAAGAATGAACAAATAGATCTGCAGTATTGAGATATTTAAGTTTGTCTTCAGCACTTACATACTCTACGAATGGTTCCACTGGCAGATCTTTCCCACTTGCTTTTAATTCATCTGACATTTCTCCTCTCCCAACCAGCATTAGCTGAATCTTATCCTTATATTTTGACTTTTTAACTGCTTCAATGATAAGAGATTGCCTTTTTTCGTTGGCATGTCTGCCAATATTTAATAATACCATTTTATCCCCAAACCACTCGGGTCTCTCATATTCACCAGGAACATATTCCACAGGTATACCATTGGATATAGGACGAATATGAGCGCGAACTCCTTCAGATTTTAAAAGTTCTCCTGCAAATCGAGAGGGACATGCCGTTGCCTGAACTCGATTAAAAAGGAAAAATCTAAAAGTAAGCCATATAAAGCGTTCTAAAAATTTGCTTCTTTTCCCAATAGCTTCCATAATATTCTGAGGTTGGACATGAAATGCACCTACAACAGGGATGCCCATACGTTTTGCAGTTTTAACAACACCACGGGCCATAAGAAAGGGAAAATGGACCTGAACAATATCTACATCTTTCAAAGCTTTTCTATAGACCTTATAGTCATTTCTCCCAAAAAGAAACTTCATATTTTCCTGGGATGCTTCTGCCCCGGGAAGAACAAATCCGGGGATCTTATAAAAATCCGGATCTTCAGGATTTTCATGAATGGCACTGATAATACTTACTTGGTGCCCACGATCTCGAAGCTCCTTTACCAGTCTTTTGGCTGCAATGGTACCTCCGTTCGCATTGTTGTAAGAATCAATAGCTAACGCAATATGCATACTTTCGGGTTATTGGTAAAACTATAATTCTGCCAGACTTAACTTTTTATTCTCTAAAGATATTTTATCTTTCAATCAAGTAAGTCTGCTTACTTGCAAAAGTAATGGTGTAGAGAAAATCAAGCATTTCTGACTTTTGTATTAAAAAAGTCAACAAATGTAAGAATTATATTTATAAACAATAGGAATTATTTGTGATATTTTACTTTTTTACTTGCCTCAAATAGGAACTTGTTTTTACCTGAATCTACTTTTAATCATTATGATATACCTGGTTATCTGAAGACAAAATAACCAACGGAGTTGGAGGCAATATAATTGGAGGATAATTAGTTTTTGTATTTTTTGTACTGAGGATTAAGCTATCTTTGTTTCTTCTAGCAGGGTAAGTACAATTTGGGGCTTAATCAAATTATTTTTCTAAGGTTAAAATCCAAGAATAGTAAATGTTTTTATTGAATATTGTTTCTTGAATCATGAAAAGACAGGACGGGAAGTATATAGTCAAATACCGATGGTGGATTATCTCATTTTTCACCCTTATTACCATAGTTCTGGGTTTGCAGATACCTAAGGCACAATTTGATCCGGATCTGGATAATTATCTTCCGGTTAGCATGCCTGCAAGAATTAATACCTATAAAATTGAGAAGATCTTTGGTGGCAACAGTATGCTCATGGTTGTGCTGGAAACAGATGACATACTAAATCCAGAAACACTCGAACGATTGGAGCGGCTCTCGGATGCGTTTACATCTCTTCCAGAAGTAAAGAAGAACATGTCACTTTTCAATTCAAAAGATATAAGAAGTGAAGATGGGATGATGATGGTTGATGATGCCATTGATGAAATTCCTTATACCCCCGAGGAACGTGAAATACTTCGTGAGAAATTAAGGAAGAATAAAATGGTTTATGAAATCACCGTATCCACTGATTTCAAAATGTCCAGCATTATCATAATTCTTAATCAGGGAGTAAATGATGAGGAGATATTGAACAAGCTTAATAATATACTGGAGGAATTTCCAGGGCCTGAGAAAGTTTATATTGGTGGCCTGCCTTTAATTCGTGAAATGGCAACTGCGGAGATGACTCAAGATTTTCTGGTTTTAATGCCTGTTGGCCTGGTTATTATGTTAATTATGCTGTATGCTTTCTTTCGGCAAAAGAGGGGAGTCATATTACCTTTTTCAATAGTTGTTATGTCCATATTAATTACAATGGGCTTAATTCCATTGTTTGGATGGAAGTTATCCATGATCAGTATATTACTTCCGGTAATGCTTATTGCCATAGCAAATGATTATGGAATACATATGGTGGCACATTACCAGGAGCTTCAGAAGCTGGAAGGTGAAAAGGCTATTCCAGTGAAACTTGCAATTAGAGTTTTTCAATACCTGAAGAAGCCAGTAATTTTAACGGGCCTTACAACTATTGCTGGTACCTTGAGTTTACTTACACACCAGATGATACCTGCCAGGCAACTGGGTGTTCTTTCATCTATTGGTATAGCTGTTGCCTTAATAATGAGCCTGGTTTTAATACCCGCTGTGCTGAGTTTATTAAAGAAAACCAAAACAAATCCTACTTTTTTTGGAATGAAGAAAGATTACCTGGGTATTTTTCTTTCCTATTTGGGTAAAATAGTAAGTCATCATCCCAAAAGAATATTGCTTGGGTCTGTAATTTTATCCTTTGTTGTTGGAGTTGGTATTTATTTTCTTGAAGTAGACACTGATCTGGTCCGGTTTTTCCCTAAACACCACCCCATAAGGGAGGGTGCAGAAGTAATAAATAAAAATTTTGGTGGTACCCAGACATTATCCATACTGGTTGAAGGGGATATTAAAGATCCGGAATTACTCAAGAGGATGGATTCTTATGGAATAGAATTAAGGGATTATCCAGGAGTTGGGAGGGTGGCATCCATAAGTGATGTTATCAGGGAAATAAGTAAAGCCTTAAACGATAAGGACGATCCTTTGTACAATAAAATTCCTGATTCAAGGAATGCTGTAGCACAATATCTTGGATTATATGATATGAGTAGTGATGAGGGAGATTTTGACCAGCTGGTAGATTTTGATTATAAGTATGCACGAATGATTGTTACGCTCAATGATGCCAGCAACCTGACCATTAAGAGCATTATTGAAAAAATAGAACAAATGACTGCAAATGATCCCTATGATATATCTATTGGCGGTCGCTCCTATACTACCCTGGAGCTATCCAATATTGTAATAAATGGCCAGATTCGATCAATTGGTTTAGCCATATTTGTTATTTTTCTCCTTATCTCCATAATATTTAGATCGGTAAGTTCAGGATTGATCTCTATTGTACCATTGGGATTGGCTGTCATATTTCTATTTGGTCTTATGGGAATCCTGGGAATTCGACTGGATATCTCCACAGCCATTCTTTCCTCCATCATGATAGGTGTTGGTGTTGATTATACTATCCATTTTATTTGGAGATATAAGTTTGAAAGAAAAACAATTTCAGATCCGGGAATAGCAGTACAAAGAACTATTGAGACCACCGGTAGAGGTATATTTTTTAATGCCATGTCAGTAATTATTGGGTTTTTGGTGCTTTTCCTTTCAAGTTTTCCTCCTATTCGTTTTTTCGGATTTCTGGTAATAATTTCAATAGGAGCTTGTTTATCTGGTGCCTTTCTTGTCATACCTGGAATATTAATGACTTTAAGACCACGCTTTGTTGAACCGGATAAGGAGATAGAACAGGAGAGTAATACAGTGTAGCTTTTCCATTTCCATTCTGTCTAATAATTGATCATATAAACTCAGTGAAACCCTTTTAATGGCTAAAAATATTTTAATAACAGGAGGAACCGGGCTTGTTGGACAGGAATTATCAAAATTGCTAATAGCTAAGGATTATAATGTTGCTGTTCTTTCGAGGAGTAAGCCAACTCAAGGAGTAAAGTCATTTTATTGGGATTATGAAAAGGGGATTTTAGATGAGGAAGCTATTGAATTTGCCGATGTGATTATTCACCTGGCAGGAGAGAATATTGCAAGCAAGCGCTGGACCAGGAGCCAGAAGCAAAGGATATTAGACAGCCGGGTCAAAACAACAGATCTCCTTTTTTCGAAAACCAAAGAAGCCATAAAAAAGCCTGGAATGTTCATTTCGGCTTCAGCGGTTGGTTTTTACGGAATGGAAGCCTCTGATAAAGTATTTACTGAAGAAGATAATCCTGGAAAAGATTTCCTGGCAAAAACAGCGGAGAGCTGGGAAAAAGGTGTAGAAAAGTTTAGAAGAATTGGAATCCAAACAGCAATTCTAAGAATCGGTGTGGTTCTATCTGGAAAGGGTGGAGCGCTAACAAAAATGATGATACCAGTGAAACTTGGGATGGGAGCTGGTCTTGGAAGTGGGAAACAATATATGCCCTGGATAGAAATTTCTGATCTGAGCCGAATGTTTTTATTCGTTATAGAAAATTATACTTCTGACTCAATTTATAATGCAGTAGCCCCAAATCATATTAACAACTATGATTACATGAAAACCATGAGCGAGGCAATTAACAGACCCTTCTTTTTGCCCAATGTACCATCATTTGTCATGAGGCTTATGCTGGGAGATATGTCAGATATCTTGTTAAAAGGCAATAGAGTGTCATCCGAAAAGATTCAGGCGGCTGGATTTGAATTTAACTTTAAACGAGTGGAAGATGTAATACATTCTTGCGAAGAATAATCGGATTGCATTTCAACTTTATTCTAATCTCTGGGATCATCTTCTATAATAGCATAGTGATAGTTGTCCTTCCAATCTCCCCTTATGGGAAGAATCTTTCTTCTTAATCCCTCACGAATCATTCCTGCTTTTTCAAGTACCCGTATAGATTTGTGATTAGCAGTTGCCACTCCTGCCTCAACTTTATGCAGCTTAAAATCATCAAAACCTGATTTAATCAATGATTTTGCAACTTCCGTGGCGTAGCCCTGACCCCAGTAGGA
Source organism: Bacteroidales bacterium (assembly GCA_033791445.1). Lineage (GTDB taxonomy): Bacteria > Bacteroidota > Bacteroidia > Bacteroidales > VadinHA17 > JANTGF01. The sequence continues at coordinate 11,050 of JASJGS010000055.1, read as the reverse complement.
AGGTAGCAACTTATAGTAAATCTCACCCAGTTTAAACTTATCACAGGATAGCGTTAAACCGGCTAATCCGATAAAAGTATTGGAATTTTTCAGGCACACTTTCCATGTAAATGATTTTTGAGTTGTATCTTTCTGTGAGTCAATATTCGGGCGAATTAATTTCCTTGTTTCTTCTATATTTTGTGGTATACCCAGGGTATTGAATTCATCCACTTCCGGAAAGGAATGAAGACGATGAATATCTTCCAGATCATCCCAACCAATTTCTTTTAGAATTAATCTTTTCGATGTAATATCCATTTTAAAGGGAATGAGATTTTATTAGCTTCGTATTTTATCTAATAAATTGTTTAATTCTTTTACCTCATGTGGATTAAGATTTTCTAACAAACTATCTGTTTTTCTTTCACAATCATCCATAGCTGCCAGGAGTTCCAATCCTTTTTTTGATATTTCGATATCTTTTTGCCTGCGATCAGCTGCGTTTTCTTTTCTTTCTACCAATCCTTTTTCATACAATTTATCTACTATTCTGCTAACATCTGAATTTTTATCGAGCATGCGTTCTTTTAAAAAACCTATGGAGGCCGGACCTTCTTTACGATATCCCCGCAAAACTCTTAATATATTGTATTGTGGTTCGGTAAGGCCGTGAGCTTTCAATAGTTGTATAAACTGGTACATCAATTGTTTTACAGTGTAAATCAGGTTGATAGTGCCCTTGTGGTATTCATTCCGAAAACGTCCTTTTATTTCCTCTTCTATTTTCATATAATTTCTTTTCTTGGATCCAGGGATTTATACAAATAGAAATTGCTTTTCAAAATTAGCATAACCAGAGGAAATATAGATTTATTTCCTCTGATCATGAAAATAATTCATGTTTTGCTATGACTAATTTCTTTAGAAATGGATGGATTTATTCTGATTTTCCCGATATAGAGATTGTTAGCTCAATATCGTCAGAAAGTACCATATCACCCATTTTATTTTTGTAGGTAACCTTATATTTTTGCCTGTCAAAAACCAGGTTGCCTGTGGCTTTGAATGCGCCATCAGATTCAGATATTTTCACATTCGTAACCGTTTCCTTGTTTGTTATACCCCGAACTGTTAATTCTCCACTTAATTCATTTTCTGAATGTTTAGTTATTTTGAAAGAAGCCGTGGGAAATTTTTCTGTTGCAAAGAAATCATCAGATTTGAGGTGACCTACCAGCCTTTCTCTTGGCGCATTTTTATAATTATCATCAGAGTCAGTTGTTTTCATCGAATTCATATCGACTGTAAAATTCCCTTTTGATATTTTACCATTTTTTAGAACCATAGAGCCCTTGGACAGTTTCAAGGTGCCGGTGTGTGCATAAACACCCGCCATGCTTCCTTTCCAGTTGACCACCGAACTTTCAGTGTTAATGGAATAATTTGCTGAAGCAGCTTTTGTGTTGTTTTCCGTCTCTGCATTTGATTTACTTGATTGGCTTTCACCAGCTTGAGAGCCAGTAGAAAAACCGAGTGCCAGAACACTCACGATTAAAATTGTTTTGATTTTCATAACGATTTGATTTTAAATTATTTATTATTTGATTTTGTTCCTAATTTTATATTACTTCTTCATTATTGCCCTTATGATCGATGCCTTTCCAATATGCATTGGCCCTTCCTGCAGTTCACTTTCCAGTTCATCTATATCAAGTAGTTTACAATCAGAAAAATCTGATTTCAGTTCTTCTTTTGAGAACAGCATTTCTTTTTTCCGGGGTCCACCCGAATTGTAGAAAATTTGCTTTTTTGAAAAACCCTCTAATAGCAAAGTTCCTCCTGGCTTTAAATAACGAAGTATATTTTGATGATTGTCTTTTCTATTGAAGGTATGCGCATATATGAGAGCAATCACATCAAAAGAACTTTCCTGATATTCAAACTCTTCAAAAGATTCAATGAGATACTCAAACTGCACATTTTTCTGCTTCATTAATTTTTCTGCCTTTTCTTTGCCAGACATACTACTATCAAAGGCTATAACATTCCATCCTTTTGATGCAGCATAGGCAGCATTTCTACCCTCTCCTTCAGCAGGAAGTAGTATTTTGCCTGCAGGTAGAAGGGAAAGTTGAGTTTTGAAAAATTCATTTGGCTCAGTTCCATACACAAATAGCTCTTGGGCATACCGTTGATTCCATATTTCTTTCATACAGAGAATTTATTATAGGTTACAAATATAAGTTAAAACAAAGTATGTTGCAACATGCATATGAGACTATTTTTTATAAATTCATGGAAGGATCAGTTAATGAGGTGAATAGATTAGCGTTTTTTGATAGTTGTCTACTGCCTTACTTTTAGAATAACTCTTTTGTATCATGAAGGAAATCAAGCTCAAACTTTTTTTTCTATAAGAAAAAGGGATTGGCTTAAAATTCTATTTCATTGGAACCTCTATGTTTTCATCCCAGATATATTTACCAAACCACTGCCAGTTATGCCACATTGCAGCCAACCTTTCTTTTGGTTTACTGATGCCGTGCCCAAAACCTTTGTAAATGATTAATTTAGTTTCAACACCTACATCCTGAAGTCCCTGGAACAGTTCAAAAGCATTGGCAGGAGGAACCCTTCTGTCAAATTCTCCATGTTGGATTAAAGTTGGCGTGCTTGCATTATTAATATTGGTCATGGGAGAGGTTTTTTCGTAAATAGTTTTATCTGACCATGGGGTAGCTTTTAGATATTGCCTGGTAAATGGATGAATATCGGTATTAACATAGTAGGTGGCCCAGTTGGAAATACCAGCTCCAACTGAGATGGCCTTGAAGATATTTGAATTGGTTGTCAGGAAGGCAGAGATATATCCTCCCTGGCTCCATCCCATAGCCCCTAGTTTGTTTATGTCAATATAGCCCTTACTATCCAAATACTTTATGCCAGATAATACATCCCAGGCATCGCCTACACCTAAATTTTTCACATTTAATGAACGAAATTCTTCTCCATAACCCGCAGAACCTCTATAATTGGGTCGGAGGATTAGAGCCCCTTTATTTAGCCACTGGAGCATTGGGTAAACATAAGAGGGAGTGGGTTCAGGGGTTGAAATCCCTGTAGGGCCCCCATGGATAATGACAAACAAGGGGTATTTTATATTGGGATCATAATTCTGAGGTTTGTGGAGGACTCCCTCGATGAGTGACCCGTCCTCACTTTCCCATGAAATTACTTCGCTATTGGCGATCAACCAGTTTTCAATTTGTTTGGTACAATGTGTTACCTGAACTGAAGCTTGCAGAGGGTACTTACTTGTGTAAATTTCAGTCAAATCATTTTCATCAGCACCGGTATAGGCTAATTTTTTTCCATCTGTGGAAAATGAAAAGTTGCCAATTTTATATGGACCATCAGTTAGAATTCGTGTTTTGCCATTTTCTGGATCAACTCTAATAAGCTTTCTCTTTGTTTTTTGCCATACCAGCCCAAAAATTCCTGAACTGTTCCAGCTTAGCTGAGATAGATTTTCATCGAAGTTTTTTCCTAATTGCTTATTACCTGATCCGTCAATATTTATTTTAAACAACTTGCCATTCAGATAATAATTTGAAGTGCTATCGTTGAGAGCTGAACGGTAAAGAATGGAATTTCCATCAGGAGACCAACATACCAAACCATCAAAACTAGGGTTCTTAACCAGAACCTCTGTTGTTTTGGAAGAAATATCATAAATGGATATATCCGCTTTAAAAAATGAATTTATCAAAGGATCAGGTTGATGCCCAAAAGCTATTTTTGAACCATCCGGGGACCACTTAAAGGAATTAATGGTGAAACCCACGCTATCCATTAACAACTTCGGTTCTAGATTCTCTTTGTATACAGAATCATCCATCTGAGCTGGCAATGGAAGTTGAACAAGGTTTTCCGAATTAAAATCGGTAATCCAAAGTTGGCTAAAACTATACTCCTGGTCTTCAACGGCGTATCCTCCATATTTATCCTTTCTTTCTTTTTCTTCTTTCGATTTATCCTCTGATTGCATGAAGGCTATTTTTTTCCCATTTGGTGACCAATCATAGTTGTATATACTCTTTTTGGTACGTGTTACCTGGAAAGATTCTCCTCCTGCTAATCGGACGACCTGAATTTGAGTATTATCGGATCGATTAGAAAGAAAAGCAACCCATTTCCCATCAGGCGACCATTTTGGATTGCTACTACTGCTCTTCAGGTTGTTGGTTAACTGAAAGGGTGTATCTCCATTTTTAGAAATCCATATTTCGGTATCGTACCTATTTTCCTTCCAATCAACAGAATTAGACTGGAAGATAACGTGTTTTCCATTTGGTGAAATTTGCACATTTGATACAGACTTTAAGGAAATTACCTCTTCAAAAGAGGGCGATTTCTTCGTTTGAGCACTGGAACTAATGGTCAGGGAAGCAGAAAGGAATATGAGCATCCAATTTTTTTTCATCTTAAAATATTTAGTTGGTTAAAATCAATGTTTATCACTTATAATTCTTGTTGGTTTTACCAGATTCTTGCAATTTCATGGAATTCCATTTTCACCAGAGTAATTTCACCATCGGAAAACAATTCTAGATCATCCCTTTCAGGCGTAAAGGCAAATTGTTCGGTATAGGAAAAAACTCCCTCCTTGGAAAAGACTTCCAGTTGTCCCCAGTCCACCAATATTCTAATTTTCAATTTACTAGATCTATCAGGTAAAAGGCTTTTAGACAATAAGGTATTTTCGGTTATATCGTATTCAACTGTCTTATTCGCAATTCTAAATCCAAACTTTGTAGCCTTTGTTTTTGAAAGGTCAAATTCAGCAATCAGGTCGAACTTCTTAGATTTTACATCTGAGAGTAGATTCGTTTTTGAATTTATGATCTGACGATCCCAGGTTTTATTACTTTCATATAGTCTGGTAATTTCATTAATGGGATACCGGCTTATCCTCTTTTGATTCCCATCGTTTACCAGGTCTAAGACAACAGGGAAAGTGGCATTTCGTTCCCATACTGTTTCACCAATACCTCCATTCCAATGGTCCATCCAGGCCAATTGAATTATTCTTGGATCTTTACCAGGTAAATTTCCCATAGGAAATGTTTGTGCGGCATAAAAGTCTGGCCCCACATCCATAACCAGGGTATCCTGACCCTGATCCAATTCAAAGGTTTCACCATCAAAATCACCCACTAAGTAGGAGCCATTGGCATCCTGCAATACCCATTTCTTATTGTTGTTATTCCCATCAAGTGGCAATTGAAATAAATCCGGGCATTCATGTCCAAATTTTACATTGCTTAGAAATTTCCAATTAATAAGATCTTTTGATCCATAAAAAGTTGTTCCGTTTTCATACAAAGCCATTACCCATTTAGAGCTTGGTGCATGCCAGATTACACATGGATCGCGCGGGTAGGCTTTATCAGTAGGGTTTGCCACCGGATTATTAGCATAATCATGCCAGGTATCCCCGTTATCATTACTCCATGCCAGGCAGGTTCCTTTTGCTGTTCCAGTATAAATAGCTATAATTGCCTCCTTACTTGATCCAGTAATTTCTTTGGCCACCTTAGCTGAAACAATCACTGCACTTCCAGAATATATCTGGTCACCAGACACATTTCGGACAGCATCTGAGGCTAAGAATGATTTTTGTGGTATTAGGGCCACTCCTTCATCTTTCCAATGCAATAAGTCCGGACTTGTAGCGTAACCACCATGCCGGATTGCTTTACCCCATTGATAAATCATATGGTATTTTCCATCAAGGTATACCAGTCCGTTGATATCATTCATCCATTCAGATCTGGGACTGAAGTGATATTGGCCCCGATAATCTTCTAAATAATCGATATCCTCAGAATGAGGGTAATATTGAGCGTGTACGGGTATAAATATTCCAATTAGAAAAAATGCTAAAAGGTTGCCAAGCGTTTTTGTCATAATCAATTATTTATCAGTTTATCAAGGTTTCGCTTATCATTATTTATGCAAAGTTCTTTCATTTATTTAGGGTTGGAATGAGGACAAATGTATAGTGATAATCTTTAGGAGGGATAGTATATTCATCGTGCACCAGTCGGCCCCATGAGGTATCCCCACCTACACCCATTTGAAAATGGTCAATATTCCATTGCACCCTGTTGCCAATTTGAATGTCGGCTCCATGTTTCGATGTGACCGGAACTAAGCCTGAGGCAGACTCACCTCCATCTATTCCTAGAATAAATTCCAGTTCTGAAACATCAAAAGGCCATGCGCTACAGCTCAATAGCTGGTTATCAATGGGGTGTACAGTTAAATTTATCTGATTTGATTTCAAAGACATCCATCTTACATCAGTCTTATTGCCTGTTTCCTGGGGCCTGGGATATCGATGAAACTGATCAATTATTAATCCATCGTAAATACCTATTTTCCCTGAAGACTTTCTGTCCCAATAGGTTTCGTGTGGTCCTCTACCATACCAGGATACATCAGTAAAATTATCAGGTAAGCTAAGGGATAAACCCAACCTGGGAATATTAGGAAGACTGTCTGTTAAAGGTGAAAATGAGAAATTCACAATCAAAGCACCACTTTCTTGCAGAGTATAATCAACGATTAAACTAGCTATGCTTCCTGGTAGACGATAGTCAACCTGGAAAAAGACACCATTTTCTGTTTGTATTGGAGACTCTTTTAGCAATGGGTCTGCCTCCAAGGTTGCCTGTTGCCATAGCTTTGCCCACTTATGCATTCCATTTCCAAGATCGTTATCTGTTGGTGGCCTCCAAAGATTGGGTTGAATAGGGTATTCTGTTATCAACTCTTTTCCAAAACTCCATAAATTAATTTCACCGGTTTCCTGGTGAATATGCATCTTTATTATTTCATTTTTAAGGATATAGTTATTTTGTTCCTTTTCTATCTGGAGTGTAGATTGTGTTGTTTTTGATATGGGGATTGAACCAAAATCTTGAAGGATAAACTGTTCAAAGGCGGTTTCATGATTTGGATCTGCAAGTCCATCCGGGTTAATTGTAATTAATTGAACAAGTAAAATATACTCTTTTTTGGTGGAAAAGGGAAAAATATTCAAAGGGTAACTTTTCAATTCATGTGGACCTATATGCAATGTATCAATTATTCCATTTTGAATTTCAATTCCATTCTCCAGTACTTTCCATTCCAATCTGAAATTATCAAGACTGGCAAAAAAGTTCTTGTTCATTATCTCCAGTAATTGTTCTTCGCTATGCCACACAAAACGTACCGGCTGATATACTTTTTTTACCTCAAATAAATGTGGATGAGGTATACGGTAAGGATCTACCAGGCCATTGTTTAAAAAGTTTCCGTCTGATGGCAAATCAGGATGGTAGTCGTGGCCATAAGCTAAATATACCTGTCCATTTTCATCTGTATACTCCAGGGATTGATCTGCCCAATCCCAGATATAACCCCCTTGAAGAACCGGGTATTTTTCGATAATGTCCCAATAGTCCTGTAAATTGCCTACTGAATTCCCCATGGCATGACAGTACTCAATCATAATAGCTGGTTTTTGTGGATTATTCTCAGCATACCTAACAAGAGATTCAGGACTTGGATACATGGGACAATAAATATCAGTATACTTATTAAGTCCGGCAGGTTCATACTGGACAGGCCGGGTGGGATCATTTTCTTTTAACCACTTATATGTTTGCTTGAATATTTTTCCATGGCCGGCTTCATTGCCTAAAGACCATATTATTATTGAAGGATGATTTCGGTCTCTGTAGAACATCCGTTGGGTGCGATCAAGGTGTGCCGGGAGCCATGACATCTCATTTCCTAATTGAGTTGCATCGTCAAGAGCCAAAGGGTGGCTTTCTATATTGGCTTCATCAATAACATAAAGGCCATATTTATCACACAGATCATACCAATACGGGTGATTGGGATAATGGCTGCTGCGTACTGCATTTATATTGTTTTGTTTCATCAATTGGATATCTTTTTCCATTGATTCCTTTGAGACAACATGGCCTGAATATGGATCGGTTTCATGGCGATCCACACCCTTTAAATATATAGCTTTACCATTTACCAATAATTGCTTGTTTTGTATCCTGATATTTCTAAATCCAATATTCTTCTGGATATATTGATTGTTTTTGTTGTTACGGGGATCAAGAAGTTGGACCTGTAATTGGTAACAACTGGGTATTTCAGCAGACCATTGTTTAACATTAGAAATAAGAGATTCAAAATGAATATTAAGGGTGTCGTTGGGCTTAATCTTTAGCTTCTGGTGAAAGGCCAATACTTCTCTGGTATGATCAATTATCTGAACTTCAAGTAGACATTTTTCAGAAGACTCCTTTGTGTTTATTATTTCAATATCGGCTTGAAATAGGCCATTAAGATAAGTATCATCCAAATCCGAAATTACATTGATGTCTGTAATAGCAACTTTAGGTCTGGCATATAAAAAAACCTCTCGCTCAATACCGCTTAAACGGAGCATATCCTGGCTTTCAAGATAACTGGCATCACTCCAGCGATACATTTGTAAAGCAACTTGATTTTCTCCTTCTTTTATATATTGACTGAGATCAAATTCAGCCGGAGTTTTCGATCCCTGAGAATAACCTACAAATCGGCCATTCACGTATACATACATTGCTGATTTAACTCCTGCAAAGTGAAGAATAATGTCCTCACCAATCCATTCATCCTTTATGTTGAATGACCTGCGATAAGTGCCCACAGGATTATAGTCTTCAGGAACATTGGGCCATTTCGTTGTAAAAGGATAGCGCTCATCCAGGTATATAGGAAAGCCATATCCCTCCAATTCCCAATTTGATGGAACAGGAATAGAATCCCATTTGCTGTCATCCAGGTCAGGTTCGTAGAACTTAATTATTCTATCTTCCGATGCCCTGACCCATTTAAACTTCCAAAGGCCATTTAAGGATAGAATCCTTTCTGAATCTTCAAGTATGTTTTGCCTGGCCATGAGGGCTGTTTCATATCCAAAAAAATCTGCATGAGATTTTAGTTTATTTACCTGAAAAACAGTATGATCTGTGTGAAGAATTTGTTCAACTTCCTGGCTAAAAGCTAATGGGGTTGAGAGTAAAAACAGGAATATTATGCAGGTAAGTTTATTCATAGGCCTGCAATAAAGGTAATGATATTTCGAAAGTGAATGATATTGGAATTATTATTCAATGTTCCATACTCTTACTTCCCCCCAAATTCCTGCAACAACAGACTTTCCATCCGGAGAGAATTGAACAAATTTTGGCGTTTCATTCCTGACCTCTGTCTTGAAGTCTCTGTATTCTCTTGTTTTGATATCCCAGATTCTTACCTGGCCATAAACCCCAGCTGCAATATATTTTCCATCTGGAGAAAAACTTGCCGATACAGGAATTTCATTTTTCGAAATTGCATCATAATCTTTATAATCACCAGAATGAAGTTCCCAAACCCTAACACCACCATATATACCAGCTGCTATAAACTTCCCATCAGGAGAGAAATTTACAAATAATGGTGTGGTATTCTTTAATTTTACTTTGTAATCTTTGTAATCGCCTGTGGATACTTTCCATAACCTGGCTGCTCCATAAACCCCTGCCACTACATACCTTCCATCTGGAGAGAAGGATGCAGAATTGGGTGTTTCATTTTTTGATGAGGCTGGAAGGCTATTTATTTTGCTCTGACCCAATACCAGGCAAGGGAAGATCATTAGAAGGACGAACATTATATTAGTTGGTTTCCAAAGGAGTGATTTTCTTTGAAAAGTCTCGTAAAGTGACAGGAAAGCTGGTTTCATCTGTGTGGAAGTTTTGATCAATAAACTCTGAATTATAGAGTATGCTAAAGTAACATTTCTCTTCTATTTAGATATTTTGTCATTTTCCAGAAACCATTTATATAATTCTGTTTCCGGGTATACCAAATGGTGGATCCAATGTCCTACTTCTGGTTCACTTGTAAATTTAACATTGTTATTTATTTTCATCAATTGGTTTACCAGCTTGTATGTTTCTTCATAGGGTACATTTGTATCCAATTTTCCGTGAAAAGCCCAGACAGGCATCTTTTGAAGTCTATTAAAATTCTCTTGAATTTCATCGGTATGGCTTGTGAATCCAGACATTGGGGCAATAGCAGCAAATTTCTCAGGATATTTAATAGCAAGGTACCATGTTCCAGAGCCACCCAGACTTGCTCCGGTAAGATAAACCCTATTGGTATCAATATTGTATTTTTGGATTAAATCAAGGTAGAAACTTTCAAACCAGTTCTCGGTTGACCACCGAATGTGTTTAGGACATTGGGGTGCTACAATAATAAATGGGAATTCACGACCCCGGTATACCTGATCAAATGGGCCATAATCATAAAGATCCAATGTATCTTTTCCTCTTGCAGCGCCTCCATGAAGAAAGATTAGTAAGGGCCATTTATTTATGGTGTCACTTTTATAATTGGGCGGTAAATATTTTATATACTGGTAGTTAACATCTGTTGGATTTTGACAGATTCCCTTTTCGAAAACAAAGTTAAATTGCAAATCCCCCTGTTCAGTCCAGTATTTGCATGGGCCATTTAACTGACCATTCTTCCATGTCTTTTTAGATTCTATTTGACCAGTTGTATACCAGGAGGTACAAAGGCCTTCTCTGAGGCCATTCTTAAAACTACCTAGATATTCAATTTGCCCATTTTCAAACCATTCTTTATATACTCCTTCTTTTGTATTTGATCTATAATTGCACCAGTAACCTTCTTTTAGCATTTTGTCAATTGAGCTATAAGTGGCGTCCATTTGAAGCTGGCCATTTTCAAAATAGTCCTTTACATAATACAAATTTTCATGTGCATTGAACTGGATAGTACGCTTATAGCTTATTGTATCGTATTTTGAGAGGGCTAGTTTTAATTCGATAGTATCTGTACTCTGAGCCTGGATAGATTCAGAAAAGATGATAAGGGAAATGAATATCAGAATATTTTTCATCCTTATATTATGATAATAGAAAAAAATTATAAC
>JASJGS010000054.1:0-9210 GCA_033791445.1 Bacteroidales bacterium | reverse complement strand
CTTATAGAGTCCAATCCGGCCTATGCCAGACTTTTTTCCTTAAGTGAAAGTATAATGGCAGAACTTCTGAATAAATACAATGTATTAGAGGATAAGCAAGTGGTGAAGCTGAGTATCATGCCTTATGTTGAGAAAGTATTTGCCGGTGAAGTAGTTTCTTTTCCGGAATATGAATACGATCCAACCAACACCTTGAAAGCTCTTGGAATTGAACACCCAAATGTTGAAAAACGTTGGATAAAAACCCAGGGATACTCTATAAAAGATGAGAAAGAGAGAGTTACGCACATAGTATTCATAAGTGAAAATATTACAGCGCGCAAAAAAGCTGAAATTGCATCCATCGAAAGCGAAAAAAAATTTAAAGATCTATTCGAACAATCTCCTATAGTCCATGAAATATATGATCGAAATGGCATGCTGGTGGAGGCAAACAGTGCCTTTGAAAAACTATGGAATTTGAAAAAAGAGGATATTGTTGGTAAATACAATGCTTTTGAAAGTAAACAGATTGAAGCACTAGGTTACTTGCCACATCTTGAGAAAGCATTTTCCGGTGAAATACCCGATATCGATGACCTTGAGTTTGATTCATCACAGGAGGGTGTAACTGACGGAAAAGGTGAAAAAAAATGGGTCAGCAGTTGGCTTTATCCTATTAAGGATATTGATGGCATGGTTACACATGTGGTACAAATGCATCAGGATATTTCTGAAAAAAAAATAGCAGAACGAGACTTAAAAGAAAGTGAAGGAAAATTTAGAAGTCTTGTAGAACAAAGCCCCCATTATATTCAGATTTTTTCGCTGGATGGACAGCTTGTTAAATTAAATAAGTCATATTATAATCTTCTTGGTCTTGATACGGAGCTTGAATCGTTATTGTACAATAAGTATAATATATTTCACGATCCTCAAACAGAAGAACAAGGCCTCACTCCAGGAATTAAAAATCTTTTTTCCGGGAAAACAGTTTCTTTTCCTGAATATGAGTTTGATTTAGAGAGAGGTCAAAAATCCCTGGGTATTACCCCTGTTGGACCAGATAAAATATGGGTGAAATCAACAGGTTTTCCCCTCAAAAACTCCAGGGGGCAAGTTGAAAATATTGTAATTCTATGTGAAGATATCACTTCACGTAAACGGGCAGAGATCGCATTAAGAGAAAGTGAAGAAAACTACCGTGCCTTGGTTGAGCAAGCAAACGACGGTGTAGTTGTGATACAAGCTGTAACCCTCCGATTTGTCAATTCGGCAATAACAAAAATGACAGGATATTCTACAGATGAATTATTGGATAGTCACTTTTTAGAATATATTAAACAAAGCGAAATTGAGAATGTAAAAACAAAGTATGCAAAAAGGATGAAGGGTGAGCCTGTTCCTAAGTATGAGTCTAAAATTGTTAGGAAAGATGGAGAAATAATAGAAGTAGAATTTAATGGAGGACTCACTAATTACAATGGGACTATTGCCGATTTAGTCATGGTGCGAGATATAACTGAGCGTAAAAAAGCAGAAGAAGAAAGAAACAGGCTCTTCAACTTATCCAGCGACTTGATCGGGATTGCTGGTTTTGATGGGATTTTTAAACAACTGAATCCAGCATGGGAGACAATACTAGGATTTTCAATTGCTGAATTGATGTCGAAACCCTTTATCGATTTTATTCATCCCGATGATATTCAGAAAACAACTGCCGAGATCGACAAATTAGCCATCGGACAGAGAACGATTGATTTTGAGAATCGTTATTTTCACAAAGACGGCTCAATCAGACATATTTCATGGACCGCCACTCCATTGGTAAAAGAAAAAACCATGTATTGCATCGGTCGTGATATCACCGAACGAAAAAAAATTGAAGTTGCATTAATAGAAAGTGAAGAAAAGTTCCGGGAGTTGATGAGTCAGGCTCCTTACGCCATCTCAATAACGAATCCAGACGGACGGATCGATCAGGTCAACCAAGCATTCATGAAGCTATGGGGTTTTACAGAGGAAGCCTGGTCGGTAATCAAAGAAAACTACAACCTCCTGGAAGATGCAGAGGCTATCAGGCTGGGCACCATGCCGCTTATTGAAAAAGCGTTCAACGGAGAGAACGTTGAGCTGCCATTGATCGAGTACATTTCTAAAAATACCATGGACACTATTGGCATTGAGACAACGAGCAACACCCGCTGGATCCATGTCCGGCTGTACCCCATTAAAAACAGCAATGGCGACATAGTCAAAGTGGTGAATGTTGCTGAAAATATCACTTTACGTAGACAGGCAGAGATCGCATTAAGAGAAAGTGAAGAAAAATACCGAAACCTTGTCGAACATTTAAATGAAGGTGTTCTTCTAATCCAGGATGACAAAATTAAATTCGCCAATCATGAAATGAGTCAATTAACTGGCTATACTGCAGATGAACTTACTGGAAAAGGATTTATCGATTTTATCGATATGGATGACCTGCCCGGGATTATTCAATTATACAGGGATAAGGTAGATCCGAATGAATGGAAACCATATGAAATGAAATTAAAACTTAAAAATGGTATATCCCTTGTTATAGAGTTCAGTGCCAGTCCAACAAACTATATGGGGGAACCTGCAATCCTGTTGTTGGCCCGCGATATTTCTGAACGTAAAAATGCTGAAAAGCAGATCTTGCAATATCAACAGAGGCTAAAGGATATGGCATTGGATTTAACAAATGTTGAGGAAAAACAACGGCAGGCTATTGCCACCGATCTGCATGATCATGTTGGTCAACTACTGGCATCATCCCGGCTGCAAATTGCAGCTATAAATGAAAGGATGGACAAAACATTGATTCTGAGTAAGATGAAGGATATTTCTGCTGGATTAATGGACGCTGTAACAGCTACTCGAAATGCCATATTTGAACTGAGTCCGCCCCAATTGAATGAAATTGGTCTTATGGCTGCTATTTCAGATTGGGTGGATGAGGAGCTGGAGACAAAACATGGAATTAAATCAACAATAATGGGCGAGGATAGGATATTTGCCATCAACAATGAAGAGCGTTATTTGCTTTTCAGATGTATTCGGGAGTTGCTTATTAATATTATTAAACATGCCAGGGCAAATTATGTCACTCTAAATGTCTTTGAGAAAAATGATATACTCAATATCTGTGTTCATGATAATGGGATTGGGTTTGACTACAATCCTGATATGTTGGAAAATAAAGATTTTGGATTCGGCCTTTTCAGTATACGTGAACGAATACAAAATATAGGTGGTTCACTGGAGATAAAAAGCTCTTCAGAAACAGGAACCAGGATTAAATTAAAGCTACCACTCAAAAAATAGATGCTATGCCCATAAAAGTGCTCATTGTTGATGATCATCCTGTGTTTCTGGCCGGGCTATGCTCCTTACTTGAGTCGACAAAGGAAATAGAAGTAATTGGTGAAGCCGGTAATGGCCTGGAAGCTATTAAACTTCAAGCACAGCTTAACCCTGATATTATTGTGATGGACATCAATATGCCAGGCATGGATGGAATCGAAGCCACCAGGAAAATGTTATCATCTGATCCAAATGTAAAAATCTTGGCCCTTTCCATACATTCAGGCAAGCGTTTTGTTAAAAATATGTTGGAGGCAGGAGCCAGCGGATATTTGTTAAAGGAAAGTGCTGCTGAGGAGTTGGTAGCTGCCATTCAGAAGATAGTTAAAGGTGAAATGTACCTGTCTTCCTCCATAACAAAAATTGCTCTTGAAAAAGATGATCCCGGGAATGAAAATAAAAGAACTCATGTTCTATATACCAAACTTCACCGGCCACCTTTAACTGATGAACATATATACAGGTATCGACTCATTGAAAAGTTAAACTATAATTTGATGAAACCATTGTCCCTGGTTTGTGCTCCGGCAGGATATGGTAAAAGTATGCTTTTGAGTTCATGGCTGGAAAAATCTAAATGCCCCAATGTTTGGATATCATTGAGTGAGGATGATAACGAATTGTGGACATTTTTGAACTTGCTTATAGCAGGAATTAATAAAATATTCCCGGAATCTATGAAAAATACGGGTGATTTACTTAAAGCCTCAGAGCTTCCACCCATCAAGGTATTATCTCATTCGTTAATCAATGATATAGACCAGATAAAAAAGGATTTTGTAATCGTACTGGATGACTATCATTTGATCCTTGAAAAATCAGTTCATGAAATAATTAATGAATTATTGAAATTTCCGCCCAAACATTTACACCTTTCAATTCTTACTCGCCGTGATCCTCCGCTGAATATAAATGTGTTAAGGGTACATGGACAGATGTTGGAAATAAGAATGAATAGCCTTTCATTCAATAAAGATGAAGTTATTTCTTTGTTTCAAAAATTACGCGGAATTAAAATTGATAATTTACTTGCTGAAACGCTTGAAACAAAAACTGAAGGTTGGATAGCGGGTCTTAAACTGGCCTCACTAATAATCGAAAATTTGGAGAATACCGACGAGGTATTTGAGAAATTTGGTGACAATGTTCACTCTCTTTCTGAATTTATGGTGGAAGAGCTTATAGCAAACCAGGTTCCGGAGATGCAGGATTTACTTATCAAAACATCCATTTTTAAACGGTTTTGTGCCGAATTAATTGATTCCATTTTTAGTTCTGAGGCCAGTGGAAATATGAAGTTTACCTCAGGTGGATCCTTTATACAATGGTTGGCAAAATCTGAATTATTTGTAATTCCTCTCGACCGTCAGAGAAAATGGTTTAGATACCATCACTTATTTCAGGAACTACTGAATAGCCGGCTGAAAAAGAAAATTGATGCCAAAAGTATAAGTAGATTGCATGAAAACTCTGCTAAATGGTTCAATAGTCAGGATTTAGTGGAGGAAACAATTCATCATATGCTAATGGCAAACAATCCCAAAGGAGCTGCGGAAATTATTGAAAGTCATCGACTCAATCAATTGAATTCCGATAATTGGTTCTACCTGGCAAGGTGGTTGAACCAACTTCCAAAAGAAATTAGCAAGGATAGACCTGGATTATTGATGTTGAAAGCCTGGATTTGTTATGAGCGATCCCAGGTTGATGAATTGGTTGCCATTGTTCAAAAACTTGAAGAATTGCTAAAAGAGAACACTTCAAACGAAATCTTGTTGGGGGAATTATACTTTTTTAAAGGATATTTTCAATATTTCCAGGATGATGATTTGAAGAGCCTGGAGTATCTTGAGAAAGCACTTCAAATTATAAATGGCAGATTTGGAGTAATCCAGGGAGAGGTCGAACTTATGTTAGGCCTTGCCAGACTTAAGCAGGGTAAAAAGGAATTAGCTGTTCAATCGTTGAACCAAAGTCTGGCAAATGTAAGTCCATCAGAACCCCTTTATATTATACGTTTACTAGGAGGTCTTGCATTTTTGCACATGGTTAGCGGGGATATATCTGGCGTTGAAAGAGATGTCGCGCGTTTGAAAAAATATGCACTTGAAAGTGGTAAATTACATTCTCTTTCCTGGGCGAATTACCTTTTAGCATGGGTTGATTTCCAGCGTTTTGAAATGACAGCTGCATTGATTGGTTTTAATTGGGTAAATGAAAATAAACATATTGGTCACAATAGAGTTACAACAGATGCCTTAGCAGGCTTGGTGATTGCAAATCAGATACTGGGTCGTTCAGAAGAGGCCACAACAGCCATGACAATTCTAAAAGATTTTGCAAACCATGCAAATGACCCCGAGTGTCTCATAGTTGCAAACTCCTGTCAGGCACAGTTAGCATTAATGAAGGCTGACATGCCCTCTGCATTGAAATGGGCAAGGTCATTTAATAGCAAGCCTGATATTTCTGGATTGTGGTTATGGTTAGAAGCCCCCTTAATAACAAAAGCCCGGATACTCATCGCTGAGGGTTCTGATATAAGCTTACTGGAAGCAACAGAATTGCTAACAGAAATGAAGAATATCACCTATTCAGCAAAACTATCAACACATCAAATTGATATCTCTCTATTGCAAGCACTGATTTTGAATAAACAGGGAAAAACAGAAGAAGCAATTAAAGTTGTCGAAGAGGATTTAGAACTTGCTTTTCAACATAATTGGGTGCGTCCCTTCCTCATGGCAGGA
Source organism: Bacteroidales bacterium (assembly GCA_033791445.1). Classification (GTDB taxonomy): domain Bacteria; phylum Bacteroidota; class Bacteroidia; order Bacteroidales; family VadinHA17; genus JANTGF01. The sequence continues at coordinate 3,091 of JASJGS010000054.1, read as the reverse complement.
AATGAAATGTACGGATTACTTTTAAAAATTGAAAGAGCACAGAATCCTTCAGCTGTTTTTATTGAACAACTCATTGAAACCTTCAGGCAAAACAGTGCAAATATGAGAGAAGAGCATGCTACTGATTTATTAGAAAATCAGGAAGAAGAGTTAAAGGAGAAGATTAAGGACGTGAATGTCTTACTCTCATTCAGAGAACTGGATGTGCTGGCTTCACTTGCTCAAGGACTTAGAAATAAAGAAATCGGGGAACAACTATTTATCACGGAATATACTGTTAAAAAGCACCTTTCCAACATCTATGGCAAGTTCAATGTAAAAAATCGTGTTAATTTACTCAAAAAAGCAAAAGATCAGGGACTGATTAATTAGGCTTCTTCAAGTTTAACTAAATTCTCCTGTTTTTACTTTACCAATTTGCTTTTCTGCCTGTCAAAATGTAACTCAGGTATGAAAATTCTACTTTTCTTATCCTTTTATTACACCAAAGAAGTATTTGTAATGATATAGAGACTAGGTATCTTTAAGATACGATTTTTAACTTTCTATACTTTATGCCTAATAAGAATACAATCAGCTTTTTTGGACCTGCTTATTATGAAATCAAGATCAGGGGTCAATTGCATGAATCTATATTGGAGAATTTTAATATTACACAGTATATAGAAAAAAAGAATGATGAAGGATATTACATTTCATCCTTTGTTATTCATATAATTGACCAGGCTGCATTGTCGGGCTTAATTAATAACTTATTTAATCTTAAGTTGTCCATTAATTCTATAAGGAAAATTGATAGGCCAAAAACAAAAAATCATTCAAAAGCTAACAATAAAGTTTAAACTCTAAAATTTAACATTATGGCAACAAATTTTTTTAAGACAATTAAAAACTCTGTAAAGCACTGGTATCTCACATTAATTGTTGGGATAATATTTGTAGGAATCGGAATACTTGTGTTCTTCACACCGCTGGAATCTTATGTGGGCCTGGCATTACTGTTCAGTATTTCATTTTTAGTGGGTGGAATATTTGAGATTGTTTTTTCAATTTCAAACCGAAAAGTTTTGGATGGATGGGGATGGAACCTGGCATTGGGTATTCTAACTTTCTTGGTGGGCCTTGTGCTGATTGATAATCCTGAGATTTCAATGGTAACCCTTCCATTTATGGTGGGATTTGTAGTTCTTTATCGGTCTATTATGGCCATTAGTCTTTCATTTGAATTGCGAAACTATCATATTATGGATTGGGGCTATATGTTGGGCCTTGGAATATTGGGAACCTTGTTCTCATTCATATTGGTTTTTAACCCTGGGTTTGCAGGTTTATCAATGGTAGTTTGGACAGGCCTGGCTTTTGTTACAGTGGGTATCTTTAATATTTATTTCTCACTTAAGTTGAAGAAATTGCATGATTTACCTGAAACAATATCAGGAAAACTAAAAGAGAAATACAATGAGGTCAAGGAGCAAATACAGCAGGAGTTAAGTTCGGGTGCTGAATAACTTAAAAATGAAAATTTTTATAAGAAATTAGGTATTAAAAAAACATCAAATCATGGATTCAATTCTGAAAATTGGGTATAGAGCAATAGCCCTATTAATTGTATTTTGTCTATCACATTTTCAAGCTGCAAAAGCTCAGCAGGTATCGCCGTTTCAAACCGGGCATTACAGTCCTGCATTTATGAACTTGAGGGATATGGCAAAGGGAGCACCCGGCCTGGCAATTGTATGGTACAACCAATATTCATTTACCAACCAATATGTCGATAAAGATGGAAATAAATACAGTAAAATCCCCCTGGATGATTTTTTACCTGGATCACCGGAAATAGACCTCAGTATAGATTTGAATTCATTTGCTACTGTTCCTGCTTTCTTTTATGGAGTGCCCTTTCCCGTGCTTGGGGGTGCTCAATGGATGATTGGTGTGGTACCCAGTTATATTTGGGCTGATGCCTCTTTTATAACTGAGCAAAGAGGAGGTACCATTGACAGTGTTTATACTGGAAGTGGCACCAGCAGACTTTCAGGATTCGGTGACCTTTACGTTGCTCCGATTGGACTTACATGGGGATGGGATCATCTTGACCTAACTTTCTATTATGGTTTCACTGCCCCTACCGGGCGGTATGAAACTGGGGCTGAAGACAACATCGGACTGGGTTTCTGGACCCACCAACCCCAGATTTTCACCTATTTTTATCCAAAAGTTGATCAATCGACAGCCATTTTGCTGGGATTGACCTATGAGCTTAACGGATACATTAAAGGGGAAGACTTTAACCCGGGCAACCGTTTTACATTGGAATATGGGATCAGTCAATACCTTTCAGAACGTCTCGAAATGGCTGTGATCGGAGGCAATAATTGGCAGGTTACAGATGACAGGGGAGAGGATGTGTACTGGGATCCCAGTTACCACGACCGAAAAGGTACTCTGGCATTCAATGTGGCTTACTGGGCATGGAAAGAACGCCTGCAAATAAATTTTAAATATGGTTTTGATTATGGTATACGCCAGCGCTTTAAAACCAATATGTTCATGCTTAATATTGTATTCGCAACCAATGCTTTAACCGGCAATAAATCAAAAAAATAATACACTGTTTTACTTAAACAAAAATCAAATTAAAATGAAAAAGAAAAACTACCCATCAAAAGGATTCGTTGTGCTGCCTTTGATAGCAATAATATTGGTTTTTACCATTGGTTGCAATCAGGAATCAACAAAAGAACAAAAACCAGCTGCCACAGCAGAAGAAAGTATTCAAGGGGTTCAACTAAGTGAACAAATGCCCGACTCAGAAACCAGCATTTTTGATTGGGCTAAAACCCAAACACCTTATAAAACAGGTGGTTTTAAGCATGCGCCGCTTACCATGAATACAAACTTTGGAAAACTAGAATTCCCGGGCGGTTACCCAACCGAAGAAACCGTACAGAAGGTTTACGATGAGTTAGATTTACAAAAAGCTACTCAACTGTATTTAAGCATGTACCCTGCGCTTTCGATGAAAGGAATGATTGAAGGTGTTGTGCGCGATTATGGAACCCATAGTAGCTCGCACATTGCAGTAACTGCT